>DAIQBH010000014.1:8970-51117 GCA_036781285.1 Thermodesulfobacteriota bacterium | reverse complement strand
CCCGCGACCCCGTGTACGCCCGTCAGCGCGACGATCCGTCGCCGCCGGCGGCGACGACGCGTGGGCGCACGCGCAGGGCTCTCGGTCGTCTCGGGCACGGCGGGACGATAACGGCGCCCGAGCGAGGCGGCAACGACCGGGCGCGCTTGACAGTCCGGCGACCCGTTCCTTAGGTTCCCGCGATGGCCGACGTCCAGCAGAGCTTCACCACGCCGATCGCCGCACCACTCGCGGTCTGTTACGCCGCCATCGGCGACTTCGAGAGCTATCCTTCCTGGTCCTCGCCGATCTCGCACATCGCGGTGCTCGATCGCCATCCGGACGGCCAGGCGCGACGAGTCGAGTTCGAAGTAGACATGAAGCTCCGGACGGTGCGGTACGTCCTCGAGTACACCTGGCATCCTCCGAACCGGCTCACCTGGAAGATGGCCGAAGGCGACCTCGCCGACATCGAGGGCAGCTACACCTTCGAAGCGGACGACCCCGAGCACACGACCGCGACGTGCACGCAGGCCATCTCCCTCGGCTTCTGGGTGCCGAGCGTGATTCTCCGACCGATCGAGCAGACCGCGCTCCGCCAGTCGGTGCTGGAGTTCAAGGCGGAAGCCGAGCGCATCGCCGGGTCGGCGAGCGCCTGAGCCGGCTCAAGCAGCCCGCCGTCCGCCTTCGGGCCGCTCGCGCCGGAGGCCGCGCTGCGCGTCCATCCACGCGCGCACGGTGAGCAGCGACCACACCGGCTCCGCCGGCGCGCGGCCGGCGAGGAAGGCCTTCCAGAGCTCGGCCACACCGTCGCGGCGGAAGAGGCCACCGCCGTCGTCAGCGAGCAACGTGTCCTCGGCGAGCGTCCGCAGCTCGTCACGGAGCCAGGTCGAGACCGGCGGAGGCGGCGGCGAGGCGAGGCGCCGGAAGATCGCCGGCGGCAGCACTCCTTCGAGCACCGCGACGAGCGGCGACCGATCGAGCGCGGCGCCGCCGGTCGTCAGCCACTCGTGGAGGCGATGGTCGAGGAACGGGACGCGGAGCGCGATCCCATGCGCGACCGCCGATCCCTCCGCGTCGCGGAGCGCACCCGACATGACCGGGCCCGCGAGCTCGACCGCCGCGACCGCGCGCTCGATCGCCACCTGCGCCGATCCGGCCGGGAGCACGCAGCGCGGCCCGAGCGGCGTGAGCGCGCGCGCATCCACGTGCGCGGCGGCATCGAACGCGCACCGCGCGGCGGCGAGCGCGTCCGGCTGGATCAACCTTGCGAGGGCTTCCGGTCCGAGCACGCCCCGGCTCGCGAGATACGCCGGCGCGATCGCGTCGCTCGGCCCGACGTACTCCGCGAGCGCGGCAGCCCGACCGAACGGCGAGCGCCGCGCCCACACCCGCGCCGCCACGCGCGTGAGGCCGCTCGTCGAGCCGTGCCGGCCGGCGCGCCAGAGCCACGACACGAGGCGCGCCGTGTCCGCGCGGACGAGCTGCGGCGTCGCGAGACCCGCGAGCCATACGCGCTCGCCGACCGATCGCATGGCCGCCGTCGAGAGCGCCGCGAGCGGCGCCCCGGTCGACGGTTGATCCGCGGCGGCGGCGGTTGCGAACGCGGCCGCCACGGCCGACCCCCCGACGAAGTGCTCGCGCGGCTCGCCGCGAAACCACTGCGCCACGGCGGACGCGGTACCCAGCGGTCCACGCGGGCCGCGCCCCGCTGCCGCCTCGTCGGCGAAATGGAACACGTGCGTGCGGAGCCCGCGCCCGAGCATCGGGCGCACGAGCGCCAGCAACGCCGCCGACGCCGCGCTACCGTCGACGACGATCCCCACGTTCTCCTCGCCCGCGATCGCCGACTCGACCGCATCGCGGAGGAGACCGCCGAAGCGCGCGCGATCCACTTCGCGTTGCCCGCTCGGCAACGCCGACGGCTCTTCCCAGAACCGCTCGCTCCGGACGCGCGAGCCCCGAACACGCAGCAGTGTGCCGGGCGCCACGGCGCGGACGCCGGACGCGACCGTCACCGGCTCGGGTACGTATCCGAAGACGAGAAACGCGAGCAGCGCGGCCGGATCGAGGGCGGCGCCGTCCGCGAGCGCGCGCACCTCGGAGGCGAAGGCAAAGTCACTGCCCCGATCGCGGACGTAGAGCGGCTTCGCGCCGAAACGATCGCGTCCCAGCAGCAGCTCGTGCTGCTCCCGATCCCAGAGCGCAAACGCGAAGCTGCCTTGCAAGCGTTCGAGCGCGCCGATGCCGTCCTGCTCGTAGAGGTGCAGGATGACCTCGCTGCCACAGGCCGACTGGAACTCGTGGCCCGCCGCGACGAGCTCGAGTCGGAGCTCGGTCGCGTTCGCCGGCTCGCCGTCGGCCACGAGCCAGAGCGTGCCGCGCTCGTTCCGGAGCGGTTGGAGCACCGCCTCCGCCCCCGGTCCGGTGCCGCCGCGATGCGCGAGCGCGATCGACGCGTCGTACGCGACCGCGAGCCCGCCTTCGAGCGGGGCCCGCCGTCCGAGCGCATCGCGGATCGCGCCGATCGCCGCCGTCAATTGCCCCCGGTCCCCGCCGCCGCGCGGCATGATGCCCGCAATCGCACCCATCTATTCCCCCTCCCCAGCCGACCTTGCAGCGGCGCATTGTTCGCTGCCGAGGTTGCCATTCTGCGGCACCGGGCCCCCCTCGCAGCCGCCAAGGACGACGCTATGCGGAGGACCGCCCCGGAGGTGGCCGATCGCGACTCGATTCCCGAGCCCGACCGCCATGTTCCGGGCTACCTCGCCGACGCTCCGCGGCGACGATCCCGATCGTGGCGCAGCGCGTTCCTCGTGGCACCACGCTTGCTCATCGACACGCGGGGCGCGGACTCCTCCACCTCCCACGACGCTCCAGCTCCTCCACCTGATCCGCGCTTCTGCCACGGCCGCGCCTGAGCAACGCGGCCGTGGCATGTAACTTCCGCGTCGAATCGAAGCGAGGGACGATCGCCGGCACTGCACGCGCCGCGCATCCCGTCGCCATCGGGCCTCCGATTCCACCTGCCCCACCAGCTCTCCACCCCCAGAGGACGAGCACGGCCTCCGTGCTCCTGCGCTCGGCTATGGAAGAGTCGATCGCCGAAGTCAAGGAAATTCGGGCATTACCGGGTCAGCGCTTCGGCTCGGGCGCGGTCACGATCCCGATGCGCTCGATCCCGGCCGCGCGACACGCGTCCATCACCTCGACGACGCGCGCGTACGAGAGGCCGCGGTCGGCCGCGAGCATCACGCTCTTCTCGGAACGCTGCGCGTAGATCGTCGCCAGCCGCGCCGCGAGCTCGGTCGACGGCAGCGGCGCACCTTCGAAGCTCACGGCACCGTCGCCGGCGATCGTGAGCGTCGGCGCCCGCGCGTTCTCGCGCGCGTCGGCGTGCGCCGCGACCGGCAACTCGACCGGCACCTCCTCGTTGAGCATCGGAGCCACCAACAAGAGGATCAGGAGCAGCACGAGCACGACGTCCACGAGCGGGGTCACGTTGATGTCCGCCTGGAGCTCGTCGTCGTGGCGGACCGCGGCGCCCATCAGCGAGCCTCCCCGGTCGTGCGTCCCGGCCCCGCGTCGGCGCGCTGCGCGAGCGCGGCCGTCGCCGCTTCTTCACCTGCCGCCTCGATCGCGACGAGGTGGCGCGTGATGCGCTGACTGAGCGCATTGAAGAGCCAGACGGCGGGGATCGCGACCATGATCCCGAATGCCGTGGTCACCAGCGCCTCGGCGATGCCGGTCGATACCGTGGAGATGCCGCCGCGGCCCGTCTCGCCGATCTCGTGGAACGCGTTGACGATGCCGATGACGGTGCCGAAGAGACCGACGAACGGCGCCGTCGCGCCGACCGTCGCCACCGTGGCGAGCCCACGCTTGAGATCGCTCCCGGTCGTGAGCAGGAAGCGGCGGACGGTGCGATCGTGGATCTCGGCGCGGTCGCGGTCGGCGACGGCGCGGGTCGCATCGCCCACCATCCCGACGATCGACGCGACGGGGCTGTCGGGAAAGCGGGACACCAGATCGCCCGCCGCCGCCGGCCGCCCCGCGCCGCGCCACGCTTCGAGAAAAGCGCTCGACTCCTGCTCGGCGCGCCGTAGCCGGCGCCACTTGTCCGCTGCGACGGCGCCGCTCGCGAGCGACATGCCGCCGAGGAGGACGACCACCCCGCGGGCGAGAGGCCCCGTCGCACGCCAGAGTTCGATCAGCGAGAGCTCCATGTCCCCTCCTTCATCGCAAGACGAACCGCACGGGAATCTCCATCACCACACGAACCGGGTTCCCGTCGGCATCGCGCGCAGGCCGAAACCGCCATTGCCGGACGGCGGCGATCGCTGCCGCGTCCAGCTGCTTCACCGACTCGAGGACCTCGATATCGGGCTCCGGACGGCCCCGTCGATCGAGCACGACCTCGAGCACGACCTTCCCTTCGATCTCGAGCTCGCGCGCGCGCGGCGGATACGCGGGCACCACGCGGTCGATCAGCTCGGGCGGTGTCGCAACCGACGCGACCGGGACCACCGTGTCGCCGAGACCGCCCGTCGCTCCACCGGCCGTTCCTCGCGCGGCGCCCGCGGGCGTGCCCGCGGCCGGCGCCGTTTCCGTCGCCGCGGACGGGGCCACGACAGGCGGCGCGGGTCGTGCTGGCACGGCCGGCTTCGCACGCGCGACGGCCTTGGCGCTCCCCGTGCGCGCGAGCCTCGGGGGCTTCGGCAGCGGCTTCGCCGGCTCCTGCACCGCGGCCCGCTTCGACGGAGACTCGGCCGCCGGCCCCTGCGGCGGCGCTACGATGGGTGCCGGATCCGCCGGCACGGAAGCACTGCCTCCCGGGACGCCGAGCGCGGCCGGCGCGGGCTCGACCCACACGAGCCGCGCCGGCGGTGTCGGATCGACGATGTGGCGATGCCCATGACCGGAGCCGAGCGCCATGAGCACGAGGGTGCCGATCGCGGCATGCGCCGCCACCGACACCATCCACGCCCGCGATCGCCCCGCGTGGGTCATCAGAACGCCACGGTCATCGTTCCGATCGCCGTCAGCGGATACCCGGGCGTGAAGCCGATGTCCGAGACGACGTCGGGCTCGGACTGGAGCCGCGAATCGGTCGCGAACTGCGCCTCGCGGTAGTCGTGATCGAAGAGGTTCAGGATGTCGAGCTGGAGCGTCAGCGCCTTCACGTATCCGCCCGTCCAGGCCTCGGGCAACTCGAAGCGCTTGCCGACCTGGAGATCCCAGACGGTGTAGCCGGCGGCCGTGAGCGACCCGTCGTCGTTCGCCGGGCGCGCGCTGATCGCGCGCGTACGGAGGCTTCCGAAGAAGCCGTCCTCGCGCCGGGCCGTGATGCCGCCGTTCACCGTGAAGCGCGGCGCCAACGGGACGTCGTCGGCCTCGTCCGGCTCGAACCGGAACCTCGCGACGGTCTGCGTGTAGTCGACGTCGAAAAAGAGCCAATCGAGGATGCGATACCGGACCTCGAGCTCGCCACCGATCCGTCGCGTCGCGCCGCTCGCCTCGGTCGTGCCCTCGTCGCCGACGAACACGATCTCGCTGTCGAGGTCGAGCATCCAGAACGCCGCGGCCACGTCGAGGCGATCGAGGAGCCGCGTGCGCACCCCGAGCTCGCCGCCCCGCGCCTTGGCGCTGGGATCGACGGGGTCGACGTCGCGCACGACCCCGCGCGCGTCGTTCGAGTGGAAGCCTTCGCCGTAGTTCAGGAAGACGTCGACGTTCGCGAGGGGCGACACGATGATGCTCGCCTTCGGACTGACGATCGCGTCGTTCTTCGTCCCCTGTCCCGTGAGGGTCGGGTCGGACGTGGAGTTCAGGTTGTTGTCGACGTCGAAGTACAGATCGTCGAAGCGGAGCCCGACGACGGTGCGCAGCCACGGGAGCCACGCCGTGTCGGCGCTGACGTACGCGAAGGAATTCACCTGGCTCACGTTGTGGTCCGTCTGGCGCGTGAGGAAGTCGCGCTGCACCGTGTAGTTGAGCTGCTCGCCGATATGGTCGCCGCGGACGCCGACGGCGCCCACGAACGCCGTCTCGAATCCTCCGACGTCGACGCGGCGCAGGTAGCGGGCTTCGCCGCCGCCGAACCAGCGCTTGTCCTTCTGCTCGATCTGGTCTCCGTTCACCGGATCGCGCGCGAAGAACGTGAAGTTCGAGAACATGTCGAGGTCGTAGTAGACGCCGTACGCGAAGACACTCGCTTCTTCCCGGTCGTCGGGACTCCAGACGGTACGCGACGAGAGCTGATGGCGTTGCGACGTCCCCCCTTCGGTCGGGTCGATGAACCCGAAGCGATCGAGCCGGCCGGCACGCACCTCGCGAAGGGGCAGCTGCCCCGACGCGTTCCACGTCCCGCGGTAGCTCGCGAAGGTGAGATCGGAACGCCAGTCCCCCTCCTCCCAGCCGCCGCGCGAGAACAGCTTGTAGCGATCGTAGTCTTCGGGGTTCTCGAAGGGGCCATCCTGTCCCGCCCCCTCGATCGCGAAGAGCGTGCTGAAGGCGCCGACTTCGGTACCCCCGGTCACGACTGCGCGATAGAGGTCGAACCGGCCGGCGCTGATCATCGCCGTGTTCTCGGCGGCCAGGCGCCGCGTGACCAGGTTCACGGCCCCGGACGTCGCGAAGTCGCCGTGCTTCACGAAGTACGGTCCCTTGTCGACCTCGATCCGCTCGACGATCTCCGGGATGACGAAGTTCACGTCGGCGTAGCCTTGCCCGTGCGCGTGGCTCGGGTTGTTGATCGGCACGCCGTCGATCGAGAGCGCGAGGTCCGTGCCATGATCGGAATCGAAGCCGCGCAGGTAGTACTGATTGGCCTTGCCGCCGCCGGCGTGCTGGATGACCACGAGGCCGGGCGTCACCTCCAGGACGTCCCCCGGGCGGCGGATCGGCCGGAGCGAGAAGTCGCGGCTCCGCACGACCAGCGAGGACGCGGCCGTGATCGGCCGATCGCCCTGCACGACGGTCTCCGGAAGCTGGAGCCTGCGCTCGGTTTCCGCTGCCCTCGGGGTGACGTCGTCGGTCAGGAGCTCGTCTTCGGGCTTCTCCTCTCGCACTTCGATGTCGACGGCGGGGGACGCGGCGCCGGCGGCCGCGGCGATCAGCAACGGCAGCGCCAACGCTGCCGCGAGCAACAGTCGCAACATGGGTTTCCTCTCTCGCAACGGAACGCGATGCGACGATGGCACGCATCGTTGGGGACGTGGTCGTGTCGAGCGACCGCCTCCCCGCGCCGCGAGACGCGAGAGAATGGAGACGGCGCGCTACGCGACCGTCGCGGGAGGCGCGCGCGCCTGGCTCGGGCGCGACGAAACCGAAAGCTCGCCGCACGCGACCGCCGCCGGTGCGGCGAAGACGCGGACCACCGGGCCCGACAGCGGGGCGTCCGGCGCGCCGAGACCCAGGAACGGCAGCGTCTCGTGCTCGTGCAGATCGCTCGCGGAGGCCGTTCGGATGCCGTTCCGGGGACTGGGATCGCCCGCGAGCGAGGCGGGGCTGCCGGCGATTCGGCCGGCGTGCGTGTGCGTGACGCCGCCACCGTCGTGCCGGTGGCTGGCGACCGCGGACGGCGGGGGCGCGAGCTCGACGCCGAAGGCCAGCAACACCGCGAGCACGAGGCGCGGATGCCGTTGCAGCCAGCGGCGCGAGCGCGCGGCCATCAGTGCCCCTTGCCTCCCGCCGCGTGTAGGGGCGTTTCGCCGTGGCCCCCGCGGCGGTTTGCCCGCACCGAGTGCCAGAACGAAACCCCGATGAAGGCCGCGCCGATGAGGCCGGTGATCGCTTCGGGGACGTGCATGATCGTCTTCAGGAACATGATCACACCGAGAGCGATGATGGCGTAGAAGGCGCCGTGCTCCAAGTAGCGATATTCGGTGAGCGTCCCCTTCTCCACCAGCATGATGGTCAGACTGCGGACGAACATGGCGCCGATCCCGAGGCCGATCGCGATGATGAACAGGTTGTTCGAGAGCGCGAACGCCCCGATGACCCCGTCGAAGCTGAAGCTCGCGTCCAGGACCTCGAGGTAGAGGAAGGCCGCGGCGCCGGACCGCGTCGCCGCGCCGGCGACGACGTCGACGGGATCGAGGATCGCCGAGATTCCGTCGACCGCGATGAAGGTCACGAGCCCGAAAATCCCGGCGACGAGGAACTCGTAACGCTCGTGCTCGGGCAGCCAATGGCCGATCACCCACATGCCGAGGAGCACGAGGCCGATCCCCACTGCCTCGACTCGCCCGACGTAGGTCATCGGGCGCTCGACCATGGGGATCCAGTGCACCTCCTTCTCCTGATCGAAGAAGTGCTTGAACCCGACCATGATGAGGAACGCGCCGCCGAAGGCCGCGACGGTGACGTGCGCGCTCTCGATGATGCGGGAATACTCGTCGGGTTGCGTCGCCGACAGCACCAGCGCCGCCCACGGATTGATCTGGGCGATGATGGCGACGATCACCAGCGGAAAGACGATCCGCATCCCGAAGACGGCGATCGCGATGCCCCAAGTGATGAACCGACGCCGCCAGACCGGGTCCATCTCGCGGAGCACCGTCGCGTTCACGACGGCGTTGTCGAAGGACAAGGACACCTCGAGCACCGCCAGCACCGCCACGATGAACGTGATGCTCGCCGTGCCGCCGACCGTCCCCGTCGTCTCGTAGCCGAGCCAGGCGCCGGCGATCAGGCCCGCGACCGTGACGAGGATCGATCCACGAAAGAACTTCATCGCTGACGGAACGCCGGCATGCGCCGCGCGCCGACTCTCCTCAGGCGACCCAGCGCGCGAGCGTGATCGCGAAGCCGCCGCCGCTCAAGCCCCACAGCAAGTCCTTTCGAGCGTTCATCTCGGGACCCTGCGTCGCCTCATTGGCGAGCGCGCCGGCCAGAAAGAACACCGACAGCACGCCGATGGCGATGCCGATGCCCGGAACGGTTTGGCCCGCGTTGCGCTCGGCCGTCACGGCCTGCGACACGTTGAACGCGACGAAGAAGGCCGCCGCGATTCCGACGATCCGGAGAATGCGGAGCGCCATCTATCGGGTCAGATCACTCGTCGACGACCTTCGCCGACCGTGCGATGCGCAGCAGCTCTATCGCTTCCTTGTCACCGGAATTCGCGCGCGCTTCCCAGCGCTTGTGCCGCATGGGCTTCGCCACCCATTCGTCGAGCGCGATGACGACGAAGCTGAATCCGATGACGATGGCGATCGAGCTGTAGAGGCCGAGCTCCATGAGTGTCTCCTATGCCCGCGCCGCAGCGGCGACCGGAGCCTTCGCTTTGGCGTTGGCCTCCTTGACGATGAACTTCGGCTTGAAGGTCAGAATCAGGATGGGCAGCAGCGTCTGCGACCCGACGTAGCTGATGAACATCCAGATCGCCAAGAGCAGGCCCATCTCCGCGTTGAACCGGATGTTGGACGTGATCCAGAAGGCGGTGCTGACGATCATCGTCATGGCCGTGAACGTCACGGCCTTCCCGGACGTCACGAGCGCTTCCCGGACGGATTCGGCGAGATCACCCTTCACCCGGATCTCTTCGATCACGCGGCTCACGATGTAGAGGCCGTAGTCGATGCCGAAGCCGACGCCGACCGTCACCAGCGGCAGCGTGTGGATGTTGATGCCGATGTTGTTCACGGCCATGTACGCGTTCACGATGATGTTCGAGCAGATGAGCGGGCCCAGGAGAAAGAGGCCGCAGCTGAACGATCGATAGGTGAAGAGCAGGATCACCCAGATCGTGAAGAAGCCGAGGAAGTTCATCAGGATGTCGTTGCGGACGAGCTCCTCGTTGGCCGCCGCGAGGACGCCGATGAGACCACCGGCGAGCTTGAAGCTCGCCTTGTCCATCGGATTCTCGGCGATGAAGTTCTGGCACCGCTTGATGATGCGGCGGATGTTGTCGCCCTGGTGGTTCTTCGCGAAGAAGGTCACGTGGGCCGTCGTGTAGCTCGGGTCGACGTACTTCGCGGTTTCCGTCGGCGGCGAGCCGGAGAAGAAGATGAAGAAGAGGCCGCCGATGTCGGTCCAGCTGTCCGGGATCACCGCCCACTTCGGCTCGAGCTCGTGGAAGACGCGGTTGACGGCGCGGATGATGTCGGCGAGCGAGAAGCTGTAACCGATGTCCGGATCCCCCTCGAGCGCGCGCTGGAACTTCTCCATGGTGCGCAGCACCTGCGGGTCCTTCATCGCGTCCTTGTCGAAGCCCTCCGACACGACGATCAGCGGCTCGACGCCGCCGAATCGCTCTTGGATCTGCGTGTGCGAGACGTTGTAGGGCGACTCTTCGAACAGGAGCGGCGACGCCGAGGTCGGGTCGCCGATCGTGAGGCCGCGCATGAAGAAGATCCCGACGGCCGTGAGCGTCGCCCACGAGACGAGCGTCACCGTCTTTCCCATCGGCGAGATCAGTACGTGCGTGAACCGCTCGATGAACTTCCGGAACGCGCCGCGCTCGCGCAAGACGACGAGCTCGGGCTCGGGCGCCTTCAGGTAGTAGTACACGATCGGGTTCAGCATCATCTCGGACACGGTGATCGCGAGAATCCACCACGACGCCGTGATCGCGAGCTTCTGGAGCATGATCACGGGCACGAGGATGATGACGAGCACGCCGAGCGCGTCGGTGATGACGCCCGAGAACGTCGGGACGAAGAGCTCGGCGAACGACGCGACGATCGCCCGCCGTTTGTTCCACCCGCACTTCTCGAACTCTTCGTAATAGCGATCGTGCATCTGGATCGCGTGGCTCACGGCGCGGGCCGTGATGAGGAAGGGCATGACCAGCATCAACGGATCGAGCGCCAGACCGATGAGATGGATGAAGCCGAGGCCCCAGAACGCCGCGATCACGCCCGTCATGGTGGGCCGGAGCGACCCGCGCCAATCGTGGAAGTACATCCAGCGCAGGATCCACTCGAGACAGTACGTGATGACCAGAATGAAGAAGACGTCACCCGCGTATTTGTAGACCCAGCCGTACAAGCGCGGCTCGCCCGCGGCGTAGATCTGCACGTCCGGCCGCTCGAACGGCGTGACGACCTTGGCGTTCACGTCCTCGAAGATGCGCTTGTAGTCGAGCCGCCCTTCGATGAAGTTGGCGCGGATCAGCGCCGCTTTGTCGTCGAGTGAGACGATGAGGCCGTAGACGTTCTCGGCGTTGTGCACGATGCGCCGTGTCTCGTCGACCTCCTCTTGCGTCTGCGGAGCCCGCAGCATGATCGGCTCGGCGCGCAGCGTGCCGCCGGCGGCGACGCGCAAATGGCGCACCGTACGATGGCCGATGGACTCGATCTGGTTGTGATTGACGCCGTAGACCGTATCCATGCCCTCGGTCATCTTGAAGATGGCCGTCAGGTGCTCCTTGGTGAAGATCGTCCCGTCCTCGACGGTGTACATCACGACGATGTTGTTCGCGCCGCCGAAGGTGCCCGAGTACTTGTTGTGGATCTTCACGAACTCGTGCGACTGCGGGAGCAGATCGCCGAAGCTGGTCACGAGCCGAAGCTGAAACGTCCAGTACGCGAAGAGACCGGTGACCAACAGGACGACGATCATCACGGGATTGCGCCACTCGATCAGCTTGTCGCCGAGCCAATACAGCGCGCGCTTATCCTCTGGAACGTCGTAATCGAGAGCCATCGAATCCCCCTAGTGTTCGACCCCTGCCGGCGGGGCGGGCGCGTCGTTCACCCGGCGCGCGGGTGTGAAAACAAGCGGAAATTTCTGGGTTTTTGCAGGCTCGCGGCTTCTAACGCCATCCATTTTGGGTGTCAAGCGTTTGACCCGCCACATGCATGCGCGGAGCGCATCGACGACGCGCGACGTCCCCCACACTGGTGACGCGATCGTCCG
The DNA here is from genome assembly GCA_036781285.1 of Thermodesulfobacteriota bacterium. Classification (GTDB taxonomy): domain Bacteria; phylum Desulfobacterota; class Binatia; order UTPRO1; family UTPRO1; genus UTPRO1. The sequence continues at coordinate 39,273 of DAIQBH010000014.1, read as the reverse complement.
AGAGCCGGGAGCCGAGCGCATGACGGGCCGCGTTAGCACCCCGTCCGTCACTCGCGCGGCAACCCGAGGCCGCGCTGCGCGACGATGTTGCGCAGGATCTCGACGGTGCCGCCGCGAATCGTGAGACCCGGCGCGTTCACGATCGCGCGCGCGACCCGGCCGGCGAGCGGAACCTCCGCACCGGAGGTCAGAAGCGCCCACGGTCCGAGCACCTCGCCGGCGAAACGCGCGAGACGTTGCTCGAGCTCGCTGCCGTAGAGCTTCGCGAGCGCGGTGTCGGCGGTCGGCGTCACGCCCTGCGAGAGTTGCCAGGCGATGCGGTAGATCAACTGCCGGCCGATCGCGACCTCGCCGTGCAGGCGGGCGAGCTCCTGGCGGACCCGCGGATCGCCGCCCCGCCCGCTCGCCTGTATGTACGTGGTGAGGTCAGCGAGCAAGGGCGCGTAGCTCAGCACCCGTTCCATGCCGGCGCGCTCGTAGTCGAGCTGCGACGCGATCTGGAACCACCCGCGGTTCTGCTCGCCGATCAACCAGCGCTTCGGCACGCGCACGCCTTCGAAGAACACCTCGTTGAAGTGGTGCTCGCCCGTCATGTCGACGAGCGGCCGCACGGTGATGCCCGGCAACCGCATGTCGACGAGCAGCTCGCTGATGCCGCGATGCCGGGGCGCCTCCGGATCGGTCCGCGCGACCAGGTAGCAGTAGTCGGCATGGTGCGCGAAGCTCGTCCACACCTTCTGTCCGTCCACCACGAACGCGTCGCCGTCGTCGATCGCGCGCGTCGTGAGCGCCGCGAGGTCGGACCCCGCTCCGGGCTCGCTCATGCCGAGGCAGAAGACCAGCTCGCCGCGCACGATCCGCGGGATGATCTCTCGACGCTGCTCTTCCGTCCCGTGCGCGAGGAGCGCGGGGCCGATCTGACGGTCGCCGACCCAGTGCGCGGCGGTCGGCGCGCCGGCGCGCAAGAGCTCCTCGGTGACGATCGCCCGCTCGACGTAGCTCGCGCCGCCACCGCCGTAGGCGGCGGGCCACGTCATGCCGATGAAGCCGGCGGCGCCGAGCCGGCGCGAGAACCCGGGGTCGAAGCCGTGGATCCAGCCGTCCTCGGGAATCGCGCCCGGTGCCGGCAACGCGTCGGCGAGGAACACCCGGATGCGGTCGCGAAGCGACCGCTCCCGCTCGTCGAACGCCGGCCACATCGCGTGCGGGCTATCGGACCGCACGAAGCGAGTCAATTTCCGTCGCGACTCGCCATGGCCGCCGGCAGGCGTGTCGCGCCCGCCGCACGACCGTGCTAGCCCGCGCCGTCATGGCGAGTCCCGCCCCCGCTTCGGACGCCGGACACTTCCGGCGCGCGCTCGGCGTCTTCGACGCCACCATGCTCGTGGCGGGCTCGATGATCGGCTCGGGGATCTTTCTCGTGTCCGCCCCGATGATGCGGGACCTCGGCTCGGCGGCGTGGCTGCTCGCCGTCTGGGCGCTCGCGGGCGCCATGACCGTCACGGGCGCGGCGCTCTACGGCGACCTCGTCGCGCGCTTCCCGCGCGCGGGCGGCCAGTACGTCTACCTCCGCGAGGCTTTCGGGCCGCTGGTCGGGTTCCTCTACGGATGGACGCTCTTCCTCGTGATCCAGACGGGGACGATCGCGGCGGTCGCCGTCGCGTTCGCGCGCTACGCCGCGGTGACCGTTCCCGCGCTCGACGGCCGCGTGATCGCCCCCGGGCTCTCGGCGGAACGTGCGCTCGCGATCGGACTGATCGCGCTGCTCACGGCGGCGAACGCGCGCGGCGTCACCGTCGGCACGCGCATCCAGAACGTCTTCACGACGGTCAAGGTCGCGTCCCTGATCGCGCTCGTCGCCTGCTGCTTCGGCCTCGGGTACTCCGCCGAGGTCGTCGCCGCGAACTTCGCCGATCCGTGGCGGCGGCCCGACGACGCGCTGCCGATCGCGGCCGCCGTCGGCAGCGCCATCGTCGGCGCGCTCTTCTCCTCCGACGCGTGGAACAACGTCACCTTCGCCGCCGAAGAGGTGCGCGCGCCCGAGCGCACGATCCGCCGCGCCCTCGTCGCCGGCACGACGATCGTGGTCACCCTGTATCTCGCCGCCACCCTCGCCTACCTCGTCGTGTTGCCGGCGCTCGGCGCGCCGGACGGAGCCGGCCCGCTCGAGCGCGGCATCGCGCACGCGCGGAGCGACCGGGTCGGCAGCGCCGCGATGGAGGCGATCATCGGGCGGCCGGGCGCTGTGGTCATGGCGGCCGCGATCCTCGTGTCGACGTTCGGCTGCGTGAACGGCCTCGTGCTCTCCGGTGCCCGCGTCTCCTACGCGATGGCGAAGGACGGCCTCTTCTTTCCCGCCGCGGGCCGCCTCTCTGCCGCCGGTACGCCGGCGACCGCCCTCGTCCTGCAAGGAGCCTGGGCCTCGATCCTCGCGCTCTCCGGCACGTACGGCGATCTGCTCGACTACGTCATCTTCGCGGCGCTGCTCTTCTACGCCGCGACCGTGATCGCGACGCTCTGTTTCGGCGACCGCGCGGGCACGGGGCGCCGCCTCGTCGCCATCGCGTACGTCGCCGTCGCGGGCGCGATCATGCTCGACCTCCTGATCGTGAAGCCGCGCTATACGTGGCCCGGCCTCGCGATCGTCGCGTCCGGCGTCCCGGTCTACGCCTGGTGGCGGCGGCGCGCGCCGGGGCCGTCCGTCAGCTGAGCGCGGCCCGGTTGCGGGCCAGCAGCCGCACGGCGCCGCTCGACACGCCGATCGCGACGAGCACGTAGACGAGACCGAAGATCGGCCGCGCCAGCGCTTCGTCGGACATGCGGACGGTGAAGAGGATCAGGTTGGCGATCACCCACGCCGCGTAGACGCGGCCCATCGGCAGCGCGTACGCGCGCATGCGGAGCACGCCGGCCCCGTAGACGGCGAGATAGACCGCCGCGAGCGGCGCGAGCACCAGATTCCACGTTCCCCGCAGCCGCATGCCCAGGAACACGAAGCCGTGATGCGCGTGGAGCTCGAGCGGCTTCACGAGATTCGACACCGCGAGAAGGCAGAAGAGAACACCGCAGATCCGGAGCAGCGTGCGATCGTTCACGGTCGTCGCCTCCTCGCCCGTCAGGACGGGCACGTGCGCAAGATTTCGGAGATCTTCTTCGGCGTCTCGGCATTCGTGTTGACGAGCATCTCGGCCGGCACCTCGCGCGCGACCGTGCAGGCGCGCGCCTTGTCGCCGAGTGCCACCGAGAGACGCGCCGACTGGTAATGCGACTCGAGGAATCCCGGCTTGCCGGGCCCGGCGCCGAGGATCTCGTCCCAGAGCGCGCGCGCCTCGCCGATCTTGCCCTGCGCTTCCAGGATGCGCGCAGCCCCCGCGCGCGCCGACACGACCTCGGGCGAATTCTTCAACACGTCCTGGTAGAGCCCGAGCGCCGGGCCGAGCTCGCCGGCCTCCTCGTGCAGCGACGCGGCCGTCGACTGGAGACGCCGCCGCACGACGGGTGTCAGCGACGCGGCCGACGGCGTCTGGAGCGCCTTCTCGCTCAGCAGCAGGGCCGCGCGCTTCCCGGCCGCCGCCGTAGCGGCGTTGCCCGTCGCCTGCTCGCGCGCGGCGCGGGTGAGGAACCGCGTCGCCAGGTCGTCGAGGTATGCGGGCTCCAGGCTCGTGACCTCGGGACGCGCCGCTTCGACGGCGGCCGCTTCGAGCTTGCCGAGGCGCGACACGGCGAGAAGACGCAGCTTCACGACCTGCCCACGCTGGCCGGCGAGCTTCGGGTACTTTTCCTCGAAGCCGTCGAGCAGCGCGAGCGCGCGCTCGTAGTCCGGTTTCTCGTTCAGCGCGGCGAGGTAGGCACCCATGAGCGCCGCCTGCCCGTCCATGTCCGTCAGCTGAGCTTCGGCGATGTCCTTCGTCTCCGTGCCGCGCTTCGCCGTGAACCCCGCGAGCGCCGTCTGCGCGCGGGCCATGAGCGTGGGATCGGGCTTGGCGTTCTCCGGCGTCTCTTCGAGGCGCTTCACGATCACCTGGGCGGTCGCGAACGCGGCCCGCAGCTCGAACGGCGGATCGCCCGCCACCTGCGCGTATTCCGCTTCCGCCTCCGGGTACTTCTCCTGCCGTTGGCGCAGCTCGCCGAGGCGGAAGCGCGCCTCCGCGTTGGCCTTGTGCTTCGGGAACTCCTTCAAGAACCCGCCGATCGCCTGCTCGTACGCGGGCTCGGTCGCGGCGCTCGGGTCGGCGGCATACCGCGCCTCGGCGGCCTTGAAGCGCAGGTATCCTGCGTCGTCGCGATACGACCCGGTCTTCTCCGCCACGACCTGATCGAAGATCGGAATGGCACCGGCAAGGTCCCCGCTCCGGTACTTGGAAAGGCCGAGGAGATAGCGGGCCTCGCCGTGGCGCTTCTTCGCCTCGTCGTCCGTCGCCGCGAGCACCTGCTCGAGCTTCGGGATCGCCTCCTTGAACTTGCCCGAGGCGACGAGCGACTTCGTCAGGTCCCAGTCGGACGGGGGCGGCGGCACGTCCTTCACCTTCTGGCGCGTGCTGGCCCAGTTCTTCGGGTTGTCGAGCCCGTTCCGCACGATCTGGGCGGCCCGGTTCCCCCACGGTCCGCCGCCGGCCTGGAGCCGCGCGAGCAGGGACGACGCCTCGCTCTGGTACGCCGCCTTCTGCCCAGGCTGGCTCGCCGCCGCCATGAGGAGCGCACGCGCGCGGGTGTACTGCGCGCGCGGCTCGTCGGCGGGACCCGCGCCGTCGAGCGCCTGCTTCGACGCGCGGAGCGCGTCGGCGCTCCGGCCGACCTTCACGTACGACTCGGCGAGCGCGAGCTGTGCCTTGCGCACCCGCTCCGGCGGCGCGCCCTTCGCTTGGGCCACGGCCTCGAAGTCCGCGATCGCCCACTCGACCTGATCGAGCTCGAGATACGCGAGGCCGCGGCCGAGCCGGCTCTCGGCGACGATCGGATTGTCGCTCTTCGCGGTCGCGAACTCGCCGAAGCCGGCGGCCGCCTTTTCGAGCAGCTCCTTCCGCTTCGCCGCGGGATACAAGAGCGCGCCGCGGTAGCGCAGCCAGTTGAGATAGTAGAGCGCCTGCGCCGCCAGCGCTTGATGCTGCTTGTACGTGGGCGACTCGGCCATGGCGTCCATGTCGCCGTCGCGGTCGATGACGTCCTGGCTCATGCCGTCGAGCGCCTTCCGGTGGTACTCGTAGCTGCGCTCGAGCGGACCGGCGATCGCCTCGTACTGCCCGACCGATCCTCCCTGCCCGCTGTCGGCGGAGTCGAGGAACGCGAGCGCGGACCGTCCCAGGCGATCGATCGTGGCCTGCTCGTCCTGGGCATGGGCGTCGGGGCGCGAAAACGAGGCGAGCGACCCCACGACGAGCGCCAGCGCGAGCCACCGGGGTCGGATCGAACGGGCGAACGCCATCTACTGGAGCTTACCCATGTACTTCGCCATCTCGACCCGCCACCGCGTGCCGAAGGTGAGAATCATGACCTGCCGCAGCAGCGACTTGTCCTCGCCGAGCTGCGCCACCTCGCCGCCGCCCTGTCCGGTGATCACCGCGTAGCTGTCGCTCACGTCCTTGTAGAAAGCCGGCAACGGCGACGGCACGAACGTGCCCCGCGAGCCGTGGTGGACCCAGTCGGCGCGCTCGTACTCGTCGTGCAGCCGCTTCGTCACGTCGATCGCACCGATGGCGCCGTTCTGCTCCTTGAAGTCGCGGACCAGCTTCAGCAACTGCGGCGTCGTCTCCGGGTGCGGCGGCGAGCTGCCGATGATGATCATGATGCGGCGCGAGCTCTTGCGCCACGAGAGCTCGGTCATCGCGGCGTCGACGGCCTCGTAGACGGCTTCGGGGTAGTCGCCGCCGCCGTCCGACCGCAGGCTCGCGACGAAGTTCTGGACCTTCTCGGTCTTGAAGCTGAAGTCGACCCACTTCGTCACGTACTCATCGCCCTTGTCGCGGTACGCGACCACCGCGACGCGGCTCGCCGGCACCATCTCCTGGAGGTTGCCGATGAACTCGCGCACCTGGTTCTTCACGTCGTCGATGATCGACTGCATGCTGTTGCTGGTGTCGATCAGCAGCACGAGGTCGACGCCGACCTTGCGGAGGCCGCCGAGCAAATCGCCGAAACCGCCGCCTCCGGTACCGCCGTGGCCCGTGAGCGACCCGCCGATCCCGAGCGGGATGTCGAGGTTCCCCGGCTGCGCGCCGACCGTCGGGGCCATGGCGATGCGCGGCATCTCGACGGCGCGCACGGGTGCGGCGGGCGCGGGTCCAGCGCTCGGCCCCGCGACCGAGCTCGCCTTCTGCGGCATCGTCATGACGGGGCGGATCTCGCCCGCGATGTCCTTGAGCGACGGGGCGCCCTCGACCTCCGCGGACTCCTCGATGGCGTCCGGCGGCGGCACGATCTTCACGTTGATCTTCTGCACCTGCTTGGCGACCGTCACGCTGATGGTCGTGAGGGCAAGCAGCAGCGCGGCGTGGAATGCCGCCGAGAAGATGAACGCCGGCAGATTGCGGCGGACGGGAAACGCGCTCGCGAGCGGATCATCGTCCGCGGGGGGTGCGATCTTCGAAGGAGCGCTCATCGACGGCTCGGTGCTACGGCGACCCCGAATACGACGATTCGGGCACGACGCTGCCCTATTGCGTCCTCCCGCGCTCCGCCGCGATCGCGACCTGGGTCGCTCCGGCGCGCTGCGCGGCGGAGAGGATCTTGACCGTGTCGCCGAGGAGCACCTCGCGATCGCCTTGCAGCACGACCGGGGTGTCGGGGCGCGTCGCGAGCAGGCTCTTCAGCATCCCTTCGAGCCCCTCGAGCGTCACCTGATCGGCATTGACGTAGATCTCGTGGAGCGGGGTCACCGTGATCGTGATCTCGCGCGGCGCGCTGGAGGTGCTGTCGACCTCGGGCAGCATGACCTTGGCGCCCGTATCGACCATCGCGACGCTCGTCACCATGAAGATGATGAGCAGCACGAGAAAGATGTCGGTCAGCGGGGTGATGTTGATCTCGGCCAGGATGTGCGACCGACCACCCGCCGGGAGCTTAGCGAAGGCCATCTGCCACCCTTGCCTTCCGCGGCGCGGCGGTCCCCGTCGTGCGGAGCGCCTCCATCAGGCGCGCGGTTCCGATCGTGAGCGCCGACTCGATGCGATCCAGCCGCACCTGGAAGTAGTTGTAGAAGATGAGCGCGATGATCGCGACGCCGAGGCCGAGCGCGGTCGCCACGAGCGCTTCCGAGATGCCGCCCGCGACCACCGCGAAGCCGCCGCTCCCGAGCGCGGCCATGTTGTGGAAGGCCTTGATGATGCCGACCACGGTGCCGAAGAGCCCGATGAAGGGCGCGCTCGAGGCTACCGTGCCGAGGATCCAGAGCGGCCGCTTCAGCTGCTCCATTTCCTCGAAGCGCCGTTCCGCGCCGACGTCGGCGAGCTCTTCGGGCTCGAGCGTGCCGCTGTTCCGCACCACCTCGGAGAAGACGCGCCCGGCCGGCTTGCCCTTGGCCGATTCCGCACGCTGGAGCGCCGCAGCGAAATCGCCCTTCGCGAGCTCGCCGTGGACGCCGCGCGTCAGGTCGGCGGTGTGTCCGATGAGGCCCGCGAACGTGAAGAGGCGCTCGGCGATGACGGTGAGACTCACGATCGACATGAAGATCAATGGATACGTGGCGAGCCACCCCTGTTGGATCATGTCGATCATGCTGAGGTTCGACGACGGGTCCACTGTTGCTCCTCTCTACGACGGGGGGTACGACGCGCTCGGCACTCTGATCGCTGACGCTACACGATCCCTACCACTCGGCAAAATCACGAAGGTATACGGGAAGGCAAGTAGGGGTCCGAAACGCAGGATCTATTCCGCAGCTGAATGGTCGCGCGCACGGTCGCCGTTTTGCGCCGCGCGGTGGAGGTGTGGTACTCGCAGCTCGCCTTGGGGTCGCGCGTTTTCGCCACCAAATCGGTCGAGGTCCTGCAAGCCGAGCTCGCCGCCGCGGATCGGCTGCATCGCGTGCTCGGCCCCGTCGCGCTGACGTCGCTCGGCATCGGCGCGATCATCGGTGCCGGCATCTTCGTCATGACGGGACTCGCCGCGCGCGACTTCGCGGGGCCGTCGCTGATGCTGTCGTTCGTGATCGCCGGCACCGGCTGCGCGCTCGCGGCGCTCTGCTACGCCGAGTTCGCCTCCATGATTCCGGTCGCCGGCAGCGCCTATACGTACGCGTACGCGACGCTCGGCGAGCTGGTCGCGTGGATCATCGGCTGGGACCTCGTGCTCGAGTACGCGATCGCGTCCTGCGCCGTCGCGCACGGCTGGTCCCACTATCTCCAGGCGTTCCTCGCGCTCTTCGACGTGCACCTGCCGCCGTCCCTGGCGATCGATCCCATGAGCGCGACTCCCGAGGTCCTCGCGGGGGCCTGGCACCTCGGCCCGATCCCGATCGTGTTCGACCTCCCCGCGGTGCTGATCGTCGCGCTCCTGACGATCGTGCTCGTCGTCGGGATCAAGGAGAGCGCCAGGCTGAACTCGTTGATCGTGGCGCTGAAGCTCGGGATCGTGCTCTTCGTGATCGCCGCCGGCGCCGGCTACGTCGACACCGCCAACTGGACCCCGTTCTTCCACCACGAGAAGGGCATTTCCGGGACGTTCCAGGGCGCGGCGTACGTCTTCTTCGCCTACATCGGCTTCGACTCGATCAGCACGCACGCCGAAGAGGCGAAGAATCCGGAGCGCGACGTGCCGATCGGCATCCTCGTCTCGCTCGGCCTCTGCACCTTCCTCTACATCGCGGTCGCGGGCGTCCTGACGGGCATGGTGCCCTACACCAGCATCGACATCGACGCGCCGATCGCCCACGCGTTCGCGAGCTTCGGGCTCCCGGTTGCGACCTTCATCATCGCGTTCGGCGCCGTGGCCGGCATCACGAGCGTGCTGCTGGTGATGATGCTGAGCCAGGCGCGCATCCTGCTCGCCATGTCGCGCGACGGGCTCCTGCCGCCGAGCTTCTTCGCCGCCATCCACCCGCGGTTCCGGACCCCGCATCGCTCGACGATCCTCGTCGGTGCGATCGTCGCGGTCGTCGCGGCGCTTCTGCCGCTCAAGGTGCTGGCCGAGCTCGTGAACATCGGGACGCTCTTCGCGTTCGTCGTCGTCTGCGCGTCCGTGCTCATCATGCGCTACACGCGCCCCGACGTGCCGCGGCCGTTCCGCACGCCGCTCGTGCCCCTCGTCCCCATCCTCGGGATGGTCGCCAACCTGACGCTCATGATCGCGCTCGGCTGGCACAACTGGGCACGGCTCTTCGCGTGGCTCGCGATCGGCCTCGCGATCTACGCCTTCTACGGCTACCGCCACAGCCGCCTCGCGGCGGCGACGCAGCGCTAACGTCGGCCGCTCCTCCGGTGGAGGAGGAGCAGACGTGGCAACTCGGAGCGAGTTCACGGCGCCGTCGCTGATCGCCTTGCGTCGCGAGGTTTGCGCTCGCGAGCCAGAGTCGTCGACCGTCGTAGATCTCCGAGCCAACCCCAGCCCGATACGCGACTGCCGCACCGCGAAAAGAAAAAGCCCCGGGCACCTTGCGGCGCCCGGGGCTTTGGACATCGTCCGGGTGGGCCGTCAGGCCCACCCGGAGTTGGATCGACTACTCGTGGCCGACGGCCGTACCCGTGAGGGTGATGCGGGCAGGGCCAGGGAGACCGGCAACGTTGTTGACCGACGCGGAACCCGTCGGACCGACGCAGAAGACGGCGCCGAGCACAGGGTTGGAGACGTCCTGCACCGGGGTGTCCTCCATACCGACGGCCGTGAGGACGTCGCTGCCGTCCTTGCCATTCTGGAACGGCTGGAACGTGCCGCCGCCCGTCAGGAAGCAGAGACGGTTGGCCGACTGGCAGCTGCCGATCCCGCCGCCGCAATCGACGTCACCCGTGCAGCCACGCTGCGCGAAACCAGACGCGACCGAGCAGTTCTGGGTGATCGGGCCGGCGGTGCACTCGCCCTCGCCGTCCACGGGGCCCGTGTCGACGCAGTCGTGGATGCCAACCGTCGCCGTGTCGTCGAGACACGCGCTCGGCCGGGTCGGCTCGCCGGCACGGTTGCAGAGACCGCCGGGGCAATCCCCGACCACGGTGCACGGATTGCCGTTGTTCGCGCCACCGATGCAACGGTTGCCGCCACAGACGGTGGCGCCAACGGCGACGCAGTCGGCGTTCGAGAAGCACGGCGTGGCCGCCGCGTTGTTACAGGTCTGACAGAGACACTTCTGACCCGGCGCCGACGGGCCACAGTTCGGGCTCGAGGCGGTGAGGGTCTTCGTGACCGGGTTCGTCTCGTTGGTCAGGTTGATCGGGAGGGTCGCGATGATGCCGCCCGACGCGAGAGGACAATCGAGGCTGGTCCGACCGAAGGAGGGACGATTCGGCACGAAGCCGTTCGCGTCACAGGGGAGACCAACGCGCGTACCGCTGTCGCAGGTGCCGCCGTTCACGCCGTCGTTGATGCCGCCGGCATCCGTGCAACGCGGACACGGGTTGTCGATGGCGATACCGTTGTAGACGGTCGCGGTGAGGAACGCCGTGGTGGTGGCCTCGCCGGACTCGACGTTCGCCGTGCCCGTGATGTTGCCGTCGAACTGGTTGTACACGCAGGTGGTCACGCCGCCGGCCGCGAGAGGAAGCGGAGCGCCGAAGTAGTACTCGCAGGTGCCGCCGGGGCACATGCCGTCGTTGGTGCACTTGATCGAGCTGTCGTTGCTGCAACGACGGTTGTCGATCTGACCCGCGCCCGCGTCGGGGTTGGCAACCGGGCCGCTCACCGGGCAGGTGCCGCAGGGACGCGACGACGCCGCACAGCTGAGGGTGATCGAGACGTCACCGTTGCTGATGACCGGCGCGCGGTGCGAGATACCGGTCCAGCCGGTGTCGAGGATGCTCTCGGGCGCGGTCGCGTCGCCGGAGAAGGTCACCGTGTTCGGACAGTCACAGGTACAGCTGCCGGAGCACGTGAAGTCCGCACCACAAGTCGCCCAGCCGGCCGGCGCGGTGCTCGGGTCGCAGTCCTCACCCGGATCGTTCGCGCCGTTGCCGCAGGTGCCGCCACAACCCGGGTTACCCGGAGCGAGGAGGCACGCCTGCGTGTCGATGAAGTTGTTGGCCTGCGTGGTGAGCGCGCCGGCGTTGCCGGACGTCGTGCACGGGGGCTTGAGCTCGATCTTCGCGATCGCGGCCGAGAGCTTCACGAGGGCCTTGTCCGTACAGCTGCCCGGGCCGTTGCTCACGGTGCCGGGAGCCTTGGCGGCGGCCTTCGAGTAGCAGCCCATGATCGCCGCGACGTACTTGCCGACGGTCTTGGTCTTCGCGCCATCGCACTTGCCGTTCGCGAGCGGCATGCCGTGGCCGACGGCCGCATCGAGAGCGGCAGCGTAGTTCGCCGTGTCGGTGTCACGCGCCGCGCCGTCACCGCTGGTGGCGCACGGCGGCTTCAGGTCGAGCTTTCCGAATGCGGCGGTCAGCTTGGTGCTCGCCTTGCCGAGGCACACCGGATCAGTCGCCAGGCCCTTGGCGGCGCCCTTCGAGTGACAACCGGCGTACGCCGCCGCGATCTTACCGACGGTCTTGATCTTCGCCGCCTTGCACTTGGCGGTGGCGTCGATCGTGAAACTGCTCAGGTACGCGTGTGCCGACGTCCCGAACGCGAGCACGCCAACGATGGCGGCTGCGCCGAGTCCGGCCTTGGAAACAACTCGCATGACTCTCCTCCTTCAGCGGTTAGGGGTTTGCGTGGATCCTTCGGAGCGGTTGGGATCTCCGAAACTCAACGTGCCTTCTGCGAAAACAATCTAGTTGTCGCAATCACGCGAACCGGGGATTTCTCCGCTGATCGCGGGGGAGTCCTCGATTCGAGTGACCGAGACTTCGGCGCCTCGATGCAATTCTCTCTTCGTATGTTGGGACGCCGCTCTATGGCTTCGCAGCCCGGCACGAGCGACTGCCTGGGTTATGCGCCGCGCGCACATTTCCTGTCAACTAATTTGCTTCATAGCGGCGCATTTGTGCCGCGCCGTGTCACAGCGAGCACCATGGCGCTCGACATGCGGAGTCTTTTCGCGCGGTCACCGACGCATGAACGCGATCTTGCGCTCGACCGCGGCGCGCTCTTGCGCGAGAGAGGCGGACGCCGGCAACGACGCCAGCGCGGTCGCCACGTCGTTCGCGACCGCGCGGTACATGCCGGGCGTCGTCGAATCCAATGCCTGCATGAGGCTTTCGAGCGCGACGTCGCGATCGCCCGTGATCGCGGCCGCGGCCGAGCGGCGTAGATAGTCGTGCGGATCGACGCTCATCGGCAACACCCGATCGAGGAGCGTCAGGGCCTCGGCCGCGAGGGTGGCGTCGCCGCTCCCGATCCGCCACGCCGCCCGCAAGCGAAGCGCGTCGCCGTACGCCGCGTCGGCCGGCGCGACGCTCGCGAGGCGCGGCTCCAGCGCACGGAGCGCGTCCCACTCGCGCCGGTCCTCGTGCGTCCACCCCTCGATCACCGCGCGCGCCGGTTCGGGTAGGCCCGCAGCCAGGGCGACGGCGTCGGCGCTACCCGCACGCAGCGCCGCCCGCTCCGCGCGGACGAGGGCGACCCGCGCCTCGTAGGCCGCCGGATCGCTCGCGAGGGCCGCTCGGAGCCGCGCCCTCCCCTCGTCCGCCCGTTCGGTCGCGAGCGCGACGATCCCCGCGGCCGTCGCCTGCTCGACCGGATCGCCGAGCGCCGCCACCATCCGCGCCGCGCGCGGGAAGTCCCAGTCGGCGAGCAGGCGGCGCACGAGGTAGAGCCGATCGAGCTTTCCGAGAAGACCCGGCAACGGATCGAGCGCCCCGAAGAGCTCGTCGGCTCCGCGGTAGCCGAGCGGCGACGCGACGCGGATCGTGCGACTCTCGAGGAGATTGCGGTCGTCGGTCGTGCGCGGCGCCCCCAACGCGATCGCGCGCACGCCCGCTTCGTCGAGCGCCAGCGCGGCCGCGACGTCGGCCGGCGTCTGGATGCCGGCGCGCGCCAGCTCGTCCGGCGCCGCGGCGAGCGCGCGAACGGCGTGCGTCTCGACGTCGAGGGCCGCGGTCGACGCGAGGAAGAGCGCGGTCCCCCGGAAGAACGGACGGTACACGCGCACGTGCGGGAACGCGTCGCCGAGCGTCGCGAGCAGCGCGCTCAAGAGCGGCCGGTCGACGATGTCGAGGTCGATCCACTGCACGAAGACGCCGGTCGGCGTCAGATGGTCGCGGACGGTTACGAAGAACTCCCGCGTGTAGAGATGCGACGCGCCCGCCGTCCACGGATGCGACGGCTGCGAGATCACGATGTCGTAGCGCTTGGTCGTGAGCGCGAGCGCGCCGCGCACGTCGTTGACGTGCAGGTGCAGGCCGGGAAGCCCGAGCGGATCGATCGCGCGCCGCGTCCGATAGCGCATGTTTGCCTCGATCACCCGCGGCTCGAGCTCGATCACGTCGAGATCCGGAAAGCGCTCCGGGACCGCTTCGAGCGCCGTGCCGGCCCCGAGCCCCACCACGAGCATGCTGCGCGCCTCGGGACGCGCCAACACCGGCAGCGCGCCGAGCCAGCGGTCCGGGATCGCGCGGCGGTAGCGTCGTGGGGTCAGCATCACGCCTTCCGGGAGACCGTTCGTCCGGAGCTTGAAGATGCCGCCTTCCAGCCCGACCGCGACGCCGGCGCTCCGTCCGACCGCGAAGAACTCCGCCGTGCGCGGCTCGCGGCCGAGCGACAACGGCGAGGTCCCGAGCAGCGCCCACGGCGTCGGCGGCGGGACGAGCGCGAGCGCGATCCCGCCGACCGCGGCCACTGCCGCGATCGGCAATGCGCGCGGCGCGGCGCCCACGGCCGTCGCGAACGCGATCACGAGGTTGCAGCCGACGGCCGCCGTCACCACGCCGGCGTAGCCGAGCGCCGGCATCAGGAAGAAGCCCGCGCCGAGCGCGCCGACGATCGCGCCGACCGTGTTCCACGCGTAGGCGCGGGCGCTGACGGGCGCGGCGTCCTCGCGGCCGTGGGCGAGCGCGCGAACAGCGAACGGAAACGTCGCCCCGATCGCGAGCGTCGCCGGGAACATCACGATCGCCGCGAGCGCGGCGTTGCCGAGCTGGGTCGGCTCGCGCCCGGCGCCGAGGCGGAGTGCCAGCGCGGGCAGTTGGTCCATGCCGCGGAACGCCGCGTAGGCGCCGGCCGCGACGGCGAGCTCCGCGAGCGCGAAACCGCGCAGCGCGCGGGTCGGCGTGGTCGCGAGACGCGCGGCGCCCGCGGCACCGAGCGCGATCCCCGCGAGGAACGTCGCGAGCATGGTGGCGAACGCGTAGGTCGAGCCGCCGAGGATGTGGCTCAGGAGCCGCGTCCACACGACCTCGTAGGTGAACGAGGTGACGCCGGAGAGCAGCAGGAGGACGAGCACGAGCCGGCTCGCCCGTTCTCCCGACGGCGCTGCCGCCACCGCCGGCACGTGCGCCGCGGCGTCGCCGCGCCGGGCGACGAGCGCCACCAGCGCGCACACGACCCCATTCACCGCGACGCCGACCAGCACGGTGCGCGTGAGGCCGAGACTCGGCAACAGCGCGAACGCCGCGACGACCGTGCCAGCGACGGCCCCCGCCGTGTTGACGGCGTAGAGCGTGCCGACGCGGCCGCCGACCTCGGCGTCGCGCCGCACCGAGACGCGCGCGAGCAGCGGCAGCGTCGCGCCCATGCAGGTCGTCGGCACGAGCAGGATGACGAAGGCGGCGCCGAGGTAGAACGCGGCGAGCGCGGAGCCGGTGGCGGACGGCGGCGCGTCGCCGCTGCCGAACAGCAGGACGGCGAGCGCCGTCGAGCCCCGGATCGCGAGCGGCACGAGCAGCGCGGAGGCCGCGATCACGAGCTCGAGCAGACCGTAGGCGAGGAGCGGCCGCGGCGTGACGACCGCCCAGCGCGCCGCGACCGCGGCCCCGAGCGCGAGGCCACCCATGTACGCCGCGAGCACGGTCGCGACCGCCAGGTCGGCGGTGCCGAAGACGAACGCGAACTGCCGCGCCCAGACCGTCTGGTAGAGGAGCGCGGCGAATCCGGAGAGGAAGAAGCACGCGAGCGCGAGCGCGAAGACCGGATCGAACCGGCGCGCCGATTCGGGAACTGCACGCTCGGCCTCGCTCACGGCGGAACGCCATAGCGCAGCGAGCCGGCGGCGCGAAGCGGCGACGGTTCGCACGGCGCGGGCGAGCGCGCTAGGAGAGACCCGTGCCGCCGATCCGCAGCGTCACCGTCTACGCCGCCTCGGCGTCGGAGGCTCCCGCGCACCTCCGCGCGGTCGCCCGCGCGCTCGGCGAGGGCATCGCGGCACGCGGTTGGTTGCTCGTGTACGGCGGCGCCAACGTCGGGCTCATGGGCGAGGTCGCCGACGCGGCGCTCGACGCCGGCGGGCGCGTCGAAGGCATCATCCTCGACACGTTCGCGCGCGTCGCCCACCAGCGGCTGCACGTCCTCGACACCGTCGGCGACATGCGGAGCCGGAAGGCCGCCCTCGCCCATCGCGGCGACGCCTTCGTCACCCTCCCCGGCGGCTTCGGCACGCTCGAGGAGCTCTCCGAGATCCTGGTCGAGCGCCAGCTCGGCTTCCACGCGAAGCCGCTGATCCTCGTGAACGTCGACGGGTTCTGGGATCCGCTGCTCGCGCTCGTCGAGCGCCAGATCGAGGCGCGCCTCGTGAAGCCCTCGTATCGCGACCTCGTGACCGTCGTGCCCGATGCCGACGGGGCGCTCGCCGCGCTCGCCGCGGCGGAGCGCCGGCCGGCGCCGTCCCCGCTCGTCGATCTCGGCAAGCTCGACGACCACGGCTGAGCGCGGCGATGCCCGAGCTTCCCGACGTCGTCGTCTACGTGGAGGCGCTCGAGCGGCGCATCGTCGGCGCGGTCGTCGCGGGCATCCGGCTCGCGAGCCCGTTCGTGCTGCGCACCTTCGACCCGCCGATCGGCGACGCCGTCGGCAAGCGGGTCCGCGGCGTCGAACGGCTCGGCAAGCGCATCGTGCTCGCGCTCGACGGCGACCTGTTCCTCGTCTTCCACCTCATGATCGCGGGCCGGTTGCGCTGGCGGGAGCCCGGCACCAAGCCACCGGGCAAGCTCGGTCTCGCCGCCTTCGACTTCGCGGCGGGCACGCTGCTCCTCACCGAGGCCGGGTCGAAGAAGCGCGCCGCCCTCCATCTCGTCCGCGGTCGCGACGCGCTCCGCGCCCTGGCACCGGTCGGACTCGAGGTCCTCGAGACCGACCTCGCCGGGTTCCGCGCCGCGTTCCTGCGCGAGCGCCACACGCTGAAGCGCACGCTCACGGACCCGCGCCTCCTGAGCGGCATCGGCAACGCGTACTCCGACGAGATCCTCCACCGCGCCCGCCTCTCGCCGGTCCGCTTGAACGACCAGCTCGACGACGCCGAGATCGCGCGCCTCTTCGACGCCTGCCGCGCCGTCCTGCTCGAATGGACCGATCGCCTCCGGCGCGAAGCGGGCGAGGGCTTCCCCGAGAAGGTCACCGCGTTCCGACCCGAAATGGCGGTGCACGGCCGCTACCGGCTGCCCTGCCCCGATTGCGGCTCGCCCGTGCAGCGCATCGTCCACGCCGAGAACGAGACGAACTACTGCGCCCGCTGC
This sequence comes from Thermodesulfobacteriota bacterium, assembly GCA_036781285.1. Lineage (GTDB taxonomy): Bacteria > Desulfobacterota > Binatia > UTPRO1 > UTPRO1 > UTPRO1. The sequence goes on along the minus strand of DAIQBH010000014.1, from coordinate 22,594 downwards.
CAGACCGGCGGGAAGCTCCTCGCCGACCGCGCCCTCTCGCGCCTCCTCCACGACGACTGGCCGCGCACGATCGACGAGCTCGAGAGCGGCGCCCGCGCAGCACCACGCCGGCGCCGCTGAGCGCGGCGGCGCGCTTGTGGCATCCGACCCGTGGGATAGTATCCGCCGCCATCGTCCGGCGCGGTCGCGCCGGATGCTCAATCGCCGGCGCGTCCGCGCCAGGGTTCAGAGGAGGCTCACGTGTACAAGATCGCAGTCATCCCCGGAGACGGCACCGGCCCCGAAGTGACGGCCGAGGCCGTGAAGGTGCTCGGCGCCGCCGCCAAGCGCTCCGGATTCACCTACGAAACCACCAACTTCGACTTCGGGGGCGATCGCTATCTGCGGACGGGCGAGGTCCTCCCCGAGAGCGCGGTCGCGGACCTCCAGAAGTTCGACGCGATCCTCCTCGGCGCCATCGGCCACCCCGACGTGAAGCCCGGCATCCTCGAGAAGGGCATCCTGCTGCGCCTCCGCTTCGAGCTCGACCTCTACATCAACCTCCGCCCGGTGAAGCTCTACGAGGGCGTCGAGACGCCGCTGAAGGACAAGGGCCCGGCCGAGGTCGACTTCGTGGTGGTCCGCGAGAACACCGAAGGCCTCTACGCCGGCGCCGGCGGCTCGCTGAAGCGCGGCACCCCCGACGAGGTCGCGGTGCAGGAGTCGATCAACACCCGGAAGGGCGTCGAGCGCTGCCTCCGCTACGCCTTCGAGTACACCCGGAAGCGGAACCGCCGAAAGACGCTGACCCTCTGCGGCAAGACCAACGTGCTGACGTACGCGTTCGACCTCTGGGAGCGCGCCTTCAACGAGGTCGGCGAGGCCGACTACGCCGACATCAAGCGCGACTACGCCCACGTCGACGCCACCTGCATGTGGATGGTGAAGAACCCCGAGTGGTTCGACGTCATCGTCACCGACAACATGTTCGGCGACATCATCACCGATCTCGGCGCCATGATTCAGGGCGGCATGGGCATCGCCGCCGGCGGCAACATCAACCCCGCGACCGTCTCGATGTTCGAGCCGATCGGCGGCTCGGCCCCGAAGTACACCGGTCAGGGCGTCATCAACCCCATGGCCGCCATCGCCGCCGCCCAGATGCTCCTCGTCCACCTCGGCGAGAACGACGCCGCCGCCCGCGTCGACACCGCGATCGCGGAAGTCGTGAGCAAGAAGCTCAAGTCGATGCAGGCCGGCAAGATGGGCTACACGACGTCCCAGGTCGGCGACCTGGTCGCCACCGCCGTCGCCTGACGCGCGACTATCAGCGCCACCGTCCGGTCAGTTTGAGGGAGGCCCGCGGATTCACTCCGCGGGCCGACGTCCATCGGAGCATTTCTCGGGCGCCTATTGGCGCCCGAGAAAGCGCACGGGGACGAAGTGCAATAGTGGAGCCGAAGGGAATCGAACCCTCGACCTCTTGAATGCCATTCAAGCGCTCTCCCAACTGAGCTACGGCCCCACGAGGTAGGTCGACAGGCGGACGCACTGTGTAGCGAGATTTCTCCGCGTCGACAAGGCGCCACCTGAAACACGAAGGCCCCGGGATCCGAGGATCCCGAGGCCTCCCGCGCAGAAAGCAGTACCGACGACGCGCGAGGCGAGCACCGCTGCTCGCCTCGCGCGCGTCGTTTACGGCGCGCCGGTCGCGGTACCCGCCAGGGTGATCCGGGCAGGGCCGGGGAGACCGGCGACGTTGTTGACCGACGAGGAGCCCGTCGGACCGACGCAGAAGACGGCGCCGAGGGTCGGGTTGGACACGTCGTTCATCGGCGTGTCCTCCATGCCGACCGCGATCAGGGTATCGGTGCCGTCCTTGCCTTCCTGGAACGGCTGGAACGTGCCGCCGCCGGTCAGGAAGCAGAGACGGTTGGCCGAGACGCAGCTGCCCAGCCCGCCGCCGCAATCGACGTCGGCGCTGCAGCCACGCTGCGCGTGCCCCGAGGCGACCGAGCAGTTCTGGGTGATGGGACCAAAGCTGCACTCGCCTTCGCCATCCACGGGACCCGTGTCGACGCAGTCGAGAGCGCCCGGCGTCCCGGCCGTATCGTCGAGACACGCGCTCGGCTTGGTCGGCTCGCCGGGACGCGCACAGAGACCGCCGCCCGGACACGACGTGGCGCTCGTACACGGCGCACCGTTGTTGGTGCCGCCAACGCAGCGGTTGCCGCCGCAGATCGTGGCACCCACGGCCACGCAGTCCGCGTTGTTGAAGCACGGGGTCGCCGCCGCGTTGTTGCACGTCTGGCACAGGCACTTCTGACCCGGGGCCGCCGGTCCGCAGTTCGGGCTCGCCGCGCTCAGGGTCTTCGTGACCGGGTTCGTCTCGTTGCTCAGGTTGATCGGGAGCGTCGCGATGATGCCACCCGCGGCCATCGGACAATCGAGACTGGTGCGGCCGAAGTCGGGACGACCCGCGACCTCACCGTTGGCGTCGCACGGCAAGCCGGCGCGGGTACCGCCGTCGCACGTGCCGCCGTTCACGCCATCGTTGATGCCGCCCGCGTCCGAGCAGCGCGGACACGGATTGTCGATCGCGAGGCCGTTGTACACGGCGGCGCGCAGGAACGCGGTCGTGATCGCTTCGCCGCTTTCCACGTTGGCCACGCCGGTGATCGAACCGTCGAACTGATTGTAGACGCACGTGGTGACGCCGCCGGCCGCGAGCGGGAGCGGTCCACCGAAATAGTACTCACACGTATTGCCGATGCCGCACATGGCGTTGCTCGTGCACTTGATCGAGCTGTCGTGGCTGCACCGCCGATTGTCGATCTGGCCCGCCCCCGCGTTCGGGTTCGCGACCGGACCGGTCACGACGCACGAGCCGCACGGCCGGCTGCTGCCCGAGCAGGACGAGAGGCCGATCGTGATCTCGCCGTTCGAGATGATCGGGGCGCGGTGCGAGATGCCGGTCCAGCCGGTGTCGAGGAGGCTCTCGGGATCGTTCGCGTCGCCGGCGAACGTCACGCTGCTCGGACACGCGCACTGACAGGTGGTCGGGTTGCACGTGAACGACGCGCTCGTGTTGGACGCGTTCTGGCAGCTGTTGCCCGCGCCGACGGGATCGCAATCCTCACCGGGATCGATGGCGCCGTTGCCGCAGAGCGAAGGCGTCGCGGTGACGGTCGGCGTCGGGGTCGACGTGCCCGTCGCCGTCGGGGTCGGGGTGCGCGTCGCGGTGAGCGTCGGGACCGCGGTCTGGGTCGCCGTCGCGGTCGGCGTCGGCGTGCGCGTCGCCGTGACGGTCGGGGTCGCCGTCGGGGTCGCGGTGCGCGTCGCGGTGACGGTGGGCGTCGCCGTCGGGGTCGGAGTGCGGGTCGCCGTCGGCGTCGCAGTGCGCGTGGCCGTGACCGTCGGGGTCGCTGTCACGGTCGGCGTCGGGGTCGGCGGCACGACGCCGCATTGACCCGGGTACGGCACGAAGCCGGGCACCGCGAGCAGCACCTCGCAGTCGACCTTGAACTCGGTGACGCAATCGACACATTCGACGAGGTCCGTCAGGTTCGCGATCGGGCCGCCGCAGGCGGGACCGGCGGGAGGCACGGTGACGGCCGGGCAATGACTCACGAATCCGATCGTCGCCGGGGTGAGATCGTCGAGTTGTCCGCACGCCTGATCGCCGCCGCCACAGGCCTTGCAGATCGTCGCGATCTTCTTGGTCTCCGCCTTGTCGATCGCCGCGAGATACTTGCCGTCACCAATCCCGATGCCATCGCAGACACTGGTGTGCTTGCCGTTGTGCTTCGCGTCCCAGCACTTGCCGAGCGCCTTGGTCTTCGATGCGAAGAAGGCCGACGTCGCCTTGCCGATCGCGATCTGACACTTGTTGAGGGTCGAGCCCGGCGAGGAAGGATTCAACGAGCCGTAGTAGAGGTCGAGCGCCTGATCGATCGCCTCTTCGTTGACGCAATAGAGGCAATCCGAGACGTCGTCGCACGTTGCGATCGAGTTGTTGCATCCCTTGCCCTCGAAGTCGGGGCACGTGGCCGGCCACGAGATCGGCGGATTCAGGATGTCGTCGTTGCCGGCCGGCGTCCCGCAATCCTTGTCGGTACCGCCGCACGCCTTATCGACGCCCGCCCGGAGCTTGGTTTCCGCTTTGGCGATCGCTGCGGCCGCCTTCACTTCGAGATGACAATCCTGCGGCGGAATCTTGCCCTTGAGGATCGCCTCCTGGCACTTGACCAGCGCCTTCATCTTCGCCTGCGCAAACTTTCCGGACTCCTTCAGAATGGAGCGCTGACACTTGACGGGATCGGCGTGCGCCGTCGCCGCGACCGCGACGGTCGCGAGCAGCGAGAGCGTACCAACGAGAAGCCTCTTGGCAGCTGAATGCATGGCTGGTCCTCCTGGGGAGCGTTAGGGGAAACGCCTGACAACGCGACGGAACGACGACGCACTTACCGGCACCAAGCTCAGGGTCTCCTCCAAAGCGGCGCTGACTGTCAACGAAAAACGACGCGACAGGCGAGAATCTTGTGCCAGATCGAACCCGCACAGCTTGTGCGGCGCGTCAGCGATCAGTCGCGTCGACCGCTGCGGCCGAGGCGGCGGAGCTCCGCGGCATGCCGGCGCGCTTCCTTGGTGACGGTCACCCCGGCGAGCATCCGCGCGATCTCCTCGACGCGCTCGGCGTCCGACAGGCGCTCGGCCGAGGACCGGCTGCGGCCTTTGACGGCGCGCTTCCGGACCACGAAGTGATGATCCGCGCACGCGGCGATCTGCGGTAAGTGCGTGATGCATATGACCTGCCGCCCGCGTGCGAGGGCCGCGAGCTTCCGCCCGACCGTTTCGGCGACGGCGCCCCCGATCCCGGCATCGACCTCGTCGAACAAGAGAGTCGGCACGTCACCCGTCATGGCGGTCGCGGCTTTCATGGCGAGCATGATGCGCGAGAGCTCGCCGCCCGAGGCGACCTTGGCGAGCGGCCGTAACGCTTCGGCGGGATTCGCCGCGAAGAGCCACGAGACCTTCTCGATCCCGGTCGAGGTCAGGGCGCGACCATTCCGTAGATAGTGCGCCGGCATCCCCGCGGCCTGCGGCGTCGGCTCGAGCGCAACCTCGACCCGCGCACCGGAGAGCGCGAGCTCCCGCAACCCGGCGGTGATCCGGGCCGAGAGCTCGGGTGCCGCCTCCGCGCGCTTTCGCGAGAGCGCTTCGGCGGCCGTCCATGCCGCGTCGCTCGCCGCCGCGACGCGCGCCTCGAGCTCGGCGGGGTCGGCGCCGCCGCCCGTGAGCTCCGCGAGCGCCTGCTCGATGTCGCGCCGGCGGCTCGCGAGCTCGTCCGGAGCGCAGCCGTACTTGCGGGCGAGCCGCTGGAGCAGCGCCACCCGCTCCTCGATGCGTTCGAGCCGCTCGGGATCCGCGACGATCGCACGGGCGCGGGCGCCGGCGCGGAGCGCGGCGTCCTCCAGGGCCGGCCGAACCTCCTCGAGCATGCGCGCCACCGCGCCGAGCTCCGGGTCGAGCTCGCCGACGTCGCGCAAGCGGCCGGCAGTGCGGGTCACGACGTCGAGCACGGCCTCGTCGCCGGCATAGAGCACGGCCTCGGCGTCCGCGGCGGCGCTCCGCAATCGCTCGGCGTGCCGGAGCACCTCGCGCTCGCGACCGATCGCGTCGTACTCGCCCTCTTCCGGCGCGACGCGCGCGAGCTCCTGCACCTGGAAGCTCAGGAGCTCGCGCCGCGCTGCGACCCCGTCCGCGCCGGCGCGACTCGCGGCGAGCCGCGCCTCCCACTCGGCGAGCTCCCGGTACCGCGCCGCGGCCACGCTCGCGAGATCCTCGAGCTTGCCGAATGCGTCGAGGTGCACGCGTGCCGTCTCGGGACGCAGCAGCGTCTGATGCTCGTGCTGGCCGTAGACCTGGACGAGGCGCTCGCCGATCTCGGCGAGCCGCGCGGTCGTGACCAGCCGATCGTCGACCAACGCGCGGTGCCGCCCGCGCCCGCTCACCACGCGCCGCACGGCCATTTCCTCGGCAGCGCCGCGGTCGCTGCGCGTCGGCTCGGCGTCGCCGAGCGCCGCGAGCGCGACGGGGACGCCGTCGCCCACGAACAGCGCTTCGACTTCCGCCTCCGTCTCCCCGTCGCGCACGAGGTCGGCGTCGCCACGCCCGCCGAGCACCAACGCGAGCGCGCGCATCAGCATGGTCTTCCCCGCGCCGGTCTCGCCGGTGACCACGTTGAAACCCGGCTCGAAGACGATCTCGAGGTCCTCGATGACCGCGAGACTGCGAATCCTCAGGTCGGCGAGCATCGTGCCGCGGCTAGCGTTCGCCCCAGTGCAGCTTGTCGCGGAGGACGCCGAGCACGCTCCGCGCGACGGTGCGAACGAGGGCCACGACGTGGGGCGAGCGCTCGACCTCCACGACGTCGCCGTCGCGGAGCGGAATGCCTTCCTGACCATCGAGCGTGAGGAAGACCTCCTGATCGGGCGCGCGCAGCTGCACCCGGACGAGCGACGTGTCCGCGAGCACGAGCGGCCGCAACGTCAGGGTGTGGGGACAGATGGGCGCCAGCAGCATGACGGCGACGCCCGGACCGACGAGCGGCCCTCCCGCGGAGAGCGAGTATGCCGTCGAGCCGGTCGGGGTCGCCACGATCAAACCGTCGGCCTTGTAGACACAGAGGTATTCCCCGTCGACGGACGTGTGCAGGTCGATGATCCGCGCGAGCGCGCTCTTGTTGATGACGGCGTCGTTCAGCACCTGCGCGGACGCGACCGTCGCGCCGTCGCGGAGCACCCGGACCGCGAGCGTGGTGCGCCGATCGAGTTGATAGTCGCCGGCGAAGACACGATCGATCGCCGTGAACGCGTCCTGGGTCGACACCTCGGTCAGGAAGCCGAGACCGCCGAGATTGATGCCGAGGACGTGCAGCTCGCGCGGTCCCGCGAGCCGCCCCACGCCGAGGAGCGTCCCGTCGCCGCCGAGAACCACGACCAGATCGGCGGTGCGCGCCATCACGGCCTTCTCGACGACCTCCACGCCGGGGAGCTCCGCGAGCTCCGACTCGACGAGGATCCGGACGCCGCGGCCTCGCAAATGGCCGACCAGCGTCTTCGCGAGCGCGGCCGCCTCGGCGCGTTGGCGCTTCACGACGAGCCCGACGACCTTCGGCGACTCCGGCATCCGGCGGTTATGGTGGCCCGACCCCGAAATGGCAACCCGCTGGCGAACGCCGGGGACCCGTGTGGTACGGTCACGGCGTGAAGCGCCGAGAGCCGAGCAACGATCTGTTCGCCGCGCACGGCGAGCGCGAGCGGCAACGCCACGCGCCGCTCGCCGAGCGCATGCGTCCCGAGACGATCGACGAGATCGTCGGCCAGGAACACCTGCTCGGGCCGGGCCGGCTCGTGCGCGAGATGATCGACGGCGGGCGGCTGCACTCGTCGATCCTCTGGGGACCGCCGGGCACGGGGAAGACGACGCTCGCCCGGCTGTTGGCGCGCGCCGCGAACGCCGAGTTCGTGTCGTTCTCGGCGGTGCTCTCCGGCGTCAAGGAGCTCCGCGAGATCATCGCGGCCGCCGACGACCGCCGCCGCCTCCACGGACGCGGCACCATTCTGTTCGTCGACGAGATCCATCGCTTCAACAAGGCGCAGCAGGACGCCTTCCTGCCCCACGTCGAGAACGGCACGGTGGTGCTCCTCGGCGCCACCACCGAGAACCCGTCTTTCGAGTTGATCGCTGCCCTTCTCTCGCGGACCCGCGTCCTCGTGCTCGAGCCGCTCGATGCCGACGCGATCGCTACCTTGCTCGACCGCGCGCTCGCCGATCGCGAGCGCGGGCTCGGGAAGCTCGAGCTCGAGCTCACCGACGACGCCCGCGTGTTTCTCTCCGAGCGCGCGCACGGCGACGCGCGGATCGGGCTCGGCGCGCTCGAGCTCGCCGCGACGCTCGCCGGCCAGCGCCGCGTCCGAACGCTCGACCTGCCACTCGTCGAGTCGGCGCTCCAGCAGAAGGCGCTCCGCTACGACAAGGGCGGCGAAGAGCACTACAACGTCATCTCCGCCTTCATCAAAAGCCTCCGCGCGAGCGACCCGGACGCTGCCGTCTATTGGATGATGCGGATGCTCGAAGCCGGCGAGGATCCGCTGTTCATCGCGCGCCGGATGGTCGTCTTCGCCGCCGAGGACGTCGGGAACGCCGACCCGCGCGCGTTACAGGTCGCGGTCGCCGTCAAAGACGCGTTCCATTTCGTCGGGCTTCCCGAGGGCCGCATCCCGCTCGCGCAGGCGGCGACCTACCTCGCGACCGCGCCCAAATCGAGCGCCAGCTATCGGGCGATGCTCGCCGCGGCCGAGGCCGTGCAGAAGCACGGCGCCCTTCCCGTCCCGCTGGCGCTCCGGAACGCGCCGACGCCGCTCATGAAGGGTCTCGGCTACGGCGCGGACTACCGCTACCCGCACGACTACGAGGGCGGAGTCGTGGACCAGCAGTGCCTGCCCGACCGCCTAGCGGACGCGACGTTCTACGAGCCCTCCGACCGGGGCGGCGAGCTGGCGATTCGCGAGCGCATGGCGGACGTCCGCGCCACGAAGCGCGGGCGCGAGGACTGAGCCCCGCCTTCGTCCGCCTCAGTGGAGGTAGCCGAGGCTCTTCAGAGCCTCGCGCGTCGCGGCGTCGACTTCCCGGGCAGGCGCCGTGTCCTGCGAGCGCGGCAGCTGCGCCAAGTAGCCATTCATCACGCGCTCGAGCGCCGCGACGCGCTCGGGTTGCCGAGCGACGAGGTTCGTCTCCTCCCGCGGATCTTTCGCCAGATCGTACAGCTCCGACCGCCCCTGGCTGTTCCACATGAGCTTCCAGTCGCCGTCGATGATGGCGAGCCAGTCGCCCGTCGTATTCAGCGCCTGCAAGACGTAGCTCTCCGCCATCACCGGTCGCCCGAGCTTCGGCGGAATCCCGCCTTGGATTCCCTCCGGCCGGGGCAGGCCGAGCCGCTCGAGCACGAGTGGCATCACGTCGGTGAGCTGCACCCATTCCGCGCGCACACCGGGGCCGTGGTCCCCGCGCGGCGGCTTGCTCACGAACGGCACGTGCAAGACTTCCTGGTACGGCTGATTGCCGTGTCCACGCGCCCCATGCTCGCCGAAGAGCTCGCCGTGGTCGGACGTCACGATGATCCACGTCCGGTCGTAGAGCCCGCGGCGCTTCAGGAGCGCGACGATCTTCCCCAAATGATGGTCGGCGTAGCTGATCTCGGCGTCGTAGAGCGCGAGAACCTGCTCGGGGGACCGACGAGCCCCCGGCGCGACCGGCTCGGACAGGAACCGCGCCGCATAGTCGGGCGGCGGCTGAAGAGGCGCGTGCGCGTCGAAATAATTGAGAAACAGCATGAACGGCTCCGCCACGGCGTCGAGCCACGGCAACGCCCGCGCGTTGAGATCCGCGGCGCTCCGGCCGTTCACGCTTCCGATGTCGTCGTCGTCCCACCACTCGAAGCCGGTGCCGAGACCGAACACCTTCTTCAGCCACGGTCCGCCGGCGGCCCCGCCGGTGCGATATCCGGCGCGCGCCAGCACGCCGGCGAGCGTGGTCTCCGTCGGCAGCACGCCGCGAACCCGGTATCCGCTGAGCCCGGGGCGGTTCGGGATCGCGCTCGTGAGGACGAGCGATCCGTTCGGGTCGTAGCGCGCGCCGTGGCTCGTCGGCACCTTGCCGGTGAAGAGCGACGCGTGCGACGGCAACGTCCACGTGCCCGGTGCCACCGCGCGCGTGTAGACGAGGCCGTCGTTGGCGATCGCATCGAGCGCGGGGCTCGTCGGACGCGCGTACCCGTAGCACCCGAGGTGATCCGCCCGCGTCGTGTCGAGTGTGACGAGCAGCACGTTCGGACGCTCGGCTCGCGCCGCACGCGGACGGCAGCCGACGGCAAGCGAGAGCGCCGCCGCGCCGCCGAGACCGAGAACGCGGCGACGAGTCAGGCGCGCCATCGCGCGCCTCGTTTCTTGTCGCTCCGCGGCGTCGCATGGTATGCCCGCGCCGGTCTGACCTCAGTCATTTTGCGAGGGTAACAACTCGGAGCGCTCCCGCATACAGCCCCAACGCCACGCGCCCCGAATGCAGTGGCGGTCGGCACTCGCGATCGGCGCGCTCGCGGCGTGCGTCACGCTCGCAGTCTTCTGGCCCGCGACCCGCGGCGGCTTCGTCTGGGACGACGGCGGCCTGATCGCGAAGCGCCACGACACGCTCGACGAGTGGTCCGACGCGATCGCGGCATTCGGCCGCGCCGCGACCGCCGGCGAGGGCGTGCAGTATTACCGTCCGATCATGATCGCGAGCTTCGTGGTGGACTCGCGCCTGACGAACGGCTTCGAAGCGCCCGTGTTCCATACGACGAACGTCCTGCTCCACGGCCTGAACGTTCTCCTCATCGCGCTGCTGCTGGCGGCGCTCGGATGCGGCCCGTGGGGCACCGCCATCGGCGCCGCCATCTTCGGGCTGCACCCGTTGCAGACCCAAGCGGTCGCCCTGATCTTCGGCCGCAACGACCTGCTGTTGATTCCGCCGATCGTCGGGATGCTGCTCGCCGACGAGCTCGTACGCCGGCGCGGCGCGCCGCGGCTCGCGGACGCGCTCGTGCTGCTCTGCTTCGCGCTCACGCTCTGGACGAAGGAAACCGGCATCGTCGCGCCCGCGTTCCTGATCGCCCTCGACGTCCTCTGGCATCGACGGCCGCTCGCCGCGCTGCGGGCGCGCGTACCGCTCTTCGTCGGCTTCGGGGTCGTTGCTGCGCTCTACTTCGCGACGCGCCTCGCCGTCATCGGCGCCATGATCGATGCGGGCTCGTACGGGTACACCGCGCCGCTCGCGCGCATTCCGGTCGCGATCGCCATCGTCGGCTACTACGTTCGGCACGTCGTCGTGCCCTTCGGGATGGCGCCTGCGCCTTACCATTCCGGCCTCGTCGACCCCGCCGCGCCGCAGCTCTGGATCGCGGCGGGCTTCGTCCTCGCGCTCCTCGTCGCGACGGGTGTCGCGCTCCGCAAGGCGCCGCGCATCGCGACCGGCCTCCTCGTCTTCGGGGTCGCGCTTTTGCCGGTCACGTCGCTCGTCGCTCCGATGAAGGTATTGATCCTCGACCATCGGACGTACCTCCCAATGCTCGGGATCGCGATCGCGGCGGCGGCCGTCGACCGCGCGGCCACGACCGTGATCGGACGCGCCGTCGCCGGCATCGTCCTCGCCGGGCTCGCCGTCACGACCGCCGTCCGCGTGCCGTTCTATGCCGACAGCCTCTCGCTCTGGGCCTTGGCCGTCGAGGCGGAACCCGCGTCCGACTACGCGCGCAACAACTACGCGGCGACCCTCATGGACGCCGACCGCTACCCCGAGGCGATCACGCAGCTCCGCGAAGCGCTCCGATTGAATCCCGAGTACGACCGTGCCCGCTTCAATCTCGCGGGGTGCCTCGACTACACCCGGCAGACCCAGGAGGCGCTCCGCGAATGGGAGGTCCTCGCGGAACGCCGGCCGAGCGATCCCGGCATCCTCAACAGCCTCGGCATGATCCGGAGCCGCCTCGGCGACCAGGTCGGCGCGGCGGCGGCCTTCGAGCGCGCCGCGGCGGCGCGGCCGGACGACCGGAACACGATTCGCAATCTGGCCGACGCCCTCGATCGTCAGGGAGCCGCCGACCGCGCCGTGCCCTGGCGGCGGCGATTGACGGAGCTCGATCCCCAGAACGCCGCGGCGTGGATCGCGCTCGCGCGGAGTCTCCTGACGGCGAATCAGGGCGCCGACGCGGCGAGCGCGTACGAACGCGCGCTGCAGCTCGGGCCGGACTCCGGGCAACTCCGCGTCGAGCTCGGCCGGGCCCTCTTCCAGACCGGACGATGGCCCGAGGCCGCCGCCCAGGCGAGGCGCGCACGCGAGCTCGGGGTCGTCGATCAGTACCTGATGCAACGGCTCGCCGAGGTCGGGATCGACCCCTCCTGAGCACGCTCAACGCACGTAGCCGAGACTGCGCAGTCGCTCCTCTTGCTCCGGCGTCAGCGTGACCGACCCGCCCGCTTCGACGCGCGCCGCTCGGTGGCGCTCCAGCTCCGCGCGAAGCTCGGTCGCGATCGCGGGCTGAGCACCCGCCACGTCTCGTTGCTCGCGCGGGTCGACGCCGCGATCGAAGAGCGCGACCTTCCCGCTCAAACGATCGACGTGCAGCGTGTGCCGACGATGGCGGACGGCGCGCACGACGTCGGGCTCGGCGTTGTTGTGATCCGCCTCGCACGACAGGTACCGCCCGTCGAGCTCGGCCCCCGCGCCACGCCACGACGGGGCGAGGTCGCTGCCGTCGAGTCCCGCAGGCACCGGTTCGCCGACCGCCGCGAGGATCGTCGGCATGACGTCGACGAGCGAGACCGTCCGGTCCACGCGCACACCGACCGGGACGCCGGGTCCGCGGAGGATCAGCGGCACCCGCACGAGCTCCTGGTACTGCGTGCGCCCGTGCAGCACGCCGCCGTGCTCGAGGAACTCCTCCCCGTGGTCCGACGTCACGAGCACGAGCGTCCGCTGATCGTCGCCGAGCCCCGCGAGGAGGCGCGCCAGCTCGTCGTCCATCTGGCGGATGCCGGCATCGTACAAGTCCACGAGATGCCGGACGTCGGCCTCGTCGAAGCGGGTGCCGCGCCGGCGGGCATCCAGGAGCTGGGCCGTGCTCCCATCGACCGACCCGGTGTAGGAGCCCACGAACTGCCGCTCGTATTCCGGGAGGGACCGGTAGTCGCTGTGCACGTCGTAGTAGTGCACGAACAGGAAGGCGCGCTGGCCTCGCATCGCCTCGGCCCAGGCGATCGCCTGCTCGGTGACCTCCCGGCCGGGCTCGCGCTGCCCGACGGACTCCTGCACGTGGCGGAACCGTTGGAAGCCGCGCTCCAAGCCGAACACCGGGCTCAAATAGTTCGAGTTCACGACGGCCGCCGTCTGGAACCCGCGCGCCGCGAGATGCTGCGCGAGCGTCGTCACGGTCGCGGGCAGCTTCGCGCTCGACGAGGCGAGCCCGTGTCGGCCGGGATAGAAACCCGTGAAGAGCGACGCGTGCGCCGGCAACGTCCACGGCGACGGCGAAGTGACGTCCGTGAAGATGACGCCCCCCGCGGCGAACGCGTCGAGCTTCGGCGACGTGGGGCGGGAGTATCCGTAGGCGCCGAGATGATCGGCCCGCAACGTGTCGATGGAGACGAGCACCACGCGCTCCGGCGGCAGCGGCTGCTGCGACGCGGTCCTGCATGCGACGAGCGTGAGCGCGAACAGCGCGGCCGCGACGACGTGCGCCGTCATCGGTACCGCACCGAGAGGAGCACGAGTCCCTGCGGCGGCGCCGTCTGGCCGGCGCGCGTCCGGTCACGGCTCGCGAGCACGTCCGCCACGAGATCGATCACTGGGTCGCGACGTTTCCCGAAGGGCGCCAGCGCTCGGCGGTGATTGCCGCGCTTCACGCCGTGCAGCACGAGAACAACGGCTACCTGACACAGCCGCTGATGGACGCCGTCGCCGAGTACCTCGGCCTGCCGCCGATTCAGGTCTACGAGGTCGCGTCGTTCTACTCGATGTTCGAGACGAAGCCGGTCGGCCGGCACCATGT
>DAIQBH010000014.1:0-8960 GCA_036781285.1 Thermodesulfobacteriota bacterium | reverse complement strand
CACGGCTCGCGAGCACGTCCGCCACCGACCCCGCGGGCCGCTGTCCGGTCCCGACCTCGACGAGGGTGCCGACGATCGCGCGCACCATGTGCTTCAGGAACGCATTGGCCTCGATGCGGTAGACACAGAGGCCTTCCGCCTCGGTGAACCCGCTGTGCGTCACGTCGCGCACCGGGCTTTCCGAATCGCAATCCGACGCCTGGAAGGCGGAGAAGTCGTGCCGGCCGGCGAGTGCCGCCGCGGCGAACCGCATCGCGCGGAGATCGAGCGCGCGCGGCACGTGCCACGTGAACCGGTGCCAGAACGCCGAGCGCCAGGCCTGATTCCAGATGCGGTACTCGTACACGCGCGCCGTCGCGTGCCGGCGCGGATCGAATCCGTCGGCGACGAGCGCGACGTCCCGGATCGCCATGTCGGGCGGCGTGAGCGCGTTCAGGGACCGGCGCAGGTCGCGTGGCTCGACGAGGTGCTCGCTCCGGAAGCTCACCACCTGCCCCATCGCATGGACGCCGGCGTCCGTGCGCCCGGACGCCGCGATCCGCACCGGATGGCGCAGGACGGTGGCCAGAGCGGTTTCGAGCACGCCCTGCAACGTGCGCGCGTCCGGTTGCAACTGCCACCCGTGGTAGTCGGTGCCGTCGTACTCGAGGAGCAGGCGGTACTGCGGCATGGCGCCGGCCTAGAGCTCGCGCGCGACGATCTCGGCGATCTGCACCGCGTTCAGCGCCGCGCCCTTCCGGACGTTGTCGGCCGCGACCCAGAGCTGCAAGCCGTGCGGATGGGACGGGTCCTCGCGCACGCGTCCTACGTACACCGCGTCGGTCCCGCCGACGTCGGCAGCGGTCGGATAGGGCATCTCGTCACCGATCTCACACAGCACGACGCCGGGCGCCTCACGCAGGAGCTGCCGCGCCTCGGCCGGGTCGAGCGCCTGCTCGAGCTCGACCGTGAGCGCGACCGTGTGGCCGTAGAACGTCGGGACGCGGACGCAGGTCACGGCGACCGGCAACGTTTCGAGATGCAGCACGCGACGCGTCTCCGCGATGACCTTGGCTTCTTCTTTCGTGGAGCCGTCCTCCAGGAATGCGTCGACCTGGGGAATGCAGTTGAACGCGATCCGGCGCGGGAACACCGCAGCCTCCTCGCCCTCGGCGACGTCGCGCATGTTGAGCAGGTTGATGGTCTCGCGCGACAAGGTGTCGATGCCGCGCTTACCGCCGCCGGAAACCGCCTGGTAGCTCGACGCGACGATCCGCGCGAGACCGGCCGCGTCGGCGAGCGGTTTCAGCGCGACGACCATGGGAATCGTCGTGCAGTTCGGGCTCGCGACGATGCCGAGGTGCCGCTCCGCGAGATCGTGAGCGTTCACTTCGGGGACGACCAGCGGAACGTCGGGGTGCATCCGGAAGTGGCTGCTCTTGTCGATGACGACGGCGCCCGCGTCGACGGCAAGCGGGGCGTATTCCGCGCTGACCGCGCCACCCGCGCAGAAGAACGCCAGATCGACGCCTTCGAAGATCGCCGGGTCGAGCCGATCCACCCGTACGCTGGCGCCGCGCCAGTCGACGAGCTCGCCGGCGGTGCGGGCCGACGCGGCGAGCCGCAGCTCGCCGACGGGGAACAGCCGCTCCCCGAGCGTTCGGATCACCTCGCCCCCGACGGCACCGGTCGCGCCCACGACGGCGACCGTCAGCTCGCGCTCGCTCATGCGGAGGGCTCAGTCCTCGACGACGCGATTGACCGGCACCGCCTCGCGGGTGTCGGGCTCGAGGTTGCTCGCGATCATGCCGTTGCGGCGGGCGTACTCGAAGAGACCGCCGGCGTCGATCACGGGCCGAGCGTCCCCGAGCGGGTTGAGGGACAGGCGGGCACCGGTGCGCAGGTTCGTCAGGGTGTTCGCGTCGAGGTCGAGCTCGGCTTCGTCGCCGATCACGAACTCGTCGACAATGCGCACCGGCGTCTCCATCGGGTAGAGCTCCCCCGTCGCGACGCAGTTGCGGAAGAAGATGCGCGCATAGGACTCCGCCACGACCGCCTTGCCGCCTGCCGCGCCGATCGCGATCGGGGCGTGCTCGCGCGACGACCCACACCCGAAGTTCCGACCCGCGACGATGATCGCGTACGGCGTCTTCGTCTCTCCCGACGGCACGAACGCCGGAGCGTCGAGCACCCCGCAGAGCGCGTAGCTCCCGAGCTTCTCGTACTCGTCCGGGATGGTCGGAACGAGGTTCAGGTACTGGGCCGGAATGATCTGGTCCGTGTCGATGTTGTCGCCGAGAACGTAGACCTTGCCGCGGATGACGCTCGCGCTCATTGCAGGAACTCCCGGGGGTCGGTGATCGTACCGCGGATCGCGGAGGCCGCCACGGTGTACGGCGAGGCCAGATACACCTGCCCCTCCTTGGCGCCCATCCGGCCGGGGAAGTTGCGATTGGTGGTCGAGATGCACACCTCGGGACCATTGATGCGCCCGAACGTGTCCGCCGGCCCGCCGAGGCAGGCCGCGCACGAGGCATCCATCGAGATCGTGCAGCCCGCCTCCTCGAAGATCGAGAGCAACGTCTTTCCGTCGAGCTTCTCCGTGCGGATGGCCTGCGAGATCTCGGTGGTCGCCGGGACCAGGAAGGTCTTCACGGCCACCTTCTGCCCGCGCATCACCTGCGCGGCGCTGACGAAGTCCGTGAGCTTCCCGCCCGTACAGGAGCCGATGTACGCGCGGGTGAGCCGCACATCGCGGAGCTCGCGCGCCGTGGCGCGCTTGTCGGGCGAGTGCGGCTTCGCGACGGTCGGCTCGATCGTGCGCGCGTCCCATCGCTTGTAGAAGACGTTGCCCGCATCGGCGTCCGGCTTCACCGGCTCGAAGTCCTTGCCGGTGCGGGCGCGAACGTAGTCGAACGTGACGTCGTCGGCCTCGATGATGCCGTTCTTGCCCCCGCCCTCGATCACCATGTTGCAGAGGGTCATCCGCTCTTCCATCGACAACCGCTGGATGGCTTCCCCGCCGAACTCCATCGCCTTGTACGTGCCGCCGTCGACGCCGATCTCGCCGATCAGGTGCAGGATGACGTCCTTCGCCATCAGGTAAGACGGGAACTCGCCGTCGAACACGAACCGCATGGTGGGCGGCACCTTCACGAGCAGCTTGCCCGTGCCCATGATGAACGCCGCGTCCGTGTTGCCGATGCCGGTCGCGAACTGATTGAACGCGCCGGCGGTGCAGGTGTGCGAGTCGGTCCCGAAGAGCACCTCGCCGGGGCGACAATGACCTTCCTGCGCGAGGGCGATGTGACACACGCCTTTGTACCGCGGCGAGCCGACGTCGTAGTAGTGCGGCAGGTCCTGCTCGCGCACGAATTGTCGCAGGATGTCGACGTTGCGATGGCACTTGTCGTCGGCCGTGAAGATGTAGTGGTCAGGAATGATCACGACCTTGTCGCGGTCCCACACCTTCGCGTTGGCGCCGAATTCGCGCTTGAAGATGCCGATCGTTCCCGGTCCGCACACGTCGTGGGTCATGAGCGTGTCGACGTTCGCCCAGACGTTGTCGCCCGGCCGAACCGTCGCCTTGCCGGACGCGCGCGCCAGGATCTTCTCGGTCATCGTCATTGCCATGGAGTGCTTCTTCCTTTCGCGATTCGATCGACTACGGACCCGCAACGCGCGTGCGGTCCGCGTAGCGCTTCCGGTACTCGAGCTTGTTGAGCGCGTTCAGGAGCGCGAGCGCGCTCGCCATGATGATGTCGGTGTGGGACCCCTGGCCCGTCGAGGTGAGGTCGCCGTCGCGGACGAGACAGGACACTTCGCCCTGGGCATCCGTTCCGCCCGTGATCGCCTTCACCGCGTAGCGCTCGAGCTTGTACGACGTCGCCGTGGCGTTGGCGATCGCGCGGTAGCACGCGTCGACCACCCCATCGCCGGTGGCCCGTTCAGTGACTTCGCGGCCGTCGATGCGAAGACGAAGGTCGGCCGTCGGCTCACCGTCCATCGACGACGACACGCTGAGGCCGGCGAGCTCGTAGCGGTCCGGCACGCGCACCGCCTCCTCTGCGACGATCGCCATCAGATCCTCGTCGTAGACGTTCTTCTTCTTGTCGGCCAAGGCCTTGAAGCGCTCGAAGGCCTTGTTCATGTCGATGTCCTGGGCCGCGATGCCGAGCTCCTTCAAACGATCGTGAAACGCGTGGCGGCCGGAGTGCTTCCCGAGCACGAGCCGGTTCGATCCGACGCCGACCGTCTCCGGACGCATGATCTCGTAGGTGATCTTGTTCTTGAGGACGCCGTCCTGATGGATCCCGGCCTCGTGCGCGAATGCGTTGTCGCCGACGATGGGCTTGTTGATCGCGACCGGGATGCCCGTGATCTGCGAGACGAGCCGGCTCGCCGAATAGATTTGCTCGGTGACGATCCCCGTTTCGAGACCGAAGAAGTCCTTGCGCGTGCGGAGCGCCATCACGATCTCGTCCATCGAGGCGTTGCCCGCCCGCTCGCCGAGACCGTTCACCGTGCACTCGACCTGCCGCGCGCCGGCCTGGACCGCGGCGAGCGAGTTGGCGACCGCCATGCCGAGGTCGTTGTGGCAATGGGCGCTCCAGCGGACGTCGCGCCCGCCCGGGGTCTTCGTGATCAAGTGCGTGAAGAGCGCGGCCGTCTGCTCCGGGAGCGCGTAGCCGGTGGTGTCCGGTACGTTCAGGGTGACGGCGCCCGCGCGGATGACCTCGCCGAACACGGTCACCAGGTAGTCGGGGTCGCTTCGCGAGGCGTCCTCGGCCGAAAATTCCACGTAGTCGATGTGCTTCTTGGCGTACCCGATCGCCCACGCCGCCGCGTCGACCACTTCCTGCCGGCTCATCATGAGCTTGTGCTTCAGGTGGATGTCGGAGGTGGCGATGAAGATGTGGATACCCGGATGCTTGGCCTTCTCGACGGCGCGGACGGCACGTTCGATGTCGGGTTCCTTGGTGCGGGACAGGCTCAGCACGATCGGCTTCGTGACCGCTTCGGCGACCCGGCGCACGGAGTCGAAGTCGCCTTCCGATGATGCCGCGAACCCCGCCTCGATCACGTCCACGTTCAACTGCTCGAGCTGCCGCGCGATGGCCACCTTCTCCTCGACGTTCATGGACGCACCCGGCGATTGCTCGCCGTCGCGGAGCGTCGTGTCGAAGATCTGGACGTGGTTGGCGTTCGTTTCCATGACTCGTTTCCCGCCCCCGAAACGAAAACTCCCGCATGGCCTGCCTGCGCCAGCGGGAGCGACGTCACGCGGTCGGCGGTCCTAGGGGTTTACCGCAAGTTCCCCACTTTCGCGACCGGCTGCTCCGCCTTCTCGCGCCGGGCCCTCGGGCGGGTCAGGACCCACGTGACGGGGCCCGAAAGGGCGTAGAGCATGAACGCCGTGAACATGAAGATCTGGGGCTCGGCGATGACGAGCTTCAAGCCGACGATCAACGCCACCAGGATCCAGAGGGGCTGCTTCGGGCTCAGCCGGATGCTCTTGAAGCTGTTGTAGCTGACGTTGCTGACCATGAGGGCTGCGAGCCCGTAGATCACCACGAGCAGGATGACGTGCTTGTGGGTCGCCCCCTCGCCCCCGAGGAAATAATAGAGCAGCACCGTCGATGCGACGGTGTCGGCCGCGGCGGGGATCGGGAGGCCGGTGAAGTGCTTCTTGGCGCCGAGGTCCGCCTGGACGTTGAAGCGCGCGAGCCGCAGCGCGCCGCACGCGACGTAGAGGGAGGCCGCGAGCCACCCCCAATGCCCCCAGGGTTCGAGCGCCCACTTGTAAACGAGGATGCCGGGCGCCACGCCGAAGGCGACGAGGTCGGACAGCGAGTCGTACTCGATCCCGAAGCGGCTGGTGGACTTGGTGAGACGCGCGATCCGGCCGTCGAGGCCGTCGAACACGTGGGCGACGAGGATGCAGAGTGCCGCGACCTGATAGGACCCGTCGATCGTCGCGATGATCGAGTAGAACCCCGAAAAGAGGCCGCACGTCGTGATGAGGTTCGGGAGGATGTAGACGCCGCGGTGGAGCGGCTCGTCGTCGCGCCGCTCGCGGCCGCCATGCACGAGCCGGACGTCGGAGCTCATGGGTACGATCCTATGATGGTCTCCCCCGCCTTCACGTGTTCCCCGATCGCGACATGTATGTTGACCACCTCCGGAACGTAGAGGTCAAGCCGCGATCCGAACATGATCATGCCGTAGCGTTCGCCGCGCCGTACGTGGTCACCCGGAGCGATCTTGCAGACGATGCGGCGCGCGAGCTGCCCGGCGATCTGCACGAACAGGAAGCGCTCGCCCCTGGGATCCTCGAGTGCCACGGCGTTGCGCTCGTTCAGCTCCGAAGCCTTGTCGAGGAACGCCGCATGGAACCGGCCCTCCGTGTGTTCGATGCCGAGCACCACACCGTCGACCGGAATGCGATTCACGTGGACGTTCACCGGCGACATGAAGATGCTCACGCGGCGACACGCCCGCTGGAGGAAGCGGTCTTCCCGTATCACGTCGGTGATCGCCACGACCTTGCCGTCCGCGGGTGACGTGACCAGGTGCTCACCCGGCGGCACGACCCGCTCCGGGTCGCGGAAGAAGTTGATCACCAATCCCGTGAACACGACGACCGGAACCGCCACCCACCAGGGCGCGGAGACGAGCGCGAGCACCGACAGCGCCGTCGCCAGCGCCATGTAGGTATACCCTTCGCGGGCGAACCTCATGCGCGAGTACGCGCCTTCAGTTCTTGGTCTTGTCGACGAGCCGGTTCGACCCGAGCCACGGCATCAGCTTCCGGAGGCGGCCACCGACCTCTTCGATCGGGTGATGCGCCCCTTCCTGCCGCAGCTCGCGGAAGTGCGGCATGCCGCAGCGGTACTCGGTGATCCACTCGTCGGCAAACTTGCCGCTCTGGATCTCGCCGAGGATCTGCTTCATGGCGGTGCGCGCTTCCGGTCCGATGACGCGCTTGCCGCGCGTCATGTCGCCGTACTCAGCCGTGTTGCTGATCGAGTAGCGCATGTTGCTGATGCCGTCCTGATAAATCAGGTCGACGATCAGCTTCACCTCGTGGAGGCACTCGAAGTACGCCATCTCCGGCGCGTAGCCGGCTTCGACGAGCGTTTCGTAGCCGGCGCGGATGAGCTCCGTAAGCCCGCCGCACAGGACCGCCTGCTCACCGAAGAGATCGGTCTCGGTTTCCTCGCGGAAGTTCGTCTCGATCACCGCGGCACGCGCGCCGCCGATCGCCGCAGCGTACGCGAGCCCGACCTGCTTCGTGTTGCCGCTCGGATCCTGGTGCACGGCGAGCAGACAAGGCACGCCGCGGCCACCCGCGTACTCGCTCCGGACGAGGTGCCCCGGTCCCTTCGGCGCGACCATGAACACGTTCACGTCCTTCGGCGGCACGATCTTCTTGAAGTGGATGTTGAAGCCGTGACCGAAGGCCAGGTACTTGCCGGCCTTCATGCCGGGTGCGATCTCGGCGTCGTACATCTCGCTCGCGAGCTCGTCGGGCACGAGGATCATGACGATGTCGCCCCAGGCGGCGGCCTCGGCGGTCGGCATCACCTTGAGGCCCGCGTTTTCCGCCTTCTTCCAGGATGCGCTGTCCTTGCGCAGTCCGACCGCGACCTCGATCCCGCTGTCTTTCAGGTTCAGCGCGTGCGCGTGGCCCTGGCTGCCGTAGCCGATGACGGCGACTTTCTTGCCCTTGAGGTTGCCGATGTCGGCGTCTTTCTCGGTGAAAACGTTCACGCGACCTTCTCCTTTTCGTCGGCGACCCCGTCCGTGAGCGTCCGGGTGCCGCGCAACATCGCGACGCGCCCCGTGCGCACGATCTCGGTGATGCCCAGCGGTTTCAGTAGCTCGATGATGGCGGCGATCTTGTCCTGCGATCCCGTGACCTCGACGACGTGCGACTGCGGACCGACGTCGATGATCTTCCCGCGGAAGATGTCGACGATGTGCATGAGCTCGGCGCGCGTGCGCTCGTCCGCCTTCACCTTGATGAGGACGAGCTCGCGCTCGACGTGCGCGGTGCCCTTGAAGTCCGACACGCGGATCACGGGTACGAGCTTGTTCAGCTGCTTCGTGATCTGCTCGAGGACGGTATCGTCACCAGACGTGACGAGCGTGATGCACGACACCGTCGGATCCATCGTGGGAGCGACCGACAGGCTCTCGATGTTGAATCCGCGGCCGCTGAACATCCCGGCGACGCGTGCGAGCACGCCGAACTCGTTTTCGACCAGGACCGAAATGGTGTGTCGCATGCTTGCCTCGTCCCGCGCCGGGTCGGCACGGGGTGCCTCGGAGAGACACGGGGTTGTCGCGCGTCGTGCGAATCTCGCGCGCCACGCGGCACGCGACATCGAGCTCAGCGGTACTTGTTCAGAATCTCCATCATGCGGTCTTTGCCCGCGAGCTTCACTTTCTGGAGCCGCTTCCGCTCGACCTCTTCGTCCTGATTGAGGATCCCCTTGTGATTGAACGTCGCGATTTGCTTCTCGAGTTGCACGTGCTCGTCGTAGAACCGCCGGAGATCGGGATCGCGATCGACCAGGGAAAGGATCAGCTGCTCGTCCTTAGCCTCCATGGGAGACTCCTTTCAGCGCATGACCCTGGGGTGGGTGTGGGAGTCGTGATGCAAAGCACAGGCAAGTACTGAAAAACATTGATGTTTGGCTTCTAATATACGAGGGGGACCTTGTCAACGAAAGAGAGCCGCGGACCGGCCGCCGAGGGCGAGTGCGCGCTCTGCGTGAGCTCGGCTTCGGGAGGCCGGAGATAGCGCGGCTCGAGGCTCTCGAGGTCGTCGGCGTCGTTCCCGCTCCGCAAGCGCGCCGACGCGAGCCGGGCTGCCGCGACGGCGCTCGGCGGATGGCGCTCGGACGGGAGGAGCACGGCGACCGCACCGAGCACGCGCTGGAAGACGTCGCCATACGACTCGACGGCGTCGCCGA
>DAIQBH010000013.1:41396-55492 GCA_036781285.1 Thermodesulfobacteriota bacterium | reverse complement strand
GGATCAGGCATACCACCCGCCGGTGCGTTCGACGGAGGTCGAGTCCAACGTCCCGCGCGAGCAGGCGCTGCAGGACATCCGCGAAGCGCAACTCGCGAAGGACAAAGCCAAGAAGTACGAGCCGCCGGCCTACCGCACGGTGCCCGTCATCGGCAGCCGCGTCGCGGTCTGGGTCGTGGCCCAGCTCCACCTGATGTTCGCGGCCTTCGTGCTCGCCGTGCCGATGTTCGCGCTCATCATCGAGATCATCGGCTATTTCAACGGCGACCCGCGCTACAACAAGCTCGCCTACGAGTTCGCCAAGCTGCTCTCGACGTCGTTCTCGTTCACCGCGAGCTTCGGCGGCTTCCTCACGTTCCTGCTGATCATCCTCTATCCGGCCTTCACCAACTACATGATGGAGATCTTCAGCTGGACGTTCCTGCCGTACGTCCTGCTGTTCTTCGCCGAGGCCGGATTCCTCTACAGCTACTACTACGGGTGGGGGAAGTTTCACCCGCTCGTTCACATCTTCCTCGGGCTCGGCCTGAACGTGATCGGCACGCTCATCATGTTCGTCGCCGACTCGTGGGCGTCGTTCATGATGACGCCGGGCGGCGTCTCGGACGCGGGCGCGCTGATCGACCCGTGGGCCGCCTTCGACAACTTCACGTGGATGCCGATCAACATCCACCGATTCATCGGCAACATCGCGTTCGGCGGCTCGATCGCCGCCGCCTACGCGGCATGGAAGTTCCTCGGCGCCAAGACCGACGAGGAGCGCGCCCACTACGACTGGATGGGCTACATGGGGAACTTCGTCGCCGTCGGCGCGTTCCTCCCGCTGCCCTTCGCCGGCTACTACCTGGCGCGCGAGATCTACGGTTACAACCAGGCGCTCGGCATCATGATGATGGGCGGCGCCTTCTCGTGGTTGTTCATCATCCAGGCCGTGCTGATCGGCAACCTGTTCCTCGCCGCCAATTACTACCTCTGGCTCGGCATGGGCCGCGTCCAGGGCGTTCAGTATTACCAGCGCTACGTGAAGTACCTGCTCGCCGCGATCGGCATCTGTTTCGCGGTGTGGGCGACGCCGCGCTCGATCCTCGCGTCGGTCTCCGAGATCAAGGCGATGGGCGGTACGCTCCACCCGGCGCTCGGCGTCCTCGGCGTGATGTCCGCCAAGAACACGGCGGTCAACATCCTCATCCTGAGCACCTACATCAGCTTCCTGTTCTACCGGCGCACCGGCAAGCGTCCGACCGTCTCGTGGGCCGGCATCGGCAACGTCGTCCAATTCCTGATCTTCTTCGGGACGACGGCCTTCGTGATCGCGCTCGGCGTCTACGGGTATTTCGTCGATGCGGCGACCCGCATCGGGCTCTCGATCCCGCAGGTGACCTCGGTGCTGATCTGCATGGTCGCCATGACGGTGGTCGATGCCTTCCTGCTCCGCGGCGCCGAGGAAACCGGCGAGACGCACTGGGGCAAGCTCCCGAACATCTCGCAGTACGTGCTCATCTTCATCGCCGTCACGTTCACCTGGCTGATGGGCCTCATGGGCTACGTGCGGTCCGGTCTCCGCCAGCACTGGCACGTGTACGGCGTGATGCGCGACCAATCGCTCGACGCCTTCACCCCGACCCTGGGGTTCGCGACCCAGGTGATCTCGGTGATCGTCATCATCTTCTTTGCGTTCATCGCGTTCGTGTTCTGGCTCTCGAGCCTGCACGACAAGCCCGACTGGGGTGACGGGTCGCTGAACCCGCACCACGAGGACGGGCACGGGGCGGGGCACTGACCATGAAGATGCCCGTCTCCCTGAACGTGATCCTGCTCGTCGTCGGTTCGAGCCTCTTCTACACGTACGTCGGCCAGCTCGTGCCGCAGAAGCAGCTGCTGCCGCCCGCCGAGGTCGCCATTGCGGCCGATCTCACGACCGATCAGATGGTCAAAGTCGGCTTCGAGGTCGTCCAGCAGAAGGGCCTCTGTCTCACGTGCCACACGATCGGGAAGTCCGGCACGCTCCGCTTTCCCGATCTCGCCGGCATCGGCGACCGCGCGAAGACGCGTAAGCCCGGCATGGACGACATCCACTACCTCGCCGAGTCGCTCTATCACCCCGACGCGTTCATCGTGGAGGGATTCAACGGCGGTATGCCCACCATCAACAAGCCGCCCATCGGGCTCACCGACAAAGAGATTCTCACCGTGATCGCGTGGCTCCAGAGCCTCGGGGGCACGCCGTCCGTGACGATGGCCACCAAGTTGCCGGACCAGACGGGGAGCTGAGGCGTGTCGCTGTTCAATCTACCGGTCATCCTGGGATTCGTCGCGGTGCTCGTCGTGCTCCGCGTGATGAAGGCATCGCTCTTCGTGTGGATGCTGGCGTGGTGGCTCGGGATGTACGTGCTCATGAGCCGCGGCTTCGCCACGCCGGTGCCGGCCTCGGCGCAAGGCATCTACATGGGCATCGTCACGCTGGCGCTCTTCGCCTACGTGACGTCGAGCGCCGAGCGGCAGCGGTCCTTCCTCGATCCGCTCGTGAGCTTCGCCGGCGACTCCCGCTACACGATCCCTCTCGTCCTCGTGTTGCTCGCGCTCCCGGCACTCGCTGCATACCGCAGCTACGCCAACTCGCACGTTCCGGTCGAGCCCCCGTTCTTCGCGCGCACGGTGCACCCGTCGCCGCCGACGGAGATCACGGTGCACAACGAGAAGATCGACATGATCGCCGGTGACAACCCGCTCCGGCATCTCGAGACGAGCGATCCCGAGAAATTCAAGCAGCACGTCGCCAACGGCAAAGACACCTACTACAAGCACTGCTTCTACTGTCACGCGGATGCGCTCGGCGGCGACGGAATGTACGCCCACGGCGTCAACCCGGCGCCGGCGAATTTCATCGATCAAGGCGTGCTTCCGAACTTCACCGAGACCTTCTTCTTCTGGCGCATCGCGAAGGGTGGTCCCGGCATGCCGGAGGAAGGCGCCCCGGGCGACTCGGCCATGCCGGAGTGGGAGCGCTTCTTGAGCAACGAGGAGATGTGGGAGGTCGTGCTCTTCCTCTACGACCACACCGGCTATCGGCCGCGCGCACGGGAAGAGCATGGCGATCACTGACATGAGGCTGCGGACCGTCCTGCTGGTCGTCGCGCTCGCTGCGCCGCTCCGCCTCGGCGCCGTACCGGCGCATGCGCAGAACGACGCCGGCAAAGATCTCTACACGCGGAACTGCGCCCAGTGTCACGGCGACAAGGGCGACGGCAACGGGGTCGCGGCGCCGCATCTCATGCCGCGCCCGCGCGACTTCACGTCGGGCAAGTTCAAGATCCGCACCACCCCGAGCGGCAAGCTCCCGACCGACGCCGACCTGCACCACATCATCAAGGTCGGCATGCCGTACACTTCGATGCCGGCGTGGCCGCAGCTGAGCGACGCCGAGATCACGAGCCTCGTGCAGTACGTGAAGACGTTCCACGCCGATTTCGCGAAGCCCGAAGCGCAGGTCGAGGGCATGAAGATGCCCGCCCCCCCGGCGCTGTCTCCGGAATCCGTGGAGCGCGGCAAGGCGCAGTACGCCGAGCTCGGCTGTGCCGGCTGCCACGGCGAGACGGGGCGTACCGACGGCACCACCGCGCCGACTCTGAAGGACGACGCCGGCCATCCGATTCGCCCCGCCGATCTTTCGCGTCCCTGGACGTTCCGGGGCGGCGCCAGGCGCGAGGACATCTTTCGGGCAATGACGACCGGCCTGAACGGTACGCCGATGCCGGCGTTCGGAGAGGCACTCTCGGCCGAGCAGCGCTGGGACCTCACGGACTACATCTATTCACTCGGCGGCGGCGAGACGCCCAACTATTCCGCGCTGCTGACCGCGAAGAAGACGACCGAGGCGCTCGACTTCGAGAAGATGGACGGGCTGAACGCGCTTCTCGATCAGGCGCCGCCCGCGTTCTTCCCGATCGTCGGCCAGATCATGCAGCCCGGCCGCGCGTTCCACCCGGCGTCGAACGGGATCACGGCGCGCGCGGTCTACAACGATACCGAGGTCGCGATCGAGCTTCGCTGGCACGACATGCGCGGCACGACGAGCGGCACGAACGGGCCCGACCTTCCCGTGCCGCCCGAAGAGGACGCGGGCGAGCCGGCGGCCGCAAAGCCGGAGGCCGCGGCCGACGACGGCGGCGGGTGGGGCGATGCCGAGGCCGATGACAGCGCGGCCAAGCCTGCCGCCGAGGACCCGTGGGGCGACGCCGAGGCGAAGCCGGGCGATGCGGCCGGCGGCGAGGACCCGTGGGGCGAGGACACCGGCGGCGGCGCTCCGGCGGGCGGCGAGAAGTCCGAGTTCTCGGACGCGGTTGCGATCCAATTCCCGGTGACGCTCCCGAGCTCGATCCGGAAGCCCTACTTCATCTTCGGTGACAAGGATTTTCCCGTCCACCTCTGGTTCGCCGACCTCGCCAAGAAGAATCCGTCGCTCTACGTCGGCTACGGCAGCGACAAGCTCGAGAACCTCGGAGCCCGGGATCTCACCGTCACGAGCAAGTTCGAGAAGGGCGAGTGGCGCGTGATCTTCAAGCGCCGCATGCGGAGCGCCGGCGCCCTGTCGTTCGAGGAGCACGGGTTCGCGCCGATCGCGTTCTCCGTCTGGGACGGCCCGAGCAAGGAGCGCGGCAACAAGCGCGGCCTCACCACCTGGTGGTCGATCTACTTCGAGCCGGGGGAGAAGCCCTCGCCCGTCGGCTCGATGGCCGCGTCGGCGTTCGGCGTGCTCGTCCTCGAGCTCGTGTTCGTCGCGTGGGCGCGGAGCCGCAAGCGCGGCGAGAAGACGGCAGCGAAGTAACGCATCTCAGTTTCGTCTGGAGGATCCGATGTACAAGACCATTTACGTCCCCGTCGACAATTCCGATTATTCGAATCAGGCGATCAGCGTCGCGGTGGACCTCGGAAAGGCCTTCCAGTCGAAGATGGTCGGCTGTCACGTCTACGCCGCCAAAATGCACGACTACCGCTTCAAGCAGATGGAATACACGCTGCCCGAAGAGTACCTCGAGGAAACCGAGCTCGACCGGCAGCGGAAGATCCACGACAGCCTGATCACGATGGGCCTGAAGCTCATCTCCGACGGCTACCTCGTGCCGATGCAGCAGCGCTGCGCCGAGGCCGGCCTCGAGTTCGAGCCGCGCATGATGGACGGCAAGCACTCGGTCGAGATCGTCGCCGACGTCAACGCGAACGATTACGACCTCGTCGTCCTCGGCGTGCTCGGCCTCGGCCGCGTGCGCGACAGCCAGATCGGCTCGGTGTGCGAGCGCGTCGCGCGCCGCGCGAACAAGGACGTGTTGATCGTAAAGCACCTCCCCACCGCGGACCAGAGCGCGGCGCGCGATGAGAAAGCCACCGAGCGCGACACCATCCTGGTCGGCATCGACGGCTCGCCGCAGTCGTTCGGTGCCCTCATGACCGCCATCGACCTCGCGAAGCGCTTCGGCAAGAAGGTCGAGGCGATCGCCGTCTACGACCCGTATCTCCACTACACGGTCTTCAACGGCATCGTGAACGTGCTGACCGAGAAGGCCGCCAAGGTCTTCCGCTTCGAGGAGCAGAACCAGCTCCACGAGGAGGTCATCGACACCGGCCTCGCGCAGATCTACCAGTCGCACCTCGAGGTCGCCGAGAAGATGGCGGCCGCGGCGGGCGTCGAGATCACCAAGACGCTGCTCGACGGCAAGGCCTTCCAGAAGGTCCTGAACCACGCGCGGAAGATCAACCCCTGGCTGCTCGTCGTCGGCCGGATCGGCATCCACAGCGCCAAGGAAGAAACCGATCTCGGCAGCAACACCGACAACCTCTTCCGCAACGTCCCGTGCGACATCCTGCTCACGACCCGGCTCGAGTATCCCGAGCTCGACGTGAAGGCCGAGGAGTCGATCCGCTGGACGCCCGAGGCCGAGCAGCGGATGACCCGCGTGCCGGCCCTCGTGCAGGGCATCGCCCGCACGGCGATCTACCGGCTCGCCGTCGAGAAGGGTCACAGTGTCATCACGAGCGACCTCCTCGACGAGGCGATGGACCGCTACATGCCGAAGGGCGCCAAGGCCGCGACGAAGCTCGCCGAGGCCGTCGTCCTCGAGCACGCGGCCGAGCGTTCGATCTCGATCTGCCGCAAGTGCGGCGTGTCCGCCTCCGAGGCCAACGCCGTCACGTGTTCGGTCTGCGGCAGCACGTCCTTCCAGGTGGTGACCCCCGAGATGGTCGAGCAGATCATCGAGATGGAAGGCGGCGGCACCGAAGAGGCCGCCTACGACGGCCGGAAGCTCACCTGGACGCGCGACGCCAAGCAGGCGCTCTGGACCATGAGCGACGCCTACAAGCGCCGCCGCGTGAAGGCGCGCGTCGAAAAGGCCGCGCGGCTGAAGCGCATGTCGGCGGTCAGCCTCGAGTTCGCGCGCGGCATGATCGAGGAAGAGACCGGCGTGGCGCTCGTCCTGCCGGCCAACGGCGACGCGGTCGCCGAGGCGCCGGCGTCGATCAGCGAGGGGAAGAAGCTGATCGCGCGCGACGCCAAGAACAATCCGCTCTTCTCCGAGCTCGGCTGGGAAGCCGACGCCATTCAGCGTGTCCTCCGCGTGCCCGCGGGTTTCATGCGTGATCGGACGCAGCGCCGCATCGAAGAGCTCGCGGTCGAGCGTGGCGTCACCGTGATCGATCTCGCCACCGTGGAAGCCGGGATCGAGGACGGGCGGAAGGCAATGGAAGAGATGATCAAGGGCTACAGCGCCAATCCGGCGCCGGCCCGGGCGGTCATGGAGGCGGCGGAGCCGCCGCGTGAGCTGATCAATCGTGTGGAGCCGGCCTCGACCCCGTCTGGCGCGTTGCCGTTGAATGAGGTCGGGATCATGGCGGCGATGGAAGCGAAGCGGCGCGGGAATCCTACCGAGCACTGAAGATCGTTTCTTCGCGCGCGGTCAGAGCACGCGCGCGCGGTGGGGCGTCCGGCGACGGATCCTGCGAGCCTTGCCGCGCGTAAGCCATATTGGCTCGGTTGGGGGTCGGCGGCGCGCTCTCGGCCGAGATCGCCGTGTACCCGAAGGGTGGATCCGCCACCGGACACCCCACCGCGCGCCCCAGTACCGTCGCTGGTAGCCGACCGATAAGGTCCTGCCGAGGATTCTCATGGCCGGGTATCGCTTTTGTCGGTCGGACGACATTCCGCTTCTCGTTGACGCGTACAATGCGTGTTGGGTGCCGCACTTCGGCGCCGACTCCGCGCTGACCGTCGAGGGGTTCAAGCGCGGGATTCGGGAGCTCGGGTTCTGGTCGTCGAGCTGCATGGTCGCGTTCGAAGCGGATGAGCCGATCGGCGTTTTGATTGGCGCCAAGCGCGACGGTGAAGCGAACTGCGTGCATCGACTCGCGGTGAAGCCTGGGTGGGAGAGACGGGGGCATGGGCGGCATCTGCTGACGTCGCTGGCGGACAAGGCGCGGATTCTCGGGCCGGCGCGGCTCGTTGCCGAGCTTCCGGCAGAGTGGACCGCGCTGCATGCGTTCTTCGAGAAGTCGGGGTTCGTCGAAGAAGCGCGGTACGTGGACTTCGTGCGTGACGCGATGCCGGGGCGTGACGCGGGCGATCCGCGGGACGAGCTGGTCGTACGAATCACGCTCGACGAGCTGGTCGAGAGTGGGGCGTTCGACGCTTCGGTGCGGCGCCCGTGGGCGCGTTCGTCTGCATCGCTGCGGGCGAAGGGTGAGGCCCTCGCGGGGCTCGCCGTCGCGACCGATCGCATCGAAGCGTACGTGCTGTACGTCGCGGGAGCGGACGGCGCGCCGACGGAAGTGTGGGCGCTCGGCGCGGCCGACGAAGGGGCGGGCGCGGCGCTTCTCGGCTTCCTGCTCGCGCGTCTCGGCGCGGTGCGCATCGTCGCCGTGTCCGAGCGCGAGGTGCCCGCCGCGACGCTCGCCGCGCTCGGCTGCACGCGGGCCGGCGAGACCATCGGCTACGTGGCGAACCGGACCTGAGACGGATCGGCGGCCACCACCGGCGCAACCCCCGGCTCACCCGCCCTTGTTGCCCACGCCCTCCGGACCGTAGATGTCCGCCGGGCCCGCGCCGCCTTCGCCCAGTCGGCCGCCCGGTCCGAGATGTCCCTTGCCGGGGACGTAATTCACCTCGACCCGGATCCCGTCGGGATCCTCGAACAGCACCGAGTAGTAGCCGGGCGCGAAGCCGCCTTCCTCCGGCGGGTGCACGACGGTCGCCTGGAGCTCGCCGACGATGAACCGGTGGACGGCATCGACGTCCTCGCGGCTGCGGGCGCGGAAGCAGAAATGATGCAACCCCGATCGTTCCTGATCGAAGGCGCCGCTCGGCCGCTGCGCGGCGCGGACGAGGATGCCGGTCCGGCTGCCGATCCAGTACCCGACGTCGGTCCCGCTGATCAGCGTCTGCATGCCGAAGAACCCGCAGAGCTTGCCCCAGAAGGGAAGACAGCGGGCCGGATCGTTCACCGAGAGCTGGATGTGGGCGATGCCGTTCAGGTCGACGGACATGGGCTGCTTCTGGCGACGGCGCCGGGTCGAGTCAATGCGCGCCGCCGCCTGCTGCAATCCGACCGCATCGACGATGCCGCGTCGCACCCGCGCGCGGCGCGGATGGACCGCGCGCGGCGATCCCAGCGTCGCCGCCGGATTGTAGAAGACGGCCGAAAGATCGTCTGCGACGACGCCTTGCGCCGCGACACAGCCGAGCCCGACGACGGATTGCGCCCTCGCCTCGAAGCCGGGGCCTCGCGCATGCTCGCGCCGAGCTCCACGAACGGGCCGACCCGCGGAGATCGCTCGTAGCGCTACGGAGCTGCTGAGCCCCGAGGGATCGGCGGGCACGAAGGTTGCTCGGTTTCGTCACACCATGACGCACGCGGATCGCCTTCTCGAGCCCGTCGCGACGGGCGACACGTGAGATCACCTCCGCCGCGCGACCACGACCAGGCCGAGTCCCTCGAACGCGGTGGTGACGCGCGGATCGACGAAGCCACAGGCCGTGAGCTCGGCGCCGAGGCGCGCGTCCGTATAGCGCCCGTGGAGCGCCGAGAAGACGCTCCAGAGCAGCATCGACACGCCGAAGCGGAGGTCGGCGACGAGGGCACGCCGCACGGCGGCCCACCGTCGTGGGCCGCGGATCGCGTTCGGCTCGAGGAAAGCCACCATACCGCCGGGGCGAACGACGCGATGGACTTCACGGAGTACCGCGCGACTGTCGGGCAGCAGGTAGAGGAAGCTGTGACCCGTCGCGCCGTCGTACGCGCCGCCGGTGAACGGCAGATGGAGGGCATCGCCGCGCACGAGCGCGAGCGGCACGCCGGCCGTGCGGCCGTGACGACGCGCCCGCGCGAGCATCGACGCGGACGTGTCGAGTCCGACGAACTGCGTCGCCGGTGCCGCCCGCGAAAGCGCGATCGTCGAAACGCCGGGTCCAACCCCGAGATCGAGCACACGCCGCCCCGGTACCCACGCCGCCATCGACTCGCAATGCCGGCGCCACGGCTCCTGGGCGGTCACGGCGTCGTAGATGCCGGCGCCCAAGGTGAAGATCCACGGGGTCCCGATCCGCAGCATGCGCCGACGATAGCGGGGCGTGGGTACGGTCGGCGCCTCGGAACGTTACGGATGGAGCCGGGCGCGGCCGATGGCGTTTGACGGCGATCGCCTCGACGCGCGCCGGCCGGAAATCGTGCGCGCGCTCCTGCCGATGGTGGAGGCGTTCACCGCGACCTATCTTCGGTTGCGCGTCGACGGCGTCGCGCACGTGCCGGCGACGCCCGCGATCTTCGTCGCGAATCACAATGGAGGCATCTTCGGTCCCGATCTGCTCTGTACGCTCGCGACGCTCTGGCGCGCGCGCGGACCGGACGCACCGCTCTACGCGCTCGCGCACGACTTCGCGATGCGCCAGCTCACTCCGCTCGGACGACTCCTCCAGGCGCTCGGCGCGGTGCGTGCCTCGCCGGCAAACGCCCGTCGCGTGCTCGCATCCGGCGGTCAGGTCCTCGTCTATCCGGGCGGCGACCTCGAGGCGTATCGGCCGACGCGGCTCCGCGATCGCATCGTGCTCGGCACCCGCACAGGCTTCGTCCGGGTGGCGCAAGAGGCGGGTGTCCCGCTCGTACCGATCGTCGCGCACGGCGCCCACCGGAGCGCGTACATCCTGAGCGACGGCCGACTCTTCGCTCGGCTCGTCCACCTGCGGGAATGGGGGCGGCTGTCGCGCTTTCCCGTCGCGCTCGCGCTGCCGTGGGGGCTCGCGCTCGGGCCGTGGATTCCGTACCTGCCCCTGCCGTTTCCGATCCGCGTCCGCGTCCTCCCGCCGATCGCGGTCGATCCTGACGCGGATCCGACGGACGTGCGCGAGCAGGTGCGGGAAACGATGCAGGGTGCGCTCGACGCGCTCGCCCGGGAGGCGGCCGCATGACGGGGTTCGTCCCGCTTCCCGACGGCGGTCGGCTCGCGTTCGCGACCGCAGGTGAGGGAGCGCCCCTCTTGCTCCTCCGTCCGCTCGGCGGCTCCGTCGCATCCTGGGAGCCGTTCGCCACGCTGCTCGCCCGCCGTCTCCAGGTGGTGACGTTCGATCCGCGCGGCGCGGGCTGCTCGAGCCCCGCGCCGTGGCCGACGACGACGCGCACGATGGCCCGCGACGCCGTCGCCGTGCTCGATCATCTCGGGATCGGCCGCGTGGCCGTGTATGGGCTGTCGCTCGGCGGCATGGTCGCGACATGGCTCGCGCTCGAGCATCCCGACCGTGTGGGGCGCCTGGTGCTGGCATCGACGCCCGTTCGAGGTTGGCGGGACGCGCTCGGCGGGTGGCGGCGAGGTGTCGCACTCGCCGCCTGTCTCGCGCGGCCGCCACGCGCCGCCGAGGCGTGTCTCGCGGCCGCGGTGCTCTCGAAGGCGTTCCGCAGTGCGCATCCCGGCGAGGTCGCACGCATCCGGGAGCGCGCTTGCGCGCGGCCCGCGTCGCATCGCGGTCTCCTCACGTTGCTCGGCGCCGCGATCGCCCATGACGCGCGCGATCGGATCGGGGCGCTCGGGTCCCGGACGCTCGTGATCGCCGGCGCGAACGACGAGATCCTGTCACCCGAAGGGCAAGGCGAGACGGCGCGTCTGGTGCCCGATGCCCGCTTCGCGACCATACCGGGTGCCGGCCACGACGTGTCGGCCGAAGCGCCGTCCGCCGTCGCGGCGCTCGTGCTCGACCACGTGCTCGGAGCGCCCGCGTCGCGGTACGCCGTGGACGCGGCCACGCCCGGCGCGTCCTTCCACCGATGAAGGCAGGGAAGGGGGGAGGATCGGCGGCGGCGCGACCGCCGATCAGCCGCCCCTGCGCGAGCCGAAGCGCGCGCAGGGATCGGAGGTTCAGGCTTTTCAGGCGCTGCGACGGTGTCCGCCGCGTCGCGAAGGTGCGGGCCGCACCGTCGGCTTCGCGTCGTCATCCTCTTCCGCTGCGCCGGCGTTGATTTCGTCGACCTCCTCCTCGCCGTCCTCCTCCTCGACGTCGTCGTCGCCCAAGCCCATCTCTCCGACCGGCACGGCCTCCATCTCGGCGCCGAGCTCCTTCAGGCGTTCGGCTCCGAGCTTCTCGGCCGCCGGGAACATCTCCTTCTCTTCCTCCTCGACGTGATGCTCGATGAGCTCGTCGAGCACGGTCATCTTCGCTTCGAAGCGCTCGTCGTCGGGATCGAGCTCCGGGAACTCGTTCAGCACGAGGGTCGCGACGTGATGCTCTTCGTAGGCCTCCGGCACCATCTCTTCGATCTTTTTCGTGCCGATCTCGGCGACGGCAGGATAGAAGATCGTCTCCTCGATGTTCATGTGGTGCGCGAGCTTGGTCGCGATCTCGTCCAGGATCTCGCGACGATCCTCGGGCGCCGCCTTCTTCGCGCTGCGGAAGAGCGCTTTCACCTCGCGGTGCTGTTTCTTCAGAAGCTCCGTGGCTTTCATGGGTTTCTCCTTGGTTGTTAGGGTTCGTAGGCTGGTAGGGGTTCGTACGTAGACGAAACGCTGTCTGGAGAGGCAGCAAGTCACATGCCCCGTGCGCGCGCCGCCTGCGCGCGTCTCCGCGGTTACGCGTGAGGGCGTTACAAGGTTGGTTGTTACAACGTCCGCCGCGCACCGGCCGTGTTCGTGCGGCGCGCGCGACGTGCCTCGTTCGCGATGCGGAAACGCCGCCGCCGTGTGCGTTCGGGGTCGCGTTCGTACCCGAGGCGGCGGCGGACCTACGAATCGCTCCTCGCTCGGACGAACGCGCAACGCATCTGGGGATGTAGATTCCGCCGTCTACATCGAAGCTGGGCGGTCTCCGCCTCGAACACGCCGACCGCGCAGCCGATCTCGGCCGCGCGGCCGCTGGCACGCTGATCGCTCCCCCGATGGCAGCCGCGCCGTCAACTCGCTCTCGGCGCGGCGAAAGGAGACACACCATGTCGATGCGAAGACTGCTCCAGGTGGGCGTCATGGCCCTCGCGCTCGGTGGCGCGCTCGTTCCGATGTACGGCACGAGCCAGGCACAAGTGGCAACGGGAACCGATCGCACCACCACTACGGCCGATGACGACGGACCCAATCTCGGGTGGATCGGGATCTTCGGCCTCGCCGGTCTCGCCGGATTGCTCGGCAACCGGCGGACCGACCCGATGACCCGGCAGACCCCCGCGACGTCCGCCGCTCGGTGACGGACGACCTGGCGCGCGTACGGAGCGACCTCCGTCCGCGCGTCAGGCGCTCCGACGCGCCATGAGTCCGAGTTCCGTCGCGACCGCGAACGGAAAGCCGACTCGTCCGCGGGTGCGTTCGGCCGGCATGCGGGTGTCGGCCGGCATCTGGAGCTTCCCGAGGAACGTCGGACGGCCCGCGATCTCGCAGAGCCATCCGAGCTCCATTTCACGGACGACGAAGACGTCGACGACGATGACATCGTGAGCGTGCATCGGCGGCTTCTCGCACTCGCTTCCTGCGATCGTCCAGTCGGATCATGTACGTACCAGAGAGAGGTGACACGCGATGAAAGCCCTCGCGCGCCTCCTTTAAATGATGATGGCAGCAAGCTCCGGAGGCCGGCGGGCTTCACGCGGCGGGACCAGTGACCCGGGGGACCGTCCCCACCCCGGCTCTCGGCGGCGGCTTGCGCATTCGGTCGATCTCGGGGATGACGTGGGCGCTCCGTATGAAGACGTACCACGACATCGCCGGGGACGGCGGCTCCGACGTCATCGGCCAGGTCGTCGCGAAGAAGTCGCAGATCGCCGAAAGCCTGGCGGAGGTCCGCCATCTGGTCGCGGTCGGCTCCGGTAAGGGCGGGGTCGGCAAGAGCACGCTGACCATGCAGCTCGCCGAGGCGTTCCGGGGCGATGGCGCACGGGTCGCGATCCTCGACGCCGACCTGAACGGACCATCGCAGGCCCGCATGGCAGGGCTCCGCGGCGCCCCGATCGTGCCGGGTGCGAAGGGGCTCGTGCCGCCGAAGACCGCGAGCGGCATCGGCGTCGTGTCGATGGGCGCGCTCTTCCCGGAGTCCGAGGCGGTCGACTTCGACAGCGTGTCGAGTGGCGACTCGTACGTCTGGCGCGCCACCCGCGAGTTCTCGGCCTTCGGCGATCTGCTGGCGGGCGTCGGCTGGGGCCCGCTCGACTATCTGTTGATCGATCTCCCGCCGGGAGCCGAGCGGACGTTCCAGTACGCCGAGTTCCTCGGGGCCGCGGCGGCCTTCGTCCTCGTGACGATTCCGTCGGACGTCTCGCGCGGCGTGGTGTCACGCGCGGTCGCGGCGATGCGCCGGACGCCGAACCGCGTCCTCGGGTACGTCGAGAACATGAGCGGCTACTACTGTTCCGACTGCGATGCCGTGCGCCCGCTCTTCACCGGCGAGGGGGCCGTCGACCTCGGCCTCCCGCGGCTCGGCGCGGTCCCGTTCGACCCCGAGCTCGCGGCCGCCTGTGATCGCGGCGCGCCGCTCGCCGACGTCGACCGCCCCGCGATCCGCGCGGTTCGCACGATCGCCGCCGAGGTCACCAAGCTTCTGGAGGCTCGAGGATGAAGTTTCTCTGTGTGCTGTGCGACGAGGC
>DAIQBH010000013.1:17928-41296 GCA_036781285.1 Thermodesulfobacteriota bacterium | reverse complement strand
TACGTCAGTGGGAGGCACGAAGTGAAGTTTCTCTGTGTGCTGTGCGACGAGGCTACGTCAGTGGGAGGCACGAAGTGAAGTTTCTCTGTGTGCTGTGCGACGAGGCTATGAAGCTCGTGGAAATGGCGCCGCCGGATCGAGGAGCGCTCTCGATCGTCTACGAATGCCCCGAGTGCGCCCACCGGATCGCGATGCTCACGAACCCGCTCGAGACGCAGGTGGTTTCGTCGCTCGGCGTGCAGATCGGACCGGGGCAGGGCGACATCTCGAAGTGTCCGTTCTCCGGCATGGTGCAGGAGATGACGGGCGGTGTGGCCGCCGGTGACGCGCCGGCGAAACCCGCGGTCGTATGGACCGAGGCCGCGCTCCAGCGCCTCCAGCGCATTCCGGACTTCGTCCGGCCGATGGCGCGCACGGGCATCGAGAAGTACGCGCAGGACCAGGGGCTTCTCGAGATCGACGAGCGCGTCCTCGACCACGCGAAGGACCACTTCGGCATGTGACGATGGAAAGCTCCGCCGCGCCCGACGCGTTCGCGCGTCCGTACGTCATTTCCTGGAACCTCACGTATCGTTGCAACCTCGCCTGTGAGCACTGCTACCTCGACGCGGGCGGCAAGCCGGCGGTCGACACGCCCGCTTTCGCGGATCGCAGCGAGCTCGACACCGAGGCGTGCTGCCGCATCGTCGACGAGATCGCGGCCTTCGCGCCCGACGGTCTTCTCATCCTGACCGGCGGCGAGCCGCTCCTCCGCCGCGACATCGTCGAGATCATCCGCTACGCCGCCGCGCGCGACCTCTGGGTCGTCGTCGGAACGAACGGGGTGAAGATCACGGCCAACCTCGCCGGGATCCTGAAACGCGAGGGCGTGCGCGGCCTGTCGCTCTCGCTCGACGCGCTCGACGAGGCGCGCCACGACGCGTTCCGGCGCGTCACCGGCGCCTTCCGTAACACCGTCGAGGGCGCGAAGATCCTGGCGGCGGAAGGATTGCCGTTCATCGTGCAGACGACGGTCGGCAGTCACAACGTCGCCGAGCTCGCGGCCATCGCCGACTTCGCGTACGCGGAGCTCGGCGCGCGGGTCTGGAACCTCTACTTCCTCGTGCCGACCGGACGCGGGGCGCACGTCTCCGATCTGGACGACGCGGCGTACGATCGCGTGCTCGGCGAGCTCGCGGTGCTCCAGAAGAAGTTCGCGGGCCGCATGCTGGTGAACGCGAAGTGCGCTCCGCACTACGTGCGCATTCTTCAGGCCGAGGATCCGAGCTCGCCCTTCATCAAGGGATACGCCGGCGGCGCCGGCGGTTGCCCGGCCGGCACGCACTACATGGGCATCCGGCCGAACGGCGACGTGACCCCGTGCCCGTACCTCCCGGAGTTCGGCGGCAACCTCCGGACGCAGAGCCTCGGCGAGATCTGGCGCACGTCGGAGATCTTCGTCCGCATGCGCGATCGCCCGGCGCTCGGCGGACGGTGCGGCGCATGCGAGCTCAACGCCGCATGCGGTGGTTGCCGCGCGCGCGCGTACGGAATGACCGGCGACGACATGGCCGAGGATCCGCTGTGCACGCACCAGCCCGGTACGTTTCGTGCGCCGGCGGCGCCGTCGATCGAGTACGGCGCGCCCGCCGAGACGCCTGCGGACGCGGACGCCGAGGTCGAGTGGGACGCCGCGGCGCGCGCGCGCATGAAGGAGATCCCCGCGTTCGTGCGCGGCATGGTCACGCGGCGGGTCGAGTCGTACTGTCGCGAGCGCGGGATCGCGCGCATCACGCCGGAGATCCTGGCGGAGATCCGCGCGAAGATGCCGACGCCGAAGTTGTTCGGAAGCCTGCGTCAGCAGTAGCGGTGCACGAGGTCGACCAGGTCGTTCAGATTGAGCGGCTTCTGGAAGACGTGCGGGATGGCGAGGGCGTCGGCCATGCGGCGGATGTCGTACGCGCCCGAGTACAGCACGACCGGGATGTCCGCGAGCTTCGGATCGGCCGCCTGGCGCTCGCGGAAGCTCAGGCCATCCATGACCGGCATGTGGTAGTCGAGCAGGATCAGGCAGGGACGGACGCGATCCTGTAGCAGGTCGAGGGCGTTCGCACCGTTGTCGGCGACGACCGTCGAGTATCCTTCGGACTCGAGGAGCGCGACGAGGGCCTCGCGCGTGTCGAGATCGTCCTCGACGATCAACACGGGCTTTCCCGACACGCTGGCGGCGTGAGCGACGGCGCCTCGCACGAGGATCAGAGTCCCGGCGCGACCGCTCGGAGTCAACCGGCGACCTGCGCCTTTCTACAGGGGTGCGTGTAAAGCCTGCCGTGCCGCCCGTCGCCCGCGGCCGGTTCCTCGTCGTTCTGCCGTTCCGGCTCGCACATCGCGTGGCATGTGTCGTGCTGCTCGTCGCCGAGACCCTGAACCCTCGGTGACCCCGCCGCCGGGCTTCTCTCGAACACCCGTCTCCGGAGGTCCCAGCGATGAGCGATCAGCCCTCGAGGACACACGCGACGCACGCAGTGCTCGTCGTCGATCCAGACGACGACGTCCGCGCGTGTCTCGTCCTCTATCTGCGCATGCGCGGCATGTTCGCCGTCGGCACCCGCGGTGCGCACGACACCCTCGAACGACTCCGCAGGGGCTTTCGTCCCTGCGTCGTGTTCGTGGATCCTCGCCGCGTCGGTCTCGCGGCGTGGGAGATCGTCGATTACCTGCGGTCGGACTCGGTGCTGGCATCCGTTCCGCTGGTGCTGGTCGCGGGCGAGCCGCTGCTCCTGAAATCCGCGCAGTGGAGGGGCATCCGGGAGTGCGTCGCGAAACCGGCGGTCCCGGCGGCGTTCGTGGGAGCGATCGAGCGCCAGTGCCGGCGTGGTTGGTTGCACAGGCTCGGTGGATCGCAGACGGGGCCTCCCATCGTCCGGGCGACGTCCGTTCGGCGGGTGCCGTCTCGCGCCGCAGGCGCCGGGCGCCGCGGCTAGCAGCCACTGGGTTACCGCTAGCTAGACTGCCTCCGCGACGTCGCTTTCGATCGGGCACTCCAGGCGAACGGTCGTTCCAGTGCCGGGCGCCGAGCGGACGGCCAAGCGCCCGCCGAGGGCGACGGCGCGCTCTTCCATCGCGACCAGGCCGAGCGCGCGCGAGCGGAGCGTGTCGCGATCGAAGCCGCGGCCGGAGTCGCGCACCTCGAGGGAGAGCGTCCGGTCGTCCGTCCTCACGGTGAGCGCGATGGCGTGCGCGTGCGCGTGGCGGACGGCGTTGGCGAGCGCCTCCTGCGCGACCCGGTAGACGCCGACCTCGACCTCCTCCGACAGCCGAGGGAGGTCGGACGGAACGTCGACCGAAATCGCGGGGCCGTTCGCGGCCATGCCCTGGGCAAGCGCCCGCAGGCATTCGCCGAGCCCGAGGTCGGAGAGCTGCAACGGCCTGAGCTCGCGGGCGAGCAGCCGGAGGTGCTCGCCGACGGTCCGGAGGTGACGTTGCACGGTCCCGAGCGTTCCCGCGGCGCTGGCCGAGACGCCGCGCTGGCGGGCCGACTCGACGAGGATGCCGATGCCGACGAGCTCCTGACAGACGCCGTCGTGCAGGTCGAAGCCGAGGCGCTTCCGTTCCTCCTCGCGGATCGCGGTCTGGCGGATCCCCATGAGGCGCAGTTGCTCCTCGCGCTCGCGGAGCGCCGCGAGCGTGTGCTGGAGCGCCTCGTCCGCGCTCCGGCGCTCGGTGACGTCGCGGCCGACGCCTTGCACCTCCGTGACCGTGCCCATGGCATCGGCGATGGCGCAGACTTCCCACTCCACCCACCGCCATCCTTCCGGGGTGAGGCCACGACTGGTCCGGTGATAGCGATCGCCGGCGCGGACGGTGTGGAGGATGGTCCGCGCGGCTTCCACGTCGTCGGGATGGACGAACGCGAGGAAGTTCAGCTCGGCGATGGGCGTGTCTTCCACACCGTACTTCCGCCGGCACGCGTCGTTCAGGAAGGTGAGGTTGCCGTCGCGGTCGGCCCGGTAGATGAGCGCGTCCTGCGACTCCACGAGCCCGCGATAGCGCGCCTCGCTTTCGCGGAGCGCCGCCTCGGCGAGCCACCGTTCGGTGACGTCGCGGCTGATGCCGCGAAATCCGATGACCGCTCCGTCCGCGTCGCGCACCGCGTACGCGACCACCTCGACCCATATGCGGCCGCGCGCCGAACGCCACTCCAATACCGTGGGAGGCAGCACGCCGCCCGCCGCGAGATGCGCGCGGAGCGCCGCCGCGTTCGCGGTGCTCGTATGCGGCGGTGCGATGTGCTCGTCGACGTTGCGACCGAGCAGCTCTGCGGGAGCGAAGCCGAGGATGCGCGCGCCCGTCTCGTTCACGTAGGTGAGGCGGCCTTCGAGGTCGCTCGCCCAGATGAAGTCGCGGGCATTCTCGGTGATGTCGCGGTAGGTGTCGCGGGAGGCGGCGAGCTCGCGCCGCGCTTCTTCCTCACTCCAGCGCCGGCGGAGCGTGGTGCGGAAGTTCCGGGCGTGTCCCTCGGCGATGGCAATGCAAAGGATCGCCGCGATGGTGATCACGGCGAAGAGCTCCGCCGTCGGGAGCGCGTATGCCGTCCACGGCCGGGCGGCCGCGAGGAGCGCGAGCGCCCCGACCGTGAGCGCGGACTCGCGCCGCCAGCCCCACGGGAACACGAGCGCCGACATGGCGCAGGTCGTGAAGAGGGCGAAGCCGATCACTTCACCGGTCGTGCCGGCGCGCACGAACAGCACGACGTCGGTGGCCGCGATGGTGAGCCCGGTCGCGACCGTCGTCGAAAGGACCCGCGGGTGCCGGGGGTCCTGCCGGATGCGGTGCCAGGCGGCGGCGAGCACGAGGATTTGCACCCCGAGAGTCACGAGGGCGGGTACGTGGTTCGCCGGGTCGACCCAGGACAGGGCGCAGACCCACACCACCATCGGCATCAGGCATCCGGCGGTGAAACGGCCGAAGCGGGTGGCGATGGTCGCACGAGCGGCGTCGTCGAGCCGGGCAGCGCTCATGGGGCCAGGGCGGACGTAGAGCACGTCGTCGCCGCGGCTGTCACGACGGTAAACACCTGACGCAGTTTCGGGCAGGTCACAGGCCCGAGCAGGCTGCTAGAGGACCGACGATGCCATGGCGGCGGTGTCCGCCAGGGTGTCCCGGAGCACGCCGAGGGCGCGCTCGAGCTCGTGGTGGTCGCGGGCGGCACCGAGCCCGAGGCGAACGGCGGGCGGCACGCCGCCGCGGCCGACCGCGAACAGCTCGGCCGGCGCGATCGCGACCCCGCGCTCGAGAACCGCCCGGGCGAAGGATTCCCCGCTCCACGGCTCGGGAAGCTCGAGCCAGAGGTGCAGCGCGCGCGGATCGCCGAGGGCGTGCGCCCCGGCCCCGCCGGCGCCGACTCCGCGCAGCAGGCGGCGCGCGATCGCCTGCCGTGCCGTCGCCTCGCGGCGCTGGGCGGCGATCACACGATCGGCGGTGCCGTCTTCGATCCACGTCGCGGCGAGCTCGGCCGTGATGGGCGCCGCCATCCACGTCGTCGCCCAGATGCTGCGCGCGACTTGGTCGACGGCGTTCCGGGGCGCGGTCACGAACGCGACGCGGAGGCCGCCCGCGAGCGCCTTCGACGTCCCGGCGATGTGGTAGGTGCGCTCGGGCGCGAAGTGCGCGAGCGGCGGCGGCGCATCCGTCGCGAGGAAGCGGTGGACGTCGTCCTCGATGATCGCGACGTCGTGCCGGCGCGCGAGCTCGGCGATCGCGCGGCGGCGCGCGCTCGGCAGCACGCTCCCGGTCGGGTTGTGAATGGTGGGCATGCAATAGAGGAAGCGCGCGCCCGAGCGCGCCAGCGCCTCTTCGAGCGCGTCGACGCGCATCCCGTCGGCATCCATCGCGACGCCTTCGAGCGGCAGGTGCAGCAGGTTCGAGAGCGCCTTCATCCCGGGATAGGTGAGCGCCTCGGTCAGGACGCGGTCGCCCGGCTTCGCGAGCGCGGAGAAGATCGTCACCATCGCGTGCTGGGCGCCGGCGCAGACGAGTACCTGCTCGGGCTCGGCTTCGACTCCGTATCGCGTCGCCCACGCCGCACCGGCGGCGCGATGCCGCGCGGCTCCCGCGTGCGGTTGGTAGCGCAGCAGCTCGCCGACGTCGGACCGGCGCGCGAGGGCGCGGAGCGCCGCCGCGAGGTCCGGAACGACGCCTTCGACCGGGACGTTCAACGCGAGATCGACGACGCCCGTGCGCGGCGCCCCCGGCACGAAGGTCGCGGCCCGGAGCGGTGCCGGACCGACGAAGGTGCCACGGCCGACCTCGCCGCGCACGAGCCCGCGGCGCTCGGCCTCGCTGTATGCGCGGGTCACGGTGCCGATCGCGACGCCCAGCGTGTCGGCGAGCTCGCGATGGGTCGGAAGACGCGCGCCCTCGGGTAAGCGCCCGCTCGCGACGTCGCGCGCGAGCGCCTCGACGATCGCGGCGTAGCGCGCCTGACCGCGTACGTCGCCGACTTCCGGAGTCCACATTGTCATAGTGACAATAAATATTTTGACAGAGGGGCGAGTGTCAATTAGCGAGCATTCATGCAGGTCTTTGCCGATATTGTCCAGGGATTGTCTCGTGACAATGATCCAGCTGCCGGGCCGGTGCTGCGCCAGGCCGCGGCGCTCGCCATCGACTTCCTCGCGACCGTCGACGGCCGTCGCGTCGGCGCGAGCGCCGTACCGCCGCTGTCCAACGTGCTGCCGGACGTCGGCGCGAGCCCCGAGGTCGTCGTGGCCGATCTCGCCGCCGCGGTGGACCGGGGCCTCGTCGCGAGCAACGGCCCCCGCTACTTCGGCTTCGTGAACGGCGGGACGCTTCCCGCGGCGCTCGCCGCCGACTGGCTCGCGAGCGCTTGGGACCAGAACGCGTGCCTGCACGTGATGTCGCCGGCGGCCGCCGCCGTCGAGCGCGTGGCCGCGGGCTGGCTCGTCGACCTCTTCGGCTTGCCGCCAGCGACGAGCGTCGGCTTCACGACCGGCGCCACGATGGCGAACTGCACCGCCCTCGCGGCTGCGCGCCACGCGGTGCTCGCGGACGTCGGCTGGGACGTCGCGGAGCGCGGCCTCGCGGGCGCACCGGCGCTCACGGTCGTGGTCGGCGACCACGTCCACGCGAGCGTGCTCTCGGCCCTTCAGCTTCTCGGCGTCGGTCGGACGAGCCTCCGTCGCGTCGCCGTCGACGGGGAAGGGCGCATGCGCGCCGGCGCCCTCGCGGACGTGCTCGCCGAGATCGATGGACCGCGCATCGTCTGCGCCCAGGCCGGCAACGTCGGCAGCGGCGC
The DNA here is from genome assembly GCA_036781285.1 of Thermodesulfobacteriota bacterium. Taxonomy (GTDB): domain Bacteria; phylum Desulfobacterota; class Binatia; order UTPRO1; family UTPRO1; genus UTPRO1. The sequence continues at coordinate 33,999 of DAIQBH010000013.1, read as the reverse complement.
GAGCGATCCGTTCGCGGCGATCGCCGACGCGATGGCGGTCGCCCGCGCGCGCGACGGCCGGCGCGGTTGGCTCCATGTCGACGGCGCGTTCGGGCTCTGGGCCGCCGCGTCACCCGCCCGGAGCAGGCTCGTCGCGGGTGTCGAGCGCGCCGATTCCTGGGCGACCGATGCCCACAAGTGGCTGAACGTCCCCTACGACTGCGGCGTCGTGTTCGTGCGCGACGCCGCCGCGCATCGGGCCGCGATGACCGTCGCGGCGTCCTATCTCGCCGCCGCCGGCGCCGCGGAGCGCGACGGCGCCGATTTCGTGCCCGAGCTCTCGCGGCGCGCGCGCGGTGTTCCGGTCTACGCGGCGTTGCGGTCGCTCGGCCGGCGCGGGGTCGCGGCGCTCGTCGACCGCTGCTCCGAGCGCGCGCGTCAGATGGCGGAGCTCCTGCGGTCGGCCGACGGCGTGACGGTGCTGAACGACGTCGTCCTGAATCAGGTGCTGGTGCGCTTCACGCCCGCCGACGGCGGAGACGCCGACGCCTGCACGCGCGACGTGATTCGACGCGTCCAGGACGACGGCACGTGCTGGCTCGGCGGCACCACGTGGCACGGCGCCGCGGCGATGCGGGTGTCGGTGTCGCACTGGGCGACGACCGAAGACGACATTACACGCTCCGCGGCGGCGATCCTCCGCTGCGCGCGGGCTGCCGGCCTGGAAAGGAGACGGACATGAACGGCGACGCACAGAAGCTCAAGATCCATCTGGCGGAGATGTTGAAGGGGGGCGTGATCCTCGACGTGACCGACGCCGATCAGGCGCGCCTCGCGGAGGACGCGGGTGCCGCGGCGGTGATGGCGCTCGAGCGCGTGCCCGCCGACATCCGCCGCGAGGGCGGCGTCGCGCGGATGGCGGCGATCGAGCGCATCGAGGCGGTCCGTGCCGCGGTGTCGATCCCGGTGATGGCGAAGTGCCGCATCGGCCACTTCTCCGAGGCGCGCGTGCTCGAAGCCCTCGCGGTGGACTTCGTCGACGAGAGCGAGGTGCTGACGCCGGCCGACGACCAGTACCACATCGACAAGCACGCGTTCCGGGTTCCGTTCGTGTGCGGCGCGCGCGATCTCGGCGAGGCGCTCCGGCGCATCGGTGAAGGCGCGGCGATGATCCGCACCAAGGGCGAGGCGGGGAGCGGCAACATCGTCGAGGCCGTCCGCCACCTGCGGCAGCTCGGACGCGAGCTCCGCGAGCTCGCGGCGGCGCCGGTCGAGGAGCGGATGACGCGGGCGAAGCAACTCGGCGCGCCGTACGACCTCGTGGTGCAGGTCGCCGAGACCGGCCGCTTGCCGGTGCCGAACTTCGCGGCGGGCGGCATTGCCACCCCGGCGGACGCGGCGCTTTGCATGGCGCTCGGCGCCGAGTCGGTCTTCGTCGGCTCGGGCATCTTCAAGTCGGAGGATCCGGCGGCGCGGGCGCGCGCGATCGTGCGGGCGACGACGCATTGGCAGGACGCGGGCGAGGTGCTCGCGGCGTCGCGCGGGCTCGGCGCCGCCATGCCCGGGCTCGCGATGGAGGCGCTCGCGCCCGAGGATCGGCTCGCCGCGCGCGGCTGGTGACGGTCGGAATCCTCGCCCTCCAGGGCGGCTTCGCCGCACACGCGCGCATGCTCGCGCGCGTCGGCGTCGCGACGCGGTTCGTGCGGAAGCCCGGCGACCTCGCCGGCCTCGACGCCCTCGTCCTCCCCGGCGGCGAATCGACGGCGATGCTCCTCGGTCTCGCGCGTGACGGGCTCGAGTCGCCGATCCGCGCATTCGTCCATTCCGGCCGGCCGGTGCTGGGCACGTGCGCCGGGGCGATTCTCCTGGCGCGTGGCGTGACCGGCCCGGTCCAGCGGAGCTTCGGCGTGCTCGACGTCGACGTCGAGCGGAACGCCTACGGAACCCAGCTCGACTCGTTCACCGCGGTCGTCGACGGCGGCGGGCCGTTCGCGGATCTGCGGGCGGTGTTCATCCGCGCGCCGCGCATCGTCCGTGTCGGGCCCGCGATCGAGGTGCTGGCGCGCGTCGACGGCGACCCGGTGCTCGTACGCGCGGGTGCCGTCTGGGCGGCGACGTTCCACCCCGAGCTCGGCGACGACGCGCGGGTGCACCGCGCCTGGATGCGCGAGGTGGAACGGCGCGCGGCGGCTGCGCCGGCATCCTTCGACCCCGCCGCATGCGGGTGCTAGCACCGCTTGAGTGGAGACGACGGCGGTCCTCGCGGTGCGGCATGCGTGCAAACGCTTCGGCGCCGCGACGGCGCTCGTCGACGTGGACCTCACGGTCGCGCGGGGAGAATGGGTCGGCTTCCTCGGTCCGAACGGGGCGGGGAAGACCACGCTGATCCGGGCCATCGCCGGCCGCGTGCGGCTCGATCGGGGACGGATCGACGTCGCCGGCGCGATCGGTCTCGTGCCGCAGGACATCGCGCTGTATCCGGCGCTCACCGCGCGGGAGAATCTGCGCGTCTTCGGACGGCTGCACGGCCTCCGCGGGGCGGTGTTGCGCGAGCGCGTGGCGTGGGCACTGGAGTGGACCGGCTTGTCCGAGCGCGAGCACGAGCCCTCGGGCACGTTCTCGGGGGGGATGAAGCGGCGGCTGAATCTCGCTTGCGGAGTGCTGCACCGCCCCGCCTTGGTCCTGCTCGACGAGCCGACGGTCGGTGTCGACCCGCAGAGCCGGGAGCGCATCTTCGTCATGTTGGCGGAGCTCCAGCGCGCCGGCACGGCGCTCCTCCACACGACGCACGACCTGGACGAAGCGGAGCGCGTGTGTGCGCGGGTCGTCATCATCGACCACGGCGGAATCGTCGCCGCCGGCACGCCGGGGGAGCTCGTGCGGCGCGCGCTCGGGTCGGCGCACGAGGTCGTGGTCACGCTCGACCGCACTCCCGATACGGCGGCGCTGCCTTCCGGGGCGCAGGCCGACGGCGTTGCCGTCCGCGCGCCGATCGCGAACCTCGGCACCGACCTTCCGCTGCTGCTCGGCCGCCTGCGCGAGGCGGGCTACGAGGTCGTCGACGTCCGGGTATCGCGGCCCGATCTTTCGGCCCTGTTCCTCCACCTCACCGGGCGGGAGCTCCGCGAGTGATCGGGACACTGCTCGAGCTCTCCTGGCTCGTGTTGAGCCGCGACCGCTACGCGCTCGCCCTGTCGTTTCTCGTGCCGATCGCGTTCTTCTCGATCCTGGCGCTCGTCTTTCGGGGCGCCGGCGGCGCGACGCTTCCCGCGGTCCACGTCGCCGTCATCGACGACGACCGCACCGCGGCGAGCGCGCGTCTCGTGCGCGCGCTCGGCGACGATCCCGGCCTCGACGTCGATCCGCGCACCGCCGAGGCGGAGACGGCCGGCGAACGCGCGGCGCAGATCGTCCGGCGCGGCGACGCTCCGGTCGCGATCGTGATTCCGGGAGGCTTCGGGGAACGGCTGGCGCGGTTTCCCGCGGCGACGTTGACGGTCGAGGTCTTCACCGACCGCGCGGCCGATCCGATCGCCGCGCACGTGGTCGCCGGCCTTCTCCAGCGCGCCGTCGTGCTGGCGGCTCCCGACGACCTCGTGCGCGCCATGGCGCGCTGGTTCGAGGAGGAGAGCGGACCGCTCGCGCCCGGCCAGCGCGAGCTGGTCGAGGAGATCGCGCGCTCGGTCGGCGCGGCCGATCGCTCCGCCGCCAGCGACGCGCCCACGCCGTTCTCGGTGGTGGTCACCGACGTCCGGACGGACGGCGGCGGCACGAGCCGCGACGTCGTCTCGTATTACGCGGCGGCGATCGGCGTCATGTTCCTGCTCTTCACGATGTCGACCGCCATGCGCGGACTCGTGCAGGAAGCGGAAGGCGGGACGCTCGAGCGCCTGCTCAGCACCGAGCTCACGATCGGCCGGTTGTTGTTGGCACGCTGGCTGTTCGCGACCCTCGTCGGCTGCGCGCAGATGGCGATCATGTTTCTCTGGGGCTTCGCGGTCTTCGGCTTGGATCTGTTCGCCCCGGGGCATCTCGCGGGGACGGCGGTGATGACGGTCGCGGCGGCGGCCGCGGCGGCGACGTTCGGCCTCGTGCTCGGGACGCTCTGTCGCTCCGCCGCGCAGATGCAGGGCCTCGGCACCGTCGTGATCCTGCTCATGTCGGCGCTCGGGGGCAGCATGGTGCCCCGCTATCTCATGCCGGAGGCGATGCAGCGAGTCGGGTTGCTGACGTTCAACGCGTGGGCGGTGGAGGGATACGAGAAAGTGCTGTGGCGCGACGCGCCGATCGCCGCGCTCTGGCCCGAGCTCGCAGTGTTGCTGGGATCGACGGTCGTGGGCTTGATCATCGCGCGGCTGCTCGCGCGGCGCTGGGACTCGGCGTAGCCCGCCCGCTTCCCACCGCACGACCGCGCCGCTAGCGTCGCCGCATGCGGGTGGTCGTGATCGGCAGCGGATTCGGCGGTCTCGCCGTCGCCGTTCGTCTCGCCGTCAAGGGGCACGAGGTCGTGATCCTCGAGAAGGGCGACGGCCCGGGTGGGCGCGCACGCGTGTTTCGGCAAGACGGGTTCACCTTCGACGCCGGTCCGACGATCATCACCGCGCCCTATCTGCTCGAGGAGCTCTTCACGCTCGCCGGCCGGCGTCTCGCGGACTACGTCACCCTGTTTCCGATCGATCCCTTTTATCGGATCCGCTTCGACGACGGCTCGGTGTTCACGTATTCGGGCGACCCGGACCGCATGCGTGCCGAGGTTGCCCGCGTCAGTCCGGACGACGTCGCCGGGTACGAGGCCTTCATGGCGCTCTCCCGGGAGATCTTCGAGAAGGGCTACGTCGAGCTCGGCCACGTCCCGTTCCTGACGCCGTGGTCCATGATCCGCACGCTCCCGACGCTGATTCGACTCCAGTGCTACCGGAGCGTGCTCGGTCTCGTCCGCCGCTACATCCGGAGCCCCAAGCTCCAGCAGGTCTTCTCGTTCCATCCGTTGCTCGTCGGCGGCGATCCGCAGCATGCGCCGGCGATCTACGCGCTGATCTGCCACCTCGAGCGGAAGTGGGGCGTGCATTTCGCCGTCGGGGGCATGGGTGCCGTCGTCGACGGTCTCGTCCGTCTCCTCGCCGAGCTCGGCGTGACGTTGCGGTGCGGTGCCGCCGTCGAGCGCGTCGTCGTCGAGGACGGTCGCGCGCGCGCCGCGCGTCTCGCGGGCGGGGAGGAGGTCGCCGCGGATCTGGTCGTCTGCAACGGCGACGTGAGCTGGTGCTATCAGCACCTCGTCGATCCCGAGGCGCGGCCGCGGAACGGCGATCGGCGCCTCCGCGACATGCGGTACAGCATGAGCCTGTTCCTCATCTACTTCGGCACCGACCGCACGTTCGAGCATCTGACCCATCACACGATCGTGCTCGGCCCGCGCTACGAGGGCCTCCTCGACGACATCTTCCGCCACCGCCGGCTCGCCGCGGACATGAGCCTCTACCTGCACGCGCCGACGCGCTCCGACCCTTCATTGGCTCCCCCGGGGTGCGAGACGTTCTACGTGCTGTCACCGGTCCCGAATCTGGCGGCGGACATCGATTGGGCGGCCACGCGCGAGCGCTATCGCGACGCGGTCTACGACCGGCTCGACCGGACGTGCGTGCCCGGCCTGCGAAAGCACGTCGTGACGGAACGGCTCTTCACGCCGGAGGATTTCCGGACCGTGCTGTCGAGCCATCTCGGCGCTGCGTTCAGCTTCGAGCCCACCCTGACGCAGAGCGCGTACTTCCGCGGGCACAACGTGTGCCCCGACATCCCGAACCTGTATTTCGTCGGCGCCGGTACGCATCCGGGGGCCGGGCTTCCCGGCGTGTTGTCGAGCGCGCGCGTCACCGACTCGCTCATTCCCGATGCGGGTGCCGTCGAGGTCCGGACCCGGGAGAGGCGTCGTGCCGCCGTCTGACGGCGCCGCGGCCGACGTGGCCGCGTGCCACGAGGCCATCCGCCGCCATTCGCGGAGCTTCTACGCCGCCTCGCGCCTGCTGCCCTGCGCCGTGCGCGACGGCGCCGTCGCCGCCTACGCCTTCTGTCGGGCCGCCGACGACGCCGTCGACGAGGCCGGCAGCCGAGCGGAAGCGGAGCGCCGTCACGCCGCGACGCGCCGGGAGCTCGACCGGATCTACGGCGGCGAGCCCGCGATCAGCGCGGCCGGCCGCGCGTTCGGTCGCGTCGTTGCCGCGTGCGGCATTCCGCGCGCGGAGCCCGAGGCGCTGCTCGACGGGATGGCGCAGGATCTCGGGACGGTGCGCATCGGCGACGAGGAGGAGCTCCTGCTCTACTGCTATCGGGCGGCGGGCGTCGTCGGGTGCATGATGAGCCGCATCATGGGGCGGCCCGGGACGGAAGCCCTGGCGCGCGCCGTCCACCTCGGGATCGCGATGCAGCTCACCAACATCGCGCGCGACGTCGGGGAGGACGCCCGCAACGACCGCGTCTACCTGCCGGCGGCCTGGCTCGCCGAGGCCGGCGGGTCGCCGACCGAGGTGCTGCGCGGCGTGCCGTCGGCGCCGATCCGTCGCGTCACCTTGCGCGTGGTCGATCTCGCCGACCGCTACTACGCGAGCGGCATCGCGGGCATCGGACTCCTGCCGCCCCCATGCAGGCCCGCCATCCTTTCCGCGGCGCTGCTCTACCGCGCCATCGGTCACACCGTGCGCGCCCGTGTGGGTGACGGAGTGTCGTCGCGCGCGCGCGTGGGTGCGGCCCGGAAGGGGGCGCTGATGGCCCTCGCGCTCGCACGCTGTGTCCTCGATCCTCGCCTCCGGCGTCGATCCGCGCGGCCCGACGCCGACGCGTTGCAGGCGCCGCTCCGGCGCGTCGGGATCGCCTCGTGACCGCGCTCGGCCGCGCCGTCGTGGTGCTCGCCCTGCTGCTCGCCGAGGGCGTGGCCGTCGCCGCCGCCGATCCGCTCGCCGGCGTGGTGCTCGTGGACGTCACCGACCGTTCGTGGGCGCTCGACGAGCTCAGTGGCGAGCCGGTGTTGCTCGTCATCGCCGATCGCAAGGCGGTGCCACAGGCGGAGGCGTGGGGTGCGCGCCTCGCCGGACGCACCACGTTGCTCGCGCCGTGGCGCGCCCCCGGCAAGGTCGCGTGGCTGTCGGTCGCCGATCTCCGCCGCGTACCCGAGTACGCGCGCGCGTCGGCCCGTGAGCGTCTGCGCGAGCAACGTGTCGCTCCGCCGGCAGGGGAAGCACCGCGGATCTCGCCGCTGCTGCTCGATTGGCGCGGTGTGATCGCCGGTGGGTTACAGGCCGAGCGCGGGGCCGCGGCGCTGATCCTGCTCGGGCGCGACCGTCAGCCGGTTCTTCGCGTCACCGGCGCGCCCAGCGAGTCGGCCGTGACCGAGATGGTCGAGGCCATCGCGCGCGTCGTTCGGCCCTGATGCCTCCGGCGCGGCGAACGTCCCGAACACGCGGTCGCAGATCGAGAGCGTCGAGCCGAAGTTCCAGACGCCGCGGGCGTGATGCCGGGCGTGCACGCGCGGCGTGACGTACCAGTTCAGCACGGGCACCCGTTCCCACCAGACGGGAAACCAATCGGCGTCGGAATGCGCCACCCAGATGCTGCCGGACAAGTACGCGCTCACGCAGGTCAACGAGACGAGGTGGATGGGGACGAGCCACATGGCGAGCGGTACGAAGGCCATGATGAGGAACGCCTCGACGGGGTGGAGCACCAATCCGCCGAGCCCGCTCGGGAACACCGAGCGGTGGTGGACGGCGTGGATCCGTCGGTACACGCCGCGGACGTGCAGCAGCCGGTGGAGCCCGTAGAAGTAGAGCTCGAAGCTGAGGAGATAACCGAGCGTCTCGCGCGCCACGGTCGTGAGCGTCGGCCAGGCGAGGTGGACGACGATCACCTGCGTGTACACGAGGGGCACCGTCACGGCGACGGCCGCGGCGCCCATGGTCAGGGTCGTGGTCGCGGCTTCGCGATCATGCCGGTTCCAGCCGTGGAGAATCGATCGCACTGCCGCAGTCTAGCGACGGCGATTTTGCGATGCGACGCGGTCCGCTGCGGAAACAGCGCCGCGCCCGCATGCGTAGAAGTACGTGCTCGTGCGAACTCGACTCCGAACGTGCGACCGCTTACGCTCGGTACGCCCATGAACCTCGTCGACGGTCGCGCCACCGAGACGCGCGCGCGGGACACTCTCCCCGACCGTACCAGCGACGATGATCGCGCCTTCGAGTCCGTCTGGCCGCGCCGCTTCGACGTGCGCGACGCGCGCGCGATGCTCGGCGAGGAGGCCGACCAGCTCGTGTGCGACGTACTCGCGCAGGGAGTGAACGCGCCGCTCTGGAATCTCGCCGACCGCGGGGGCAAGCGCTGGCGGCCGAGCGTCTCCAGGCTCGCGTTCCTGGTGAGCGGGGGGCGGGCCCCGGTGCCGCCGCGGATCTGTCAGGTCGTGGAGTTGCTGCATACGGGCAGTCTCATCGTGGACGACATCCAGGACGAGGCCGTCGAACGACGGAACGGCCCGCCCGCGCACGTGGTCTACGGGATTCCGATCGCGCTCAACGCGGCGAACGCCGCGTACTTCCGCGCGCTCGAGATTCTCCGCCACTGTTTGCCGGACGCCGCGCGCCTGCGGGCGCTCGACATGCTCGCCGAGGAGTTGTTCGTCGCGCATCTCGGGCAGGCGCTCGATCTCGCCTTGGGCGCCCGCCTGCCGCGGACGCGACTGCTGGTGGCGCACTACCTCGTGCTCGCGCGTGCGAAGACCGGGGCGCTGGTCCGCATGGCGGCCAGGCTCGGGGCGATCGCGGCCGACGGCACGACCGCGTGCGAGTCGGCGCTCGGCGAATGGGCGAGCGAGGTCGGCATCGCGTACCAGATCGTGAACGACCTCGACGATGTCGCGGCGGACATGCAGGACGTGGCGGCGTGCCGGCCCACGTATCCACTGTTGCTGGCGCTCGAGGACGACGGCGCGGCGGGGCGGGCGCTCCGCCTGCACTTGGGCAATCGCGCGATGGCGGATGCCGACATCCGAGAGCTCCGCCGGCTCTTCGCGCGCGAGCGCATCGTCGAGCGCGGTCGCGCCGCGGCGCGGCGCGCCGGCAGGCGCGCGCTCGCGGCGTTGCGGTCGTTGCCGAAGAGTCCCGCCCGTGCCGAGCTCGAGCACGTCACGCACGATCTCTCGCCCTGACCCACGAATGGCCGAGGAGTACCTCGTCTTCAATCTCGTGGTGATCAGCGGGCCGTTGGTCGCCGCGCAGCACGCCGCGACGACGTTTCGTCGCCGCTGGCTGCCCGCGTTGGCGGCGATCGTCGTCGTGGCCGTCCCGTTCGTCGTGTGGGACGTCCTGGTCACCGGACGTCACTGGAGCTTCAATCCTGCCTACTACACGTTCCATCTCGCCGGTCTGCCGCTCGGGGAGTGGGCGTTCTTCGTGACCGTGCCGCTCGCCTGTCTCTACACCTGGGAGATGCTGAGCGGCGGCGTCGATCCGAGTCCCGTGCGCCCGCCCGCGGTCGTCCACGCGATGATGGCGGCCCTCGCCGTCGTCGCCGCGGCGGCGTGGGCACGGGGCATGGAGTACACGGCCGCGGCGAGCGTCGCGCTCGCCGCCGCGCTCGCCCTCGACCTGGCGGGCGGCGGTCGCGTGGTGCGTCACCGCCGCTTCGGGCTCTTCGCGGTCGTCGTGCTCGCCTGCACCGCGGTGTTCAACGGCTACCTGACCGCTCGGCCGCTCGTGCTGTACGACCCCCGCTACCAGCTCGACGTGCGGCTCGGGACGATCCCCGTCGAGGACTTCGTCTACGGACTCGCGCTCGTGATCGCCAACGTGACGCTGTTCGAGCGCCTCCGCGATCGCCTGGGCGCGCCGCGGACGCCCCTCGGCGACACGGTGTTCCGCCGGATCATCCGCACGCGGCTCGGGGGGTACCGGCAGCAGGTGAACGTCGTCAGGGCGGAGGCCCCGCTCCGGCTCCGCGCGTCACGCCGCGTGGCGGTCGTGGGCGCGGGCCTCGCGGGCCTGCGGGCGGCGACGCTGCTCGGCGAGCGCGGCTTCGCCGTTCGTCTCTTCGAGAAGGCCGGCCATCTCGGCGGCAAGGTCGGCGCGTGGCCGCATCGACTCGACGACGGCACGACCGTCGAGGTCGAGCACGGGTTCCACGCGTTCTTCCGGCACTACTACAACCTCCGCGCGTTCCTCGACGAGGTCGGTGCCGCGCGCCATCTGCGTCCGGTCGACGACTACCGCATCCTGACCCGGGGCGGCGACGCGTATGGCTTTCAGGATCTCGAGACCGTGCCGCTCCTGAACATCCTCGCCATGCTCCGGACGCCGATGCTGCGGCCGCGCGACCTGCTCGCGCGGCCACGCCTCGCGCGCTTGATCGCGCTGCTGCGCCACGACCCCGCCCGCACGTTCGCGCGCTACGACCACCTGTCGTTCGACGAGCTCGCCGACCAGGCGGATCTTCCACCGATCTTGCGCCTCGTGTTCGCGTCGTTCGCGCGGGCCTTCTTTGCGACCCCGGATCGGATGTCGGCCGCGGAGGTCATCAAGAGCTTTCATTTCTTCTATCTCTCCCACGACCACGGACTGCTCTACGACTGTCTCGCCGACACCTACGGGCGCACGCTGCTCGATCCCATGCGCGCGCGCATCGAGGCGGTCGGGGGCACCGTCGAGCTCGGGACCGAGATCGGCGCGATCGCGGCCGACGGCGAGGGCTTCCGTGTCGGCGGCGCGGCGTTCGACTGTCTCGTGCTCGCGCCGGACGTCGTCGGCGCCCGCGCGATCGCCGCCGCCTCGCCGGATCTGCACCGCATCGCCCCGCGCGCGATGGCGGGCCTCGCCGCCTTGACGCCCGCGCAGCCGTACGCCGTCCTGCGGCTCTGGCTGGACCGGCCGGCGGGCGACGGGCTTCCCGGGTTCGTCATCATCGCCAAGGACCGGCTGCTCGACTCCGTCACCTTCGTCCATCGCGTCGAGGCGGCCTCCACGGAGTGGGCCGCGACGACCGGGGGTAGCGTGGTCGAGCTGCATTGCTATTCGGTGCCGGACGGCTTCCCCGAGGCCGAGATCGCGGACACGTTGAAGGACGACCTGTGGGGGTACTTTCCCGAGCTGCGGTCGGCGCGGCTGCTCGGTGAGTCGTTGCAGGTCCAGCGCAACTTCACCGCCTTCCACGTCGGGATGCACGCGCGGCGGCCCGGCGTCGCGACCGAGGATCCCCGTCTCGTGCTGGCGGGCGACTGGGTGGCGTTGGAAGGCCCGGCGATGCTCATGGAGGCGGCGGTGACGTCCGGGCTCGAGGCGGCGAACGCGCTCTTGCGGCGCGAGGGCATTCGCGAAGCGCCCATCCATTCGGTTCCCTGGCGGGGTCTGTTCGCGCGGCGCGACCGCGCGAAGGCGAGCGTCGTCAATCCGCCACCGTCACATTCGTAATTGCGTTCCGATGGCGCGCGGCGAATGCCAAGGGCCGTGCGCGTCGCGCCATCCGGCCTCGGGGGAGGTGGCTGCGCGCACCTGTCGGCGGAACTCGCACATGCGGCGCTGTGCGTCCGCGCGGGAAAATGGCGCGAGCCGAACGAACTCGCAACGCACGCGAACAGCCGCGATGCATGGCGGCGTGTGGCACCGCCCATGCAACGTCGACGTTCGCAGGCAGCACGGTCGTGAGCCGGCAGCCGGAAGGAGAACGTTCATGCGAGCGCTCAGTGCGACGATGACACTCGGGATGTTCCTGATGATCGGGGTGGGGGGCGCGATGGCGGATACGCAGTGCATGCAGGACGCGAAGGAGGCGCGGACGGAGTGCAAGTCGTCGTGTGACGAGGACTTCGTGATCGCGCGTGATCTCTGTCGCAACATCGATCCGGTCTGCGCGGCCGGGTGTCGGATGGAGCGAGACGACTGCCGTGGCGCGGTCCTCGGCGCCCTCGATCAGTGCGTCGACGGCTGCCGCGTCCAGCTGAACGTCGATCGGGCCGCGTGCCCGAAGCGCGGCCGCACCCGCGACTTCTGCATGGACCGCGCGCAGGTGCGGGCGTTCATCTGCCGCGACGAGTGTCGGGAGGATCTCCAGGTCCGACCGGGGCTGAACGGGTGCCGGGACGATTTCCGCGCCTGCATGGCCGGCTGCGTCGTGAGCGAGGCCGAGCCGACCGCGGCGCCGACGGAGGCCGCGCCGGTCGCGACCGCGACCCCCGTGCCGACCGAGACGCCGGTGCCGACCCGGACGGCGACGCCCAAGCCGACCGTCACGCTGACGCCGGTCGTTCCGCGCTGATCCTTCGTCGTCGGGGAGCCGCCGACCCCGGACGCCTTCCGCCCGTCACTCTCCACGGGCCCGCGTCCGGGGTCGGCGGTCGTGGCTTCTCCGCACCCGTACCCGCCTCGCGCCGCCGCGACACTCGCGGCCGCAATTGCCAACGCGTTTTTCCATTGCGAGACGAGTGCCGATCGGGCACCTTCTCCCGCATCTCGCCGTCGTCGCGCGCACCTTCGGGGCGTGCCGTACCCACCCAGCGACGATCGCGCAGCAAGAGGGAGAGGCCGAATGGGAGACGCAAGCTCGACGTTGTCCGAAGCCGAGGCGCGCCATCTGTTGCGCCGTAGCGGTTTCGACGTGTCGGAGAAGACGGTGGCGAAGTGGATCGCGGGCGGCGTGACGCGGGGCGAGGCGGCCGACGAGCTCCTGAAGTTCAAGCCGCAGGGCTTCAAGCCGAACGGCAAGTCCTTCGAGGCGATCCACGACAAGTGGCTCAAGTTCATGCTGAAGACGAAGGCGGCGCTTCAGGAGAAGCTCGTCCTCTTCTGGCACGATCACTTCGCGACCGGCATCTCGAAGGTCGGCGACCCGGTGCTGATGACGAAGCAGAACGCGCTGCTGCGTCAGTACTGCAAGGGCGACTTCAAGGCGCTCGTGAAGGCCATCAATCGCGACCCCGCGACGATGGAGTATCTCGACACCGTCCGGAACAGCAAAGACGGGCTCAACGAGAACTACGGGCGCGAGGTGCAGGAGCTCTTCACGCTCGGCGTGAAGGACTCGGCCGGCAACGACACCTACACGCAAGAGGACATCGTCCAGATCGCGCGCGCCTTCACCGGGTGGCGCTACGACGAGAAGAACGAGCCCTTCCTCCGCGAGTCGCGCCACGACTTCGGTGCCGACAAGGTCATCTACAAGACGACCGGTCAGTTCGGCCCCGGCGGCGTGAACTTCACCGCGAGCGGAACCGGCGAGGGGGAGATCGACGCGGTCATCGACGTCATCTTCCAGCACCGCGACACGGACGGCCGGAATACGGTCGCACGCCGGACGGCACGTCGGCTGATCGAGTTCTTCGGGACGCCGAATCCGCCGATCGACTTCGTCGACGACGTCGTCGGCGCCGGCCCCGAGGCATTCGACCAGACGTGGCTCGTGAGCGGCCTCCTCCGTCGGCTCTTCACCCACGATGACTTCTATCTCGGCGCCGGGGCGCCAGGGGTGACCACCCACAAGTCGGTTGCCTGGCCCGTCGACTACGTCGTGACGACGCTTCGCGCGCTCAAGATCAAGCCGAAGGGCAAGGACTTGATGATCGCCGGCGGCGAGTACTTCGCGCTGCGCGACCACTTGGACGGCATGGGGCAGGTCCTGTTCGAGCCGCCGAGCGTTTTCGGCTGGGACTGGGAGACCAGCTGGATCAGCAGCGCGACGTTGCTCGCGCGCTACGGCTTCGTTCGCGACCTCACGTCGGCGCGCGACGGCGGAGGCACGTCGTTCCGGCCCGAGAAGCTGATCGATCTCACGCTGACCGACGCCGACGCCATCGTCGACGCGGTGCTCGCCGTCTGCGGCGTGAGCGCGCTCTTTACCAACACGGAGAAGACGGCGCTCGCCACCTACCTCACCGACGGCGCGGGTCCGATCGATCTCGCCGACTACGACTATCGCAACCGCAAGCTCAACGGTCTCTTCGCGCTGGTGCTCGAGTCGCCGGCCTATCAGCTGGTCTGAGGGAGAAGGCGAACATGGCGATCACGCGACGGCAGTTTCTGAAGTGCAGTAGCACGGCGGCGGGGGCGCTCCTCGCGCCGCGCCTTTTCGGCTCGAGCTTCGTCCAGGACGCGCTCGCGGCCATCGGCAATCGATATTTCGTGGTCCTCTATCTCGACGGCGGCAACGACGGTCTCAACACGGTGATCCCGACCGGCGGCGTGCTGCGCCCGTGGTACGAAAGCGCCCGCGGGACGGGTCCGGGCGGCCTCCGTCTCGGACTCGCCGACCTCGCGAACACGGCAATAGGCAACGACCCCAACACCGGCTCCTCGCTCGCGCTGCATCCCGGCCTCCGAGCGTCCCCGACGGGAGGTGCCGGCGACGGTGGGCTGCACGCGCTCTATCAGCAGGGCAAGGTCGCCGTGATCCAGGGCTGCGGGTATCCGCGCTACACGCTGTCCCACGAGGACTCGCGGTTGATCTTCCAGACCGGTGACCCGAGCCTGTCGCTCTACGGAGGGACGGGATGGGTCGGCCGGCACCTCGCGGACGCGTACGCGGGGCAGTCGACCGCGATTCCCGGCGTCACCATCCGGAACTCCGTCCCGGTCGATTTCCGGCAGAGCGCGACGAGCGTCCTCGCCGTCCGACGGCTGCGTGACTTCAGCTTCCCGTACGATTCCGAGTACAACTCGACGTCCGAGCGGAGCGCCCGCAACACCGCGTTCAACGCACTCCACGCGTCGGCGCAGGCCGGCGTCGACCCGGGTTTCCAGTACATCGGGACCGCCGGCGCAACGACGCTCGCCAGCACCGCCGCCTATCCCGCGCTCCACAGCCTCTACAACAGCAACCCGACGCGGAACGCCTTCGGCAAGCTCTACGACAACGGCACGCCGCCCGGCGTGAATCGCAGCACCTCGCGCGACCTGCTCGAGGTGGCCAAGGTGATCTGGGGCACCGAGCAGGGCATGGTGAACAGCCGGTTCTTCTGGGTCGAGAACGGCGGCTACGACACCCATTCCGACCAGGGTGCGGGTTCGACGGACGGCCAGCACTTCGGCTTGCACTCCGAGGTCGGCGCGTCGCTCAAGGTATTCTACGACGACCTCGTCAGCATGGGCGTCGCGGACCGCGTCTGCATCATGGTCTACAGCGAGTTCAGCCGTCGCATCGAGCAGAACGACAACGGTACGGATCACGGCTCGCAGGGACCGATGTTCCTGATCGGCGGGAAGGTCGCGGGCGGCGTCTACGGCAATCACCCGCGCATCGACCCGGTGGAGCTCGACGGCGAAGGCAACACTCGGTACCGCCAGAACGGCAGCAACAGCGGCTTCGAGTCGACCGACTTCCGCGACGTCTACGGCACGATCCTCGACAAGTGGATGAGCGTGAATCCCCTGACGGTGCTGACGCCCGACACGGGCGATCCGACGCGCAACTGGACCACGACGAATTTCAACATGCCGCTCTTCTTGCCTTAGAAACCGAAACGGGAGACGGGGAGCGTATCAATGGAAGCGACGCTCCCCGCGTCGTCCTACGTGACGCTCCCCGTGCTCCTCGGCGCCGGCGCGGGTTTCCTCCTCGCCGTGCTGTGGTTCGATCTGATGTTCGACGTCCAGGCCCGCCGTCTCGACGGCCCGGACGGTGACGCCCGCCTTGCGTCGATCGCCGACTACTATCGGCGCGTGACGATCGAGGCGTTTCCCGCCAATCGGTTGGTCGGGGTCGTGATGCTGGCGACGATCGTCGGCAGCGTGGTCCAGCTGTGGCGGGCGCCGTCGTGGTCCGCGTTCGCGTCGGTGCTGCTGATCGCGTTCCCGGTGGCGTTGGCGGGGCGGCGGGTCCTGCCGAACGCGATGCGGCTCGGGCGGAGAGGCGACTCGATCGAGCAGCAGCGAGCGCTCGCGCGTCGGATCCTGTGGGATCACGTGGCCTGCTTCGTGTGCGTGGCGGCATTTTTGTTGTTGCAGGTGCGGTGAGCGACGGCGGCCGGTGCCGCTGCCTGAGGAACCAAGAGGTCGAGTGCGTGCTGGCGTCCGTCACACCGCGTCCCACAGCTTCCGACAGCGATGCGCCGAGACGTCGTCGGCCCCC
>DAIQBH010000013.1:0-17828 GCA_036781285.1 Thermodesulfobacteriota bacterium | reverse complement strand
TCACACCGCGTCCCACAGCTTCCGACAGCGATGCGCCGAGACGTCGTCGGCCCCCATGGGGAGTCGTTGTGAGTGCGATCGTTCCCCCTTGACGTCCTCGGAATCTGCTACGGGCGAGTGCGCGAAGCGTTGGCAATCGCAGGCGACGGTGTGACGGCGGGGAGCCCCCGGTGCCGGCGTGTCTCGTCCGGCAACGGCCTGCCTGCGACCCACGAAGCGACCCGCGATCGCCAGCCCACCGCGATCTAGCGATCGATCCGGTAGCGCGCGAGCTCCGGGATCTTCCACGCGACCATCGCGAGCACGGCGAGTGACGCGATGCCCCCGCTGACGACCGCGAATGTGGCGCTGGTGGCGGCCGCGACGAAGCCCGACTCCGCCGCGCCGAGCTGGTTCGAGGCGCCGATGAAGAGGAGGTTCACGGCGCTCACGCGGCCGCGGAGCTGGTCGGGGGTCGAGAGCTGGATCGTCGTGCTGCGCATGACGACGCTCACCTGGTCGGCGACGCCGACGAGCATGTAGGCGACGATCGAGAGCGGGAACGAGCGGGAGAGGCCGAACAGGATGGTCGCGAGGCCGTAGACGGCGACCGCGAAGAGCAGCGTTCGTCCGGTGCGCCGGATCGGCGGCATGGTGATCAGCACGATCGACGTGCAGAGCGCGCCGATTTCGAGGGCCGAGGACAGCAGGCCGTAGCCGCGCGGGCCGACGTGGAGGATCTCCGTCGCGTACACCGGTAGGAGCGCGGTCGCGCCGCCGAAGATGACCGCGAACATGTCGAGGGTCATGCAGCCGAGGATGACTGGTCGGCGGCGAACGAAGTGCAGCCCCTCGCGGATGACGTCGAGGCTGACGCCCCGGCCGGTCGGCGCCGCTGGGGGTGACGGCAGCACCGCGAGAAGGGTGAGTGCGCTCAGGATCAGCACGACGTACGCCGCGTATGCCGCGGCGATCCCGAAGTCGGCGATCAGGAGGCCGCCGACCGCCGGGCCGGTCGCGAAGGCCAGCGCCTGGTTCGTCGACGCGATGGTCGCGACGCGGGGGAAGGCGAGGCGCCCGACGAGCGTCGGCAGGAACGCCATGCGCGCCGGACTGTCGAACGCGGTCGCGATCGCGGCGACGACGACGAGGCCATAGAGGAGGCCGAGCGTGACGGTACCGCGCGCCGTCGCGACGCAGAGCACGACGCCGCTCGCCAGCGCCACGAGCTGCGCGGTCATCATGATGCGGCGGCGATCGGCGGTGTCGGCGAGCGCGCCCGCCACGAGCGTCAGCGCGAACGCCGGGATGAACTGCACGAGCCCGATCAGCCCGAGATGGAACGGCGAGCGCGTCAGCTCGAAGACGTGCCACGCGATCGCCGCCCGCAGCATCATCATGGCGGTGCCGACGCAGAACCGGCTGGCGAGGTAGACGACGACCGTGCGGGTGAGGACCTCGGAGAGGCGCACGGGTCAGTGACGGATCCGGAAGCCGGCGAGGTCGTCGCCGCACGGTTCGGACGTCTCGACGACGTCGACCACCCGCGCGCCCGGCGGGCCCGTGTGGCACCACGCCGCGAGCGCACGGACGGCGCTCGGCTCACCCTCGATCAGCGCTTCCACGCTGCCGTCGGGCAGGTTGCGGACCCAGCCGTCGACGCCGAGCCGGCGCGCTTCCGCCTCGGTCGCGCCGCGGTACCAGACACCCTGGACGCGCCCGGTGATGCGCAAGCGCACGCGGACACGGTTCGAAGGGGCGGTCACGGGCCGCAGGGTATCGTGCGCGCCCCCGATCGTCACGACGACGAACGCCGCCGGACGAAAAAATTTGTTTCCGCCGGAGCCGATCAGTAGCGTGACGGCCATGCGAACGGGCGTGCTCGGGGTCGCCGTCGTGCTGGGAGCCTTTCTGATGCTCGCCGCCGGGACGCGAGCCGCGCGCGCGCAGCCCGAGCTCGACGATCCGAGCCTCGGCGTCACCCTCGTCGCGGACGGAATCGCGGCCCCGACCTCGATGGCGTTCGTCGCGCCGAACGACATCCTCGTCCTCCAGAAGGACGACGGTCAGGTGCGGCGCGTCCTGAACGGCGTGCTGCTGCCCGATCCCGTCCTCGACCTCGCGACCCAGCCGACGGGCGAGCGCGGTCTTCTCGGCATCGCCGTCAACACCGAGTCGCCGCCCGGCATCTTCCTCTACTACACGGAGGTCGACGACCCGGAGCTCGACGGCGTGCCCGACAGCGGGCCGCTCCTCGGCAATCGCATCTATCGCTACGACTGGAACGCCGCGGCCGGCACGCTCGAAAACCGCACGCTCGTGTTGCATCTGCCGGTCGGGACGGCCGCCATCCACAACGGCGGCGTCGTCGTCCTCGGGCCGCCGAATCCGGGGCCGGGGCAGATCGGCGACGGGGGTCTGCTCTACACGGTGATCGGCGACCTGACGCGGAACGGGCAGACGGCGAACTTCGTCGACGGCGCGCCGCCCGACGACACCGCCGTGATCGTACGGATCAATCAGGACGGCTCGCCGGCCGCCGGCAACCCGTTCGTTCCGTACTGCGACGTCACGACGACGCAGGCGTGTCCGGGCGGCACCGGGTGCCCCGCCGGCGAGACGTGCCTGACCGGGATCGCGCGGTACCTCGCGTACGGGATTCGCAACAGCTTCGGGCTCGCCCTCGACCCCGTGACCGGCGCGCTCTGGGAAACCGAGAACGGCACCAACTTCTACGACGAGCTGAATCGGATCAGCGTCGGCATGAACGGCGGCTGGCAGCAGATCGCCGGTCCCGACGCACGCGATCCCGAGGGCCCGGGCGACCTGTTCATGATGCCCGGCGGCGCGGCGTCCTATGACGATCCCGAGTTCGCGTGGGTCGACACGATCGCGCCGACGGCGCTCGTGTTCCCGATCGGGAGCGCGCTCGGACCCAACTACGACGACAGCGTGCTCGTCGCCGACTTCAACCTCGGCCAGGTCTATCGCTTCCCGCTGAACGCCGCGCGCGACGCCCTCGATCTCGCCGCGTTCCCGCCCGACCTCCATGATCGCGTCGCCGACACCGCGGCCGAGCGCGATGTGTTCCGCATGGCGCGCTTCAATCGCGTCACCGATCTCGAGATCGGGCCGGACGGCGCGCTCTACGTGGTCGACTTCGGCGACGGCGCCATCTACCGCGTCGCGGCTTTCGGACCCCAGCCCACTTCGACGCCGCTCGCGACTCCCGTCTGCGCCGCCACGCCCGAGCTCTGCCGGACGCCGGCGATTGCGGCGAAGGCGCAGGTCACCCTCAAGGACCATGACGACGACGCCAAGGACCAGCTCGTCTGGAAGTGGAGCAAGGGCGCTGCGACGACGCTCGCCGACTTCGGCGACCCGACCCGTGGCGACGGCTACGAGCTCTGTGTCTACGACGGCACCGGGCTCGTCGCGTCGTCGACCGCGCCGGCGGCCGGACTCTGCGAGGGCCGCGCGTGCTGGTCGGCTCGCGGCAGCGGCTTCGGCTACAAGGACCGCCTCCGCACGCCGGACGGACTCCAGCGGATCACGCTCAAAACGGGGGACGACGGCCGCGCGTCGATCCAGGTGAAGGGACAGGGCGCCGCGCTCGGCATGCCGAACCTCACGACGCTCGCGTCGCCGCTGACCGTACAACTGAAGACGACCACGGGCGCCTGCTGGGGGGCGCGCTACACGTTCCCGCCGGCGCAGAAGGAGACGCCGACGCTCTTTCGGGACCGCGCCGACTGATCAGGACAGCAGGGTCATGCCGGCGTCGCGGGCCGCCACCTTGTCGAACGTGTACACGATCTCGGATCCGGCGGAGGTCGCGAACGCCCGGATCATGCAGTCCGCGAAATCGGCGCGGCCGCCGCGAAATATCTCGACGGCTCGCCAGGCGATCTCGGCATCTTCCACGATGACGGTACGGGCGCGCAGCAGCCCTTCGACGATCGTGGCCACGCGCCCGCGTTCGGCGTCGTAGAGGTCCTCCATCACCCATACCGTCTCGACGAGCACGATCGCCGACACGAACCCTGGGACGTCTTCCGTGAGCGTGTTCTCGATGAGGCGACTCGCGATCGCGGACTGCCGCGCATCGTCCTGCGCGAGGTAGCGCACGAGGACGTTGGTATCGAGCCCGATCACCGCCGAGCCCGGCGTCGGACGGCCTCCCGCATCATCTCCACGGAGATCGGCTTCCGAGGTTTGCGGAGAATGCCCTTGAGGTCCGAGATCGACACCGTCGCGGGCTTCAGCAGATACCCGTCCGGAGTCTTGAGGAACTCCACCCGGCTTCCAGGTGCGAGTCCGAGATCCTCGCGGACGGCGGCGGGGATGACGATTTGCCCCTTGGTGCTGACGGTCGAGGTAGCCATGCGCCGTGCGTCTTACCTATGACGATAAGTCTTACCTAGCGGTAGGTGGTCAGGCAATAGCTACAAGTCGCTAGCCGAGCAGCGCGAGGAACCCCGCCTCGTCGAGGATCGGGATGTCGAGCTTCTTCGCTTTGGCCAGCTTCGACCCCGGATCGACTCCCGCGACCACGTAGCTCGTGTTCTTGCTGACGCTCCCCGACACCCGGCCTCCCGCGCGGAGGATGCGGCTCTCCGCCTCGCCGCGCGTCAGGCTCTCGAGGCCGCCCGTCAGGACGAACGTCTTCCCGGCGAGCGCGCCGCTCGGGGCCTGCGGTGCCTGGGGCTCGACGCCGGCCTCCAAGAGATGCTGGACGACGGCGCGGTTCTGCGGGTCGTCGGCGAACGTGCGCACCGCCGCCGCGACCTCGGGACCAATGCCTTGCACTTCCAGCAGCGTCGCCTCGTCGGCGCCGAGGAGCGCGGAGATCTCGCGGAAGTGCTGCGCGAGCAATCGCGCGAGGGTCTCGCCGACGTGCCGAATGCCGAGCGCATAGACGAACCGATCGAGGTCGGGACGCTTGCTCGCGGCGATCGCGTTCGTGAGGTTTGCCGCCGACTTCTCGGCCATGCGCTCGAGGCTCGCGATCGTGGCGGTGTCGACGCGGTACAGGTCGGCGAAATCGCGCACGATGCCGCGGACGACGAGCTGATCGACGATCTTCTCGCCGAGTCCATCGATGTCCATGGCGCCGCGCGAGGCGAAGTGGCGGATGCGCGACTTCAGCTGCGCCGGACAGGCGGCGTTGACGCAGCGGTACGCCGCTTCGCCCTCTTCACGGACGACGTGCCCGCCGCAGCCCTCGACGGGGCAGCGCTCGGGCATCTTGAACTTGCGCGGCTTGCCGACGCGCTTCTCCTTCACGACGCGCACGACGTACGGGATGACGTCGCCGGCGCGCTCGATCACGACCACGTCGCCCTTGCGGACGTCCTTCCTGGCGATCTCGTCCATGTTGTGGAGCGACGCGTTCCGGACGGTGACGCCGCCGACGACGACCGGCTCGAGCACCGCGACCGGCGTGAGCGTCCCGAGCCTACCGACCGACGCGATGATGTCGAGGATGCGGGTCTCGGCCTGCTGCGCTTTGAACTTGTAAGCGATCGCCCAACGCGGCGAGCGCGACACCTGGCCGAGGATCTCCTGGAGCTTGAGGTCGTCGACCTTCAGGACCATCCCGTCGATCTCGTAGGGCAGGGTGTCGCGATCCGCGACGAGCGTCGCGTACTGCGCGAAGGCGGCGTCGAGGCCGACGCAGAGTCGATTGAGCGGATTGGTCTGGAGGCCCCATTGCTCGAGGGTCGTGAGGAACTCGGTGTGGGTCGCGAAGGTCGCGCCCTCGATTGCGCCCGCGCTGTGGCAGAAGAGCTCGAGGGGGCGGCTCGCGGTGATGGCGGGATCGAGCTGTCGGAGCGAGCCGGCGGCGGCATTGCGCGGGTTCGCGAAAACGGGCTCTCCGCGCTCGGCGCGCTCGGCGTTCAGCTTCTGGAATCCGGCGCGCTGGAGGATGATCTCGCCGCGCACTTCCAGGCGCGCCGGAATCTTGGGCGCCTTCGGCGACGCCGCGCGCAGCCGATGCGGGACGGTCTTGATCGTCTTGAGATTGACGGTCACGTCCTCGCCGGTCGTGCCGTCGCCGCGCGTCGACCCGACGACGAGCCGGCCGTCCTCGTAGACGAGCTCGATCGCGAGACCGTCGAGCTTCGGCTCGGCGACGTAGACGACGTGTGCGTCGTCCTTCAGCTCGAGGATGCGGCGGATCCGGCCCTCGAACTCGCGGACGTCGTCCTCCGCCATCGCGTTCGCGAGCGAGAGCATCGGGATGGTGTGGCGGACGCTTCGGAACCGCTCGGCCGGCGCCGTGCCGACCCGCTGCGTCGGCGAATCCGGAGCCTTGAGCTCCGGATGGGCGGCCTCGAGCTCCTGGAGGCGGCGGAAAAGCGCGTCGTACTCGGCGTCGGTGATCTCCGGCGCGTCGTCGGCGTAGTAGAGCCGGTTGTGGCGTTCGATCTCGGCGCGGAGGCTCTCGATCTCCGCGCGCGCGTCCTGACCCGGGACTGGCATGCGCGCGGGAGTGTACGGTCGGGCCGAGAGCCTCGCAATCGGCCCGACCGCCATCGCGACCCCGGCGGCGCTACTTGCAGGTCACCGTCGACGGGCGCTGCCTACAGTGGGTGCCGCGCGTCGCTACGGCGGTGTCACCGGCCGACGTGCTGACCGCGACCGCGAGATCGAGCGCAGGCTGCGACGCCCCGCCGGCATTCGTGTCCTTGCCGTAGAGCCGCACCTTGTACCCGCGCGGAACGCCGGAGCGGCGGAACTCCTTCACCTCGGCCTTGCGGATGCCGTTGTTGGCGCCGAGGGCGTCCTTGTAGATCCAGTACCGTCCCGCCTTCGCCACGACCCATGCGCCCGCCGGGATCGTCGCCGTGAAGCCGACGCCGGCCTTGCCGGTCGCCGTGAACGTCACGCCGCCGACCGTCGGGTCGAGCGGCGGACCCGGAACGGGCTTCAGCGGGCCGTACGGGAACTCGGCCTTCATCGTGATGCGGTCGTCGGCGAGGTTGGCGGGCTCCTTGAAGGAGGCGGCGATGCGCGCGCGGTCGAGGCGCAAGGTCGGCGTGACCGCCATGGCGGCGAGTAGATCGCCCGCCTCGTCGCGCACCCGGAGCTCGAGAAGCTGCACGTGATCGTCCTCGCCGAGGAAGCCGACGCCGACACCCGCGGGATCGCTCGACAGCATGAGGTTCTGGCGCTCGATCTCCCCGTCGATCGCCTCCACGAGCAGCGGCACGTCGACGTCGACGAGCGTGCAGAGCGCGCCGCATTCCTCGGTCGTGACGCGGACGCGCGGCACGAAGGCGTACGTCCCGTCGGCGCACGATGCCGGCACCCCCGTCAGGCCGAGTGCGCGCGGCTGGATCCGCGGGCCGAGGGACGACTGCGTGACGTTGGCGTCGATCAGCGTGAAGTCGCACGCGGACTCCCATGCCGGCGCGCTGCACGCCGCGAGCCCCCAGGTGTTGGCGGTATCGGGCGCGGTGCACTGCGGGTACGCGGTGCTGAAGTCCGCGCGCACGTCGACGCCGCCGTCGCGGTCCGCACCGGCCGCGGCGAGCGTTCGCCCGTCGGGAGCGATGACCCAGACGTCGAGGATCTCGTAGTTCGAGAGGCCGGCCGGCGGACCGGGGAAGACCGACTCGAGCGTGAAGTCGAGGGCGCGGAAGTCGTTGTTGTGCGGCGACAACGGGATCGGCCACGTCACGTCCTCGAGCGTGCACGTGCCGCCGGCGCAGACGGCGTCGTCCGCGCTGATGCGCAGGGTGACGCCCATCGTGTACGGGCCGGTCGTACAGTTCCCGGGCCCGCTCACGTTGTTCACGATCGCGTCGACGTTGATCTCGTTCGTTTCCTCGCGCTTGCGGAGGTCGAGACCCGCGGACGTGAAGTCGCACACGGACGTCACGGCCGGCGTGCACGCCGGGATGCCGGTCGATGTCATCGTGTTCGGGGCAAGGCAGGGCGCGTACGCGCGCCCGAGATCGGCGGAGTAGCGCGCGCCTTCGACGTGGCGGACCTCGATTGCGGAGCTGGCGCCGGCGAACGCGAGCAGCACGACGACGGCGAGCGCGACGAAACGCGGACGGCTGACCTGCGGGCTCGAAACGATCATGACGACCTCCTTGGGGCGGGAGCGTTGGACCGAGCAGCCGACTGTTGCCGCCGACGCTAGGGGAGGAGTCGGCGGCGGGTCAAGGAGATTCGGCGGGCGCGTGCACGTCGCGTGCGCCGGAATGAAGCTACGCGTCCTCCAGGCTCCGGATCGCGACCACGAACCCGACGATGGTGAACAGCCCGAAGGCCACCGCCTCGATCGCGATGGTCGAGGGGTGTCCGATCCCGACCGTCAGGTAGCGCAGCACGTCGACGTGCCACGTGATCGGGTTCGAGACGCCGAGCGCCCGGAACCACGCGGGCAGGGGATCGAGCGGGTAGAACATCGAGCTCGCGAAGAGGAAGACGAAATAGAAGATCGACGTCACGGTGTTGAAGATGTCGTTTCGCCGGATGCGGAGCGCGAAGATCGCGTAGAAGAAGAACCATCCCGCCGTGCCGACGACGACCGCCGCGAGCAGCGGCAACGCGAGGTCGAACCGTACCGGCACGTCCAGCAGCCACGCCGCGAGCGCGATCGTGATCGCCGCCTGACCGATCGCGATCAGCACGTTGAAGAGCACCTTGCCGAGAATGTACTGCGCCCGGCTCATCGGGTACGTCAGCATCTCGTAGAAGATGCCGTTGTCGCGGTCGAGGAAGAACGACCACGACGTGTTGGACGCGATGCCGAAGCTCGCCATGCCGAGCACGCCCGCGAGGAAGAACGCGTTGTAGTCGGTGGTGACCGTCGGCGCGGTGAAGCCGAGCGTGTGGTTGATCCCGACCCCGAACACGAACATGTAGAGCAGCGGGTAGAAGAGATCCCAGAAGATGAACGTGACGTTCGTCGCCCGGATCTTGCCCTCGCGATAGAAGACCGCGGCCAGCGCCTGGAGGCTCTGCGGCACGATCAGCCTCTCGTTCCCGTGGCCGGCGTCGTCGGCCTGGTGAGCTCGACGAACACGTCTTCCAGGGTGGCGCCGCCGAGCTCGACGCGCAACACGCGGCCGCGCTTGGCAAGCTCGCTGACGAGTGCCAGCACGGCGTGCTCGTCCTCCTTGAGCGCGAGCTCGACGGTGTTGCCGCTCACGTGGACGCGAATCGCACCCCGTGCCGCCATCTCGGTTTCGAGGCCTTCGGGGACGCGGTCGAACGTCAGCGCGACCTCGTAGACGCCCTCCGAGAGCAGCTTCAACGAATGCAGGTCGCCGCGCGCCACCTCCCGGCCGTGGTTGATGATGAGGATGTCGTCGCAGAGCTCCTCGGCTTCGCTCAGGATCTGCGTCGTGAGGACGATGGTGCGCCCGCGCTTGGCCTCCGCGCGCAGGAGCTCCATGACGGCGCGCTTCAGGATCGGGTCCATGCCCGTCGAGAACTCGTCGAGGAAGACGACGGGGGTCTCGACCATCAGGATCTTCGCGACCTGGACTCGCCGGCGGAAGCCGCCGCTCAGGTCCTGCACTTTCTGCCCGAGGTGCTCGCCGAGGCCGAAGAGCTCGATCACGCGGTCGGCACGGCGGGCGGCTTCCGCGCCCGCGATCCCGTGGAAGCGCGCGAAGGTGAGGAGGTTGTCGCGCGGGGAGAGAAAGAGCTCGACCGCCGTCTCCTGGATCACGACGGAGATGCGGCGGCGCACGTCGAGCGGCGCCGCCACGACGTCGTGGCCGAGGATCGACACCTGCCCCGACGTCGGCCGGGCGAGCGTCGTCAGGATGCGGAGCGTGGTCGTCTTGCCGGCGCCGTTCGGCCCGAGGAGCCCAAAAATCGCCCCCGGCGCCACCGTGAACGCGAGCCCGTCGATGGCGCGCAGCGGTGCCTGCCCGCGGCGCGGAAACTCCTTCACGAGATCATGCACGGCGATGGCAGCCGAGGAGGACAAGACCCGCATCCCTACCGGCTCCCCGAGGTCGAAAGAAGCCACCCCGCCGCAGCCCGAACGAGATCAGCCGACGAGATCAGAGCTACAGCCCGCGCTGCCGATTCGCCCGCGGTCACGCGTCATGGAATGCGACGCCACGGAGCGCGGAGTATGGGGACGGCGGAGGGAGCGGGTCTGCGTAAGCGACCAGTCGCACCAAAAAGGCACGTCAGTGCACGGCACCAACGGAATCCGTCACGACGACGCTACCCCCCCGCAGCGCGCGAGCAACGCCTGAATCTGGTCGAAGTTCGCCGGCTTGGTCATGTGCGCGTCGAACCCCACCTGCGCCGCGCGCTGCTTGTCCTCTTCACGCCCGTAGCCCGAGAGCGCGATCAGCATCGGGCGCGCGCCGCCTTCCGACCGGAGGCGCTCGGCGACCTCGAAGCCGTCGATGCCCGGGAGGCCGATGTCGACGAACGCGACGTGCGGCGCGAACGCGGGGATGGCGCGCAGCGCCTGATGGCCGTCGCGAGCGACCTCGACGGTGTGCCCGCCGAGCTCGAGCAGGGTCTTGAAGCTCTCCGCCGCGTCGTCGTTGTCCTCCACCACGAGGATGCGCAGCTGATCGCCGATCGCGGGCGCCGCTGGCTCCGGCGCGGGCTTCGCGGGGCGATCGCCCGTGAGCCCCGGCAGCATGATGACGAACTCGGTGCCGGCTCCGGCGCCGTCGCTCTTCACCGAGAGCGAGCCGTCGTGCATCTCGACGAGCCGCTTCGCGAGCGTGAGGCCGATCCCGAGGCCGCCCTGCGCGCGCTCGACCGTGACGTCCTCCTGCGCGAAGAGCTCGAAGATGCGGTGCTGCGCCTCGCGAGCGATGCCGATGCCGGTGTCGCGGACCGCGATCACGGCCGTGCTGCCGTGATGACCGGCGCGGAGCGTGATCTGGCCGCCTTCGGGGGTGAACTTCGCGGCGTTCAAGAGGAGATTGGTCACGACCTGCACCAGCCGGGCGCGGTCGCCGTCGACGTCGATGCCGTCCTCCACCTGGAGCGTCAGCGTGTGGGCCTGCTTTTCGAACAGATGCCGGCTGCCCTCGACCGCGGCGTCCACGATCTCCCCGAGCCCGAGCCGCTCTTTCCTGAGCTCGATGCGGCCCCGCGTGATGCGCGAGACGTCGAGGAGGTCGTCGATCAGGCGCGACATGTGGCGCACCTGGCGGTAGATGACCTCGTGCGCTTGCTCGAGCCGCGCTTCGCGCGGGCCGAGCGCGCGCAGCAGCTCGACGGCGTTCATGACGGGCGCGAGCGGGTTGCGGAGCTCGTGCGCGAGCATCGCGAGGAACTCGTCTTTGCGGCGGTTGGCGTCCTCACTCTCGGCGAAGAGCTGCGCGTTCTGCACCGCGATCGCGCCGATGTCCGCGAGCGTTTCGAGGAGGCGCACCTGCTCGTCGGTCGGCCGGTGTGTCTCCCGCCAGTACACGCCGAGCGCGCCGAGCGGCTCGGCGCGGCGCACGGGCGAGAGCGCCAGGCTGCGGACGAAGGTCGGACGATAGATGTCGTGCGGAATGTGGGGATGCGCGTAGATGTCCTCGATCACGACCGTCTTGCGGGTCGCGATCGCCCATCCCGCCACGCACATGTCGGCGCGGAAGCGCTGGCCCTTCCAGAGAGGGCCGATCGCGTCCTCCTCGGCGTAGTGCACTTGCTCGCCGTCGGCGAAGACGAACACGGCGCCCTCGGCGCGGACGAGCTCGCGCGCGACGCGACAGAGCGCGCGCAGCACGTCGACCAGACGGAACGCTTGCGCGAGCTCGCGGCTCGCCGCCATGAGCGCCGTCGTCTCGTGCAAGCTCTGCTCGAGCGCCGCACGGGCCGCCTGCGTCTCGCGCTTCGCCGCGCGCTCGGCGGTCACGTCGATCACGACGACGCTCAGGCCGGTGACCTCGCCGGCGACGTCGACGAGCGGATACCACTGCTCGACGAACACGCGCTCCGACGTGGGATCCGCGGCGGTGGCGCCGGCGAGCTCGACGTCGCAGACCGGTCGCCCGGTGCGAAAGACCTGCTCGGCGATCGCGTCGATCGCGTCGGCGAGCGCGGGCACGATCTCGCGCGTCGTCCGGCCGATGTGGGACTCGACCGGGAGGCCGTTGATCTCGGCGAGCCGATCGTTGATGCGCACGTAGCGGAGCGCGCGATCGAGGACGCAGAGCCCGACCGGCGCGTGACGATACGTCGCTTCCAGATCCTCGAGCGCCGCGCGCGTGTGGGCCTCGTTCGCGTGGTCGGCGGTGTCGCGGGCGCGCACGGGCCGCAGCTTACCCACCGCTGCGGGCGAGGTGAACCCTTTCTTAGTCGGAAAATTCCGCGCTCAGCCTTCGGCCGGCGGGAAGGGTCGGTTCAACGCCGGGCGCGGTGGCTCGCGATCATCGGGGATCTCCCCGGCCATCGCGATCCAACCGGCGAAGTACGGCAGGGCGCCCGCCGTCTCGAGAATCGCATCGAGCCGGGCGGAACGGAGCGAGCGATAGCGTGCGAGGAGCGTCCCGCGCGCCGCCTGGAGAAACGGCGTCGCCGGGATGACGATCTGGGTGCCGTCGCCGAAGACGGCTTCAGCCGCCCCGTCCGTGCAGGCGCGCGCGACCCAAGGCAAGTAAGTACGCGCGATTTCGCGGATCAGCGCCACCAGCGTCGCGGGTGGCGCGTCGTCCCAGCTGCCCGCCGGCTGATCTTCCGGCGTGAGCAATCGCGTCGTGTGGGCCACGACGGCGGGCGCATCCGCGTCGACCCAGCGCCGGCAGGCGGGATCGTTGGTGAAGTGCGCGGCGTTGCCGCCGAAGAGCGCGAAATCGGCGAGCGAGGGACGGTGGCCGAGCAGATAGGGCCGGTCGGCGAGATGTGCGCCGAAAAGAGACACCCATCGGCGTAGTACGTCTTTAGTCCAAGTTTCGATGGTCGACTCGTCGATGCCGAGCGCGGGGAGACTGCTCCGCACGTGCGCGCCGACGGCGAGGTGCGCCTGGTCCGCCGGCAGCGGCATGACGGCCGCGATGTCGCGCGCGAGCTCGAAGCCGGCGACGGCGGCGTTCTCGGGGAAGAGCCAGCGCGTGCCGACGGCCGGGCGATAGAGCCACTCGTCGGAGAAATCCTCGACGACGTACGCGAGGAATCGCAGTACCGGATCGTCGGGCAGGACGGTGGGATCGGGGAAGCGCCGCTCGAAGTGATGGATCATCGCGGTCGAGTCCCACATCATCTCGCCGTCCGGTGTCTCGACCATCGGCACGCCGCCGGGGAATCCCGCGGCGAGGGCCGCCGGGCTCATCCCGCCGAAAGGGCGGAAGCGCCAGGGGATGCCCTTGAAGTCGAGATAGCCCGTCATCTTGCGGGTGAAGTACGACTGCATCATGCCGTGGACGCGATAGACGCGGCCGGCGTCGTGCGCGCGGCCGCTCATCACGCGCGCAGGAGCGGCGCACAGCCGCTGTCGGCGAGCGTGGCTTCGACGAACGTCCGATCCGCCGGCGCGAGGCGCGCGAAATGCTCGCGGAGCCACCGCAGGCATTTGGCCTGATACGGGAACGGCGATTGCACCCAGCGCGTACCGTCGATGTCGCACGCGACCTCTCGAGCCCCCGTCGCGAGCGCGTCGGCGTTGGCGAGGAGGAACGGCGCGAAGCCGCGGCCGATCTCGGCGAAGAGCGGCGCGAGGTCCTCGGCGACCTGGCCGCGCGGGCTCCAGTCGCCGGCTCCGACCTCGATGCTGCCGAGGTCGTCCATCACGTTCACCCACGCGACGACGCGGGGCGCGTGTGCGGCCGCGAGCGCGGCGGACGTCGGGTCGAATGCCGCGAGCTGGGAGAGCTGGCCGAAGAGGCCGAAGTCGCCCGCGCTCGGCCGCCGCCCGAAGCAGAAGGGCCGGCGCTGGATCGTCGCATCGAGGATCCCGAGCAGGCGCCGATAGCTCGCTTCGATGAGCGGCGCCGTCGCGGGATTCGATCCGACGACCGCGAGCCGCCCGATCTGCCGCTCGGCGAACGCGGCGGCGCCGCGCGCGAGCTGGTCCGGGGGAAGGTCGAGCACCTGATCGCAGGGGAGCACGTGCGACGCCTTCGCCGCGTCCGCCGCGTACGCCCAGCGGTAGTGGAACATGGCCTTCGTCAGCCACTCGTCGGCGAAGTCCTCGACGAGCGCGTCGAGGAACGCGATCGCCGGATCGGGCGGTACGACCGAGCGCTCGGCGTGGCGTGTTTCGAGATGACGGATCTGGAAGGTCGAGTCGATCATCGCCGCGTCCCTCGCCGTGTCGCCGCTCGGCGCCGGCGTTACCAGCACGGGAATCAGCGCGACCGGCACCGGCGGGATGTCGACGTCGTCGCGTCCGCCGCGCGAGATCCAGCGGAACGGCAGGCGCCGGTAGCGCAGGAGCGCTCGCATCTTCCGGCTGTAGGGGGAGGCGTAGGCGCCGACCAGCTTGTACGGGGTCATCGGGCGTCCTTTCTCGAGGCGGCGCGGGCCTCCGGGAGGAGTGTGGTCACGAGGCGCTCGACGACGGCGACGGCACGGGTACGGCTCAGACCCTGCTCGTTCCGGAGCCGTACCCAGGCCTCGAACGACGTCGCGAGCTCGACCGCGTCGCGTACGTCGGCGGCCGCCGTCGCGAGCTCGGGCAGCCAGCGCAGGAGCCCGGCGCGGAGCTCGCGCACGAGGTGGAGATGCTGGCCCTGGATGAACGTCGAGCGCCCGCGCTGGAGGTCGGCGGAGCGCTTGTAGGGCGCGATCCGATCGAAGAGCTTCGCGCGCTGGTGGATCAGATCGTGGACGCGAACGGGCAGGGGATCGCCCGGACGCGCGTCGCGGACGAGCGGCATCGCTTCTTCGCGCAGCCGAGCGTCGAGCGACGCGAACAGGCTCTCACGATCGGAAAAATGGCGGAACACGCTGCGGAGCGCGACGCCGGCCCGCGCGGCGACCTCCTGCGCGGTCGGGTCCATGATGCCCTCGCCGACCAGCGCGTAGAGCGCCGCCTCGATCGCCGCCCGGCTGCGGGCGGAGCGGAGGGCACGGCCGTCCATTGCCATGAGCCGAGAATATGGCATACAGAGTGCCAAAACCCAAACGGGCGGCGCTCGCGGCGGCCCGGGCAGACGAGGAGGCATCCCCCCATGGCCCTCTATCCGACGGCGGAGCAGATCGCGGCGTTGCTCGCGGGACCGGACGACCGTCCGGTCGTCATGCTGAATCTCTTGAAGTTCAAGCCGCGCGCGGACGCGAGCGCGGGCGAGATGACCGGCCAGGAGGCGTACGAACGGTACGCGCGCGCGATGCGCGAGGTCGTCGAGTCGCAGGGCGGGCGGTTCCTCTGGGCCGGGCAGGTGGACTCGCTGGTCATCGGCGATGGGAGCGCGGCCGACTTCGACGTGGTCGGGATCGTCGAGTACCCGTCGCGGAAGAAGTTCGTCGAGATCGCGACGAGCGACCGCGTGCGCGAGATCGGGGTCGATCGCGCCGCCGGTCTCGAAAGCCAGTGGCTGATCGCCACCTCCACGCGGGACGTCTGAGCCGCGCCATGGGGAACGGAAAGAAGGGCATCGATCGGCGGTCGTTCCTGATCGGCGCGGCGGGTGGAGCCGCCGCGACCGCGCTCGGCGCGGCCGGGCTCGGCAAGGTGCGGCAGCAGGAGCGGAAGCTGCGTACGCCGGCGGCGGTGGACGCGGGGAACGCTCCGGAGATCGCCGAGTCGTTCGCGGATTCTCGGCCGGGGTACACCGTCGCCCCGGCGGCGCCCGACGGTGCGCCGAACATCGTCGTCATCGTGCTCGACGACGTCGGATTTTCGGACCTCGGCGCGTACGGCAGCGAGATTCGCACGCCCGGCATGGACGGGATCGCGGCCGCGGGCCTCCGCTACGTCAACTTTCGCACGTGCGCGATGTGCTCGCCGACGCGCGCCGCTCTCATGACCGGATTGAATCACCATTCGGCCGGCATGGGCTGGCTCGCCGACGTCGACGGCGGCTATCCCGGCTATCGCGGCGACATGACCCTCGACGCCGCGACGCTCGCCGAGGTGCTGCGCGACCGCGGCTGGTCGACGATGCACGTCGGCAAGTGGCACGTGAACCTCGCCGCCTCGTGCGGGCCGACGGGGCCGTATCACAACTGGCCGACGAACCGCGGCTTCGACCGCGCCTACTGGTTCCAGGGCCACTCGACCGACTACTTCAAGCCCTCCGAGCTGATCGACGGCGTGGCGCCGGTCGAGCCCGAGGCGCGGGACGACTATTTCGTGAACGACGCCCTCACCGACCGCGCGATCGCCTGGATCCACGCGCAGAAGGCGATGACGCCCGACACGCCCTTCTACCTCCAGCTCTGCTACCCGGCCGCCCACTCGCCGCTCCAGGCGCGGCCGCAGGACCGCGACGCGTACCGCGGCGCCTACGACGCCGGCTGGGACGTCGTCCGGGCCGCGCGCCTCGCGCGCCAGCGCGAGCTCGGCATCGTGCCCGCGACGACGCAGCTGCCGCCGCTTTCGCCCGGCGCGGATCCGTGGGACGGACTCGATGCCACGCAGAAGAAAATCTATGCGCGCTACATGGAGGTCTACGCCGGCCTCATCAGCAACCTCGACGCGAACATCGCCCGCTTTCTCGCTGCGCTGGACCGAGGCGGATGGCGCGAGAACACGCTGATCGTGCTCTTCTCGGACAACGGGGGCTCGGCCGAGGGAACGTCGACCGGGACGCCGAACGTCTTCGCGCCGGCGTTCGGCCGTCCGGTCCCGGTCGAGGACGCGGCGAAGCTGTACGAGGTCATGGGCGAGGATGCGACGTTCCCGCACTACCCGATCGGCTGGGCCTGTACGTCGAACACGCCCTACCGGCTCTACAAGCAGTACGCGCACCTCGGCGGCGTCGCCGACCCGTTGCTGATCTCGTGGCCGAAGCGCATCGCCGCGCGCGGCGAGATCCGCGACCGCTTCGTCCACGTCGTCGATCTCTACCCGACGATTCTCGAAGCGGCGGGCGTGGCGCGTCCCGACGCGTATCGGGGCCGTCGCCTGAAGCCCATCGAAGGCGCGAGCGTGGTCGCGACGTTCGCCGACCCGCAGGCCGCGACGCGGACGTCGCAGTACTTCGAGCTCGGTGGCCAACGGGCGTATCTCGACGGCACGTGGCGGCTCGCGACCAGGCACGAGCGCGGCGCACCGTTCGAGAACGACGTCTGGGAGCTCTACGACCTGGCGAGCGATCCGAACGAGCTCGTGAATCTCGCCGACCGTCACCCCGACAAGGTCCGGGAGCTGAAGGCCAAATGGGACGCCGACGCCGAGCGCTACGGCGTCTTCCCGCTGGACGATCGCAACCTCGTCATCAAGATGGTGCAGGACCGGCAGCGGCGCGGCATTCGATCCGAGTGGAATCTCACGCCGCCGCTCGAATACCTGGCGGCACCGGTCGCGCCGCTGGTGTGCGCGTACGGACACGAGATCGCGGTGGAGCTCGTGCGTCCACCCGGACGTGGCGACGGCGTGCTGCTCGCGCACGGCTCGAAGCACGCGGGATACGCGCTCTTCATCCACGACGGGCGGCTCGTGTACGAGCAGAGCCTCGTGCCGTGGACCGAACGCATCGAGACGACCGAGCGCCTGCCCGACGGCCCGCTGACGGTGCGCTACGTGCAGACGATGACGGCGCGGCCGTTCGACGGCTCGGGGGCGCTCTTCGTCGGTGAGCGCAAGATCGCGGAGCACACGTTCGCGCGGGTGCTGCTCTCGACGTCGTACGACGGGTTCTCGCTCGGCGCGGACCTCGGGAATCAGGTGTCATCGCTCTACCGTGGTCCGAATCCGTTCCAGGGACAGATCGTGCGTGTCGGGATAAAGGTCGATGCCACGCCTGCGACGC
>DAIQBH010000012.1:0-55695 GCA_036781285.1 Thermodesulfobacteriota bacterium | reverse complement strand
TCGTGAAGCCCTTCGCGTTCGCCGAGCTGCTCGCGCGGGTGCGCGCCCTCCTCCGCCGTCCACGCGCCGGAGCGCTCCCGCCCGAGATCACGATCGGCGACCTCGTGATCGACACCAACCGCCGCCACGTGGCCCGCGGCGGCCGGACGGTCGCCCTCACGACCCGGGAGTACCAGCTGCTCGAGGTCCTCGCCCGCAACGCGGGGAAGGTCGTGACGCGGACCGCGCTCTGGGAGCACGTCTGGGAGACCGGCTCGGAGCCCGACTCGAACGTCGTCGACGTCTACGTCCGTTACCTCCGCAACAAGCTCGGCCGTCAGCCGGATCTCATTCGTACCGTGCGCGGGGGCGGGTACGTGCTCGAGGTTCCGACGGCAGCATCGGAGGATGCACCGTGAGCCGCGCGCGGCCGCGCACGTTCCGCTTTCGGCTGGTGTGCAGCATGATGGGGCTCACGCTCGCCGTCC
The DNA here is from genome assembly GCA_036781285.1 of Thermodesulfobacteriota bacterium. GTDB lineage: Bacteria > Desulfobacterota > Binatia > UTPRO1 > UTPRO1 > UTPRO1. Next base: position 55,228 of record DAIQBH010000012.1, on the reverse strand, counting down.
TCGCCGTGGCCGGCGTGCTGATCTACCTCCGGGTGGAGCGCACGCTCGTTGCGAACCTCGATGATGCGCTGGTGTCGATCGCGCGCACCGAGGTCGCGTCCGCGTTCGACGAGCCCGGAAAGCCGGCGCACGTGCACGAGGAGGACTTCCCCGGATCGCTCACGCTCACCGCCGGAACCGGCTACGAGAAGTTCGCGCGCATCACGAACGGCGACGGCATGATGATCGCGCAGACGGCCAATCTCACCGCCCATCCGTTGCCGGACGATCAGGCGGCGCGCGCCGCGGCCATGGGCGGCGCGGTCGCGTTCGCCGACATCCGCGGCGCGGGGACCGTCTTTCGTGGCGTGTACTATCCCATCCGCCATGCGCCGAGGCCCGGCACCGTGGCGCTGGTCGCGGTTTCGAAGGAGCCGGTCGTGCGCGCCCTCACTGCCGTCATCGGCGCGCTCGCACTGTCGCTCGTGAGCAGCGGGGTCGCGGCGGGATGGCTCGTCGGTCGGATGGCCCGCCGCCTCACGGCTCCACTCGAACGCATCGCGGAGGCCGCTCGCGCCATCGGTACGAGCACCGCGCCGGCGGCGATCCCCCCCGTGTCGGACGATGCCGAGCTACGCGCGTTGACCGACGTCCTGAACGGCATGCTGCGGCGGCTCGACCTGGCATTGGACGCCGCGCGAACCGCGGCGGAGGCGCAGCGCCGCTTCGTCGCCGACGCCGCGCACGAGCTCCGGACGCCGCTCACGAACCTGCGCGGAGCCGTCGAGGTCGCCCTCCGCCATCCGCGAACGGTGCACGAGTACCGCGAGACGCTCGCCGGCGCCGTCGAAGAGATCGAGCGCTTGACGCGGCTCACGAACGATCTGCTCGTCCTGTCGCGCGCGGACACCGGACAGCTGCGCTGTGAATCGTCGCCGTGCGACCTCGCGGCCGTGGCCGCCGACGCCGTGCGGGCATGGGCCGCGCGCGCGCGCGGCCGGAAGGTCGCGCTCCGACTCGAGGCCCCGCCGCGACTCCCGATCGTCGCCGACGCGGACCGGCTGCGCCAGGTGCTCGACAATCTGCTCGACAACGCGCTTCGCCACGCGCCCTCCGAATCCGAGGTCGTGGTCACTGCCGGCTCGCAGAACGGCGTCGCGACGCTCTCCGTCCGCGACCACGGCCCTGGCCTCGCGCCCGAGGACCAGCGGCGGGTTTTCGAGCGGTTCTACCGGACCGATGCCGCGCGCGCGCGCGACTCGGGAGGGCTCGGCCTCGGATTGCCGATCGCGCGAGCGATCGTCGAGGCCCACGGCGGCACGCTCGCCGTCGTTCCCTCGCCTGGAGACGGCTGCGCGTTCGAGGCGAGGTTTCCCGACGGCCAAGCACGGGGAAGGCACGCGGAGCCCGCGATTTCGGGCGACTGAGGACGGCGCCGCCCGCGCACGGCCGCGACGGCGTCACGCGGGCCGGAGCTCGAGGCACCCGATCTGCCGCGGCGTGAACAGCCGGACCGGCTGCCCGGTGAAGCCGAGGCCGTTGCTGACCACGAGGGTCGCCGCGCCCGAGCGGAACGTGCCCCGGTCGTAGCGGGTCATGAACTCCGCCGGATTGCGAATCCGGCGTCCGAGCCAGCCCGGGAAGCCGATCTGCCCTCCGTGCGTGTGGCCTGACAGCACGAGGCACGCGCCGAGCGCCGCCGCCTGCTCGAAGCAGTCCGGACGATGCGACAGCACGATCAGCGGCGCGCCGGCAGGAGTGCCGCGCGTCAACGCCGGCAGCGCGGGATGCTCGAGGACGCCGCGGGCCCAATCCCGGCCGAGATCGTCGAGACCGACGATCCTCAGCAGAGCGCCGTCGCGCTCGATCTCGAGCCGGCCGTTCCGCAGCACGGTGAACGGCGTGAGGCGCCGAAGCGCGGACGTCACCGCGTCCGCACCCGCCGCGACGTCGTGATTCCCGAGGATCACCACGACGCCGTGGCGCGCCGAGAGACCGGCCAGCACCGGAAACGCCTCCTCGCAGGTGGAGGCACGATCGACGAGATCGCCGGTGATGCAGATGAGGTCGGGGGCGAGCGCGTTGATGCGGTCGACGTGGCTCGCGAGCTCCTCGGTGCCGAGAAACGCCCCGAGATGGAGGTCGCTGATGTGGACGATGCGGAAACTGGCCAGCGCCGGCGGCAGGCCAGCGATCCCGATGCGCCGGTCGTCGAGGTCGAGCGCACGGCGGCCGGCGGTGTAGCCGAAGGCGAAGAGCCCGCCGATCGCCGCGAGACCGACGTCGAGGGCGGCGTCGAAGAGCGGGCGCCAGCTCGCGGCGTCGATCGCCGGGACGATGCCCGCCAGACGCACCGCCGGCGGCGCCGCGACGGCCATGAGGCTCCAGGTGAGCTCGCCGGCCGCGAGGAAGAGGCCGCCGAACAGCGCCGTGAACGCGACGGCCGCGTAGCCGGCCACGAGCGCATGGGGCCGGCCCCGCCGCATCCGTCGTACGAGCCCGGCATTGATCGCGGCGATGACGAGCGCCCCCGCGACGACCGCGCCCGCGCCGACGTCGACGCCGAGTCGCCGCGCGATGCGCGTCACGACGAGCGTCTCGGCGATCGCGATCACCAGGAGCAACGCATCGAAAAAGACCCGGAAGAACTGCCGGCGAAACCGCTCGGCGGGATCCTGCATCGCGAGCTGCGACATGGGAGGAAGTTCTAGAGCAATCCGCCCGCCCCTGATAGGTCGAGCCGGCTCAATGCCGCGACGCCGGGGTGGTCAGCCGGTTCCACGTCTCCTCGTCGACGATCTCCTGCCGATACGCGGCGTGACACCCGACGCAGGTTTGCAGGGTACGGTCGAGAGCCGACAGCACGCCCGCGCGGTCACCGCGCCGCGCGGATTCCGCGATGGTGTCCGCGGTGCGATGAAAGTGGAGCGCCATGGGCGTGAAGCCCGGGGCCGCCGCGCCCATGTGCTCGCACATCCGTCCCATCGCTTCCGAGTGGCCGATGCGCGACACTGCTTTCGCGACGCCGTCCATGTCGTCGCGAGCGAGCGCGGCGACGATGGCTTGGACCGCCGCGAGGTGGTCGCGCATGTTCTGCTTCTGGTGCGCCGCCATCATCGCCAAGAGCGGCAGCGGCTGGCGAGTGTCGCCCACGCCTTCGGACGTCATCGGGTGGTGCTGCGCCGTCCCGATTCGCGCGACCACGAGCAGCAGCACGAGCGCGGAGAGGAGGAGCGTGGATCTGAGTGCCTTGCGCGCCATGGTGGACATTTCCTTTGCGAGCCGCCGTTCAGGCGGCGGTCCCGAGAAGCTCCGGCGGCCACGCCGCTCGATCCTCGGACGGATAGATCGCGAGCGCCTGGCCGCGCGCCGACAGCAGATCGTCGGGATCGCCGCCGAGCACGGCTGCGGCGACGAGCAGCCCAGAGATGCTGACGCCCAGGATGCCGGGCGCGAGCGTGCTCGCGCCGCACTCGAAGAGCCCCCGCACGTGCGTGCGGATCGGGAAGGCGAAGGGTCCCAGATTCCGCAGCGTCTTCTCGGTCCCGTAGATGGCGCCGCGGGTGGTGCCGAGGTAGCGCTCGTTCGTGAGCGGGGTCGCGAGCGCGTGCACGGCGACGTGATTCCGGATGTCCGGCACGACTTCCGCGAGGGTATCGAGCATGCGCTCGGTGAGCCGCTGCTTCAGGCGCCGATACTCGTTCGGCCGGTGTCCCGGCGTACTGTCGCGCCAGGGCGCGAAGGCGTCGTAGGACGCGAGACAGATCGCCTCCATCGTATGGCGGCCGTCGCGCCGCCGGGACGGATCTTTCAGGGTGGTGACGTTCAGGAAGAGGCCTGGGATCTCGCCGACGTCGAAGAGATCGCGCCGTTCGGCGAACGCGTACGGCGCCTCGACGTCGGTCGTGTGGTTGAACCACACGTTCCCGGAGTCGAGGCCGGCGGCGCGCGCGTCGAGATCGACGCCGAGGAAGAGGCTCAGCGTCGACGGCGAATAGCGGAGATGCGCGAGCCGGCGCCGCACGCGCCGGCCCACGTGCTCCGGCGGGACCAGGCGCCCCCACGTCACGGTCGGATCGGCGTTCGACACGACGACGTCCGCGCGCACCACGGTGCCGTCGGCGAGCACGACGCCCCCGACCCGTCCGCGCTCCACGACGATGCGAGCGACGCGCGTCCTCGGGTGCACTTCCCCGCCCGCGCCGCGCACGTGCGCGACGAGGACGTCGGCGATCGCCTGTGCGCCGCCCCGGGGGTACCACGCGCCGTCCATGTAATAGCCCGCGACGCTGCCGTGCAGGATCGCCGGAGCGCGTGACGGCGCCATCCCGTGGTCACCGCTCTGGACGCAGAGAATGGCGCGCAGCAGCGGATCGGACACGAAGCGATCGAGCAGGTGCTCGGTCGAGCCGAGGCCGTAGCGCAGCACCGTCGGCATCCGGAACGGCAGGACCGCCCGGTCGAGCCATCCACGAACCGGAAGCGCGCGGCCCATCTCGTCGTTCATGCGCTCGACCACGTCGAGGTACCCGTCGATGCCCGTGCGCTCGCGTGGGAAGCGGTCCTTCAGGCGCGCGGCGAGGCGCGCCTTGCCGGCCGGGAACGCGAAGCGCTCGCGGCCGATGACGGCGTGGTCGTAACCGTCCGGGTTCAGCTCGAGAAACACCAGGTCGTTCGCGACGCCCAGCCCTTCGTAGATCCGCCGGAGCGTCCCGCCCGGGCCGAGCCCGCCGACGTAGTGCACGCCGGGACTGAACGTGAACCCGTCGAGCGTGAACGATTGCGTGTAGCCGCCGGGATGGTCGTGCTGCTCGTAGACCGCGACGCGCTTCCCGGCGCGCGCGAGCGCCAACGCCGCCGTCAGCCCACCCGAGCCCGAGCCGATCACGATCGCGTCGAAGTCGGTCATGCCCCATCGCAGGAGCAATTCAGCGGCCGCAGTCCGCGCGCGCGGGCGCGCGCGCGGGCCGCGGCGCTTTCCCGATCGTGGGAATCCACGGTCTCTCGTTCGCGTCCGTGCGAATTGGCGAGCCCTTCCCCCGGTCGCCGAGATCGCGCGGCGCGATGCTCGCTCAGAGGCCGAACGGATAGGTGTCCGGCATTCCGTGCGTCTCGACGGCGGCGAGCGGCGTCACGGCGCGGGTCTCGTCGAACCAGAGGTATTCGTCGAATTGCACCGGCAGCACGGCCTGGAAGTAGTGGCTCGCGAGCTCGGTTTCCGGCCGATAGATGACGCCGATCGCGCGCTCGAGACGCGGCGCGGAGAGCTCGTCGCGGACGGCGTCGCGGCGAGGATGCCGGAGGGCGAGCGCAAACGCCGGCACGCCCGCGTCGTGGCAGAGCCGCTCGTAGCTGTCCGCGTGCGCGGGCCGTACGTGCTTCACCTCCATCGGCCCGTCCCAGTCGGTCGCCGCGGCGACCGTGCCGTGGTCGGTGCCGAACCCGATGAGATAGGCCGCGTCGCCGTAGACCTCGCGCGCCAGCATGCCGACGTTCAGCTCGCCGCGCGCGCCCATCTCGGTCGCGGCGGCGTTGCCGACGTGCGAGTTGTGCTCCCAGACGACGACCTTCGTCTCGGGCCCGCGGAACGCGGACACGATCTGGAGCGTGTCGAACATGTGCTGGTCGCGGAGATTCCACGATTCGCGCGAGCCGTAATACATCGCGCGATAGTACTGCTCCGCGCTCGTGACGACGCGCGCATTCTGGACTGCGTCGAGGTAGCGCTCGCCGTCGCGCTCCGAGTAGGCGAGCCGCTTCTCGAGGAGGTCGCGCAGCATGGCGACGACCTGCGCCTCGCAGTCGCGATAGCCGCGCGTCACGACCGCGCGGCCGTAGGCCGCCGGATCGCCTTGCCACGGCGTCAGATACCCGTAGCGGACGCGCGCGACGCGTGCCGCCTCGGGATCGACGTCGTCGAGATAGCGCAGGACGGCGGCGATCGACGCGTAGAGGCTGTAGAGGTCGAGACCGTAGAAGCCGGCGCGCCGTTCGGGGTCGCGAACCTCGCCGTTGTAGGTCCGCAGCCACTCGACGAACGCGGCGACCTCGGCGTTCCGCCACATCCAGGTCGGAAAGCGCGTGAACGGCGTCTCCGGCGCCACGGGCCTTTCCAGATGCCGGACGTAGTGGTCGATCTGCGCGGCATCGGGCCAGTCGGCCTCCACGGCGACGCCGGTGAAGCCGCGCCGGAGAATCAGCTGACGCGTGAGCCGCGCCCGCATCCGATAGAACTCGGAGGTGCCGTGGGTGGCCTCGCCGATGAGCACCACCTTGGCGTCGCCGATCCGGTCGAGGATCGCGTCGATCGAGTCGCCTTCGAGATCGGCGATCGGCTCCGCGACCTCGCGTACGAGCGTGGCGAGGGTTTCCGGCCGGCTCGGCGAGGGGCGCGCGACGGTGATCGGCGGCGCCTCGGGCGCTTCCTCCTGCCACCCGCCCGCGCCGATCAGCGGCACGAAGCGAACGCCGCCGAGGTCCTCCCGCTCGTAGCGGCCGCCCGCGACGCGCCGCACGCGAAGCAACCGCTGATCGCGCGGCGTCTCCCCGATCGGGATCACGAGCCGCCCGCCGACCGCGAGCTGCGCGAGCAGCGCGTCCGGCACCTGCGGGCCGCCCGCCGCGACGATGATCGCATCGTAGGGAGCGTGCTCGGCCCAGCCGAGCGTGCCGTCGCCGTAGCGCACGTGGACGTTCGCGTAGCCGAGCTCCGCGAGGCGCCGGCCCGCCGTCTCCGCGAGCTCGGCGTGCCGCTCGATCGTGTAGACCTCCCCGGCGACCCGGCTGAGGATCGCGGCCGCGTATCCCGACCCGGTCCCGATCTCGAGCACGCGCTGGCGCGGCTCGAGCTCGAGCGCCGCCGTCATGAGCGCGACGATGTACGGCTGGGAGATGGTCTGCGCCGACGCGATCGGCAGCGGCGCGTCCTCGTACGCGAACTCCGCGAGCTCGCCGGCAATGAACGCCTCGCGCGGCACGGTGCGCATCGCCGCGAGCACCCGCGGGTCGCGGATGCCGCGCGCGACGAGGTGCCGTTCGACCATCGCGTTCCGCTCGGCGGCGCGGTCGCTCATGATCGGCTCTCCGCGTGCCGGCCCTGCCCGCCGGCATGCACCGTCGTTGCCTGCGGCCCCTTCTCACCGAGCTCCTCGGTGAAGCGCACGCGCACGCCCGACGACAGGGCGTCGAACCCGCCGTCGACGACGCTGTTCCGGTGGAAGTACACCTCGCGCCCGTCGGGCGTCTCGATGAAGCCGTAGCCGGCGTCGCGAAAGATTCGCGCGACGCGGCCCGCGGCGGGTGCCTCGTGGTGCTTCGGCTGCCGCCGGTCGCGGTCGACGTGGCTCCGGAGCTGGCGTTTCGCCGCTTCGAAGGCGTCGCGGATCGCGACGTACACGTCCTCGTGGGCGTGGTGCTGGGTCGGCTCGCGCCCGACGACGATCTCGTGGCCCGGGATCGTCACGTCGACCCGTACCGCGTAGAGGTTGCCCTGACGCTGGTTCCGGTGCGGTCGCTCGACCACCACGCGGCACCCGATGATGCCGTCGTGGAACTGATCGAGCTCGGCGGCGTGCTCGCGGATGTTCGCCTCGACGGCGACTGACGACGGGACCTCTTTGAACGTGATCTGGAGCGCTTGTTCCACGGGAGTCCTCCTTGGGCTGGAACGGCCGGACACCAATGAAAGCAACCGGCTTGCCAGCCGCCGATCCACGTCATTCGAAGGCGTGGCCGCGATCGGCTTCCGAATCGTGCGGAACCCGGCGCGCCGCGTTCCGGATTCCGCGAAATGATACGGCCGAACCCGGCCTCGCGGCGCCCTGTACTTTCCCGAGGTGGAAAGCCATCCGGCGACGGTTCATAAGGCGGGCGCGCGTTGCACCGCATGCTCGCCGATCGACCCACTGCCCACGCGATTCTCGTCGTCGACGACAACGACGACATTCGCGAAGCCATGGAAATCGCCTTCCGGTCACACGGCTTCGCGGTCGCGACGGCCGGCGACGCGCTCGCCGCCTTGCGCCGCATCCGCGACGGCTTCGACCCCTGTGCCCTGCTGCTCGACCTCCACATGCCGGGCCTCAGCGGGTGGCACGTCCTCGACCACAAGGACGACGACCGAGATCTGAGCGACGTTGCCGTCATCGTGATCTCCGGCGACGCGGAGCAGCGTGAACGGGCGCTCGGCCGCGGCTGCGAGTTCCTGCTGAAGCCCGTGCGGCCCGAGCTCCTGTTCGCGACGATCGAACGCCGCTGCCGGCAGCATCGCGTGGCGCGCGAAGGTCCCGTCGCTCCATCGGCGCCGCGCGCACTCCGTACGCCACTGGCCTAGGCTCGTGTCTCGTTCCGGGGTTTTCGCAGACGCGGGAATTCCGGACGGCGGCCTCATGGGATACGGGGGAGGATCCGCTGGCATGCGGCATGCTGTTCAATGGGCCGAGGAGGCGACGCCGGATGCGCGCGCGACGACGGAAGATGACACGCCTCCACCGACTCGTCCTCGCCCTGGCCCTGCTCGGGAGCGGCTGCGTCCTCACCGTCGAGAACGGCCGCGTCGACCCGCCCGATTTAGGCTCCGATCCCATCGCGGCTGGGCGCCGGGCCTACGCTGCCCGCTGCGCGTCCTGCCACGGCATCGACGCGCGCGGCGACGGCCCCGTCGGACCCGCGCTCCGCACGGCGCCGCCCGATCTCACCTGGCTCGCCGAGCGCAACGGCGGCGCCTTCCCGCGCGACTACGCGATCGCGGTGATCACCGGCAACGCGGCGATCGCCGCGCACGGGACGCGCGAGATGCCCGTCTGGAGCGACCGCTTGGCGCCGCCCGACGGGAACGGTGCCGGTGCGGCCGCGTCCGTCTACTTGCGGCGCACCGTCGAAGCGCTCGCCGACTACCTAGCGAGCATTCAGCGGCGATTGAGCGCCGCGCGGAGCACGCGCTGACCGTGCGGCGCATCCTGGTCGGCCTCGACGGCTCACCGCTCGCGGAGAGCATCGTCGGCACCGTGCGCACCCTCGCCGGCCGGCTCGGCGCCGAGGTGGCGCTGCTGCACGTCGTGCACGTCCCCGCGTCCTTTCATGCCGAAGGCGACGTGACGCTCGACGGTCTGGTCGAGCGCGAGCGCCGCGACGCCGAACGCTACCTGCACCGCGTCGCGGGAGAGCTCGCGGACGCCGGCGTCACCGTGCGCACGGCCGTCGCCGTCGGCGAGCCGGCGGCCGAGATCGTGCGAAGCGCGGACCGCGACGACGTCGACCTGCTCGCGCTCGCGACGCACGGCCGCTCGGGTGTGCAGCGCTGGCTCCATGGCAGCGTGGCCGACGCGGTGCTGCACACCACGAGGCGACCGCTGCTGCTGCTCCGGCCCGGCGCCGCGACGCCGCCCGCCGACGTCCGGCGCGTGCTCGTGCCGCTCGACGAGTCTCCGGTCGCGGAAGAGGCCCTCGCGCCGGCCCGAGAGCTGGCGCGCCGGCTCGGCGTGCCCCTCGAGCTCCTCTCCGTGGTCGAGCCCGTCACTCTGGTGTTCGCGGGCGATCCGATGGCGCAGACGCTGATCGACTATCCCGGCATGCTGAAGACGCTCGAGGACGGGGCCGCCGCGTATCTCACGGCGATCGCGGAGCGGGAACGGCGCGACGGCGTCCGCGTGGACACCACGGTCGTCACGGGCGCCGTCGCCGACTCGATCGTCCGCCATCAGGCCGAGCGACCCGGCAGTCTGATCGTGATCGGATCGCACGGCCGCACCGGCTGGCGCGCCGCCGTGCTCGGCAGCGTGGCGCGGCGCGTGGTCGCGCTCGCCGCCGGGCCGGTCATGGTCGTCCGTCCGCGAGCGGCGCGGCCGTAAGCGAGCGGCGCGTCCGCCGCCACGCGTGGACGCCCGCTCGACGCTCTGCCACAGTCCGAGCCCGCGTGCCGGGGCCGAACGACAGCGCGCCGCCCGTCTTCCAGGTGGAGCGCGTCTCCAAGATCTATCGCATGGGCGACGTCGAGGTGCCGGCACTGGTCGACGTGAGCCTCGAGCTCCGCGCCGGCGAGCTCGTCGTGCTGCTCGGGGCGTCGGGCAGCGGCAAATCCACGCTGCTCAACATCCTCGGTGGCCTGGACGTCCCGACCTCGGGCCGGGTGCGCTATCTCGATCACGAGCTCACGGGCGCGAGCGAGGACGAGCTCACGCGCTTTCGCGAGCGGTCCGCCGTCGCGGAGGCGGAGGCGGCGCGAGCGGCGCGCCTCGCGCTCGCCGAGGAGCACGCGGGGCCCGAAGGCTCGCTGCGACTCCGCTCGCCGGTCGACGGCCGCGTGCTGCGCATTCCCGAGCGCAGCGAGCGAGTGGTGGCGCCCGGCACGCCGCTGTTGACGATCGGCGATCCCACCCGACTGGAGGTCGTCATCGACGTGCTCACGACCGAGGCGGTGAAGGTGCAGCCGGGGATGCCGGTCCTCCTCGAGGACTGGGGCGGCGAACGCACGCTCGCGGCCCGCGTGCGCCTCGTGGAGCCGCTCGCGTTCACCAAGGTGTCGGCGCTCGGCGTCGAGGAGCAGCGTGTGAACGTCGTCGCCGACTTCGTCGACGACCCGGGCCCGCTCGGCGACGCCTATCGCGTCGACGCCCGCGTCGTCGTGTGGCAGGGCGATGTGCTCGCCGTGCCCGCGAGCGCGGTGTTCCGCCGCGCCGACGGCATGGCGGCGTTCGTCCTCGAACGCGGCCGGGCGCGGCGCCGCGCCGTGACGGTCGGGCATCGCGGCGCGGAGGACGTCGAGATCCTCGCCGGCCTCCGCGCCGGCGAAGTCGTCGTCCGCCACCCGCCGAACGCCGTCGACGACGGCGTTCGCGTGCGCGCCCGCTGACGCGCCGCGCGTCCGCCTATTCGCTCGCCGCTTTGAAGCGCGCCGCGTCGTTCGCCGACGGCGTTGGATGCGTCGCTTCCCAGCATGCGCCGGTCGCGGTGTTCCGCACCTGCACGACGACCGGTGGCGCGAGCGGCAGCGCGGGCAGCGCGAGGCTCCCGCCCCGGCCGGTCGTGGTCACCCGGGCGGTGCCGTCGGTCAGGCCCTCGTGCAGGTGCATGGTCACGAGCCCGTCGGGGCTGCGGGCGCGGTCCTTGTAGACGAAGCCGGTGCCGTCGGGTTTCCAGCACGCCGTGCCGACGCAGGTGCCCGCGGCGGGCGCCGCCATCGCGGCGAGCGGCTGCGGCGCCGCGGAGGCGTCGTAGACGCACACGACGTAGGCGGTGTCGATCGTCGGCGTTCCGAAGTCGGTGCGCGGCGTGGCTTCGCCCTTGATCCATCGCCAGGCGAACGCGTGGCGATCCGGATTCTCCGTCCGCGTCATCGTGAGCAGCGCCGCGCCCGGGACGGTCGGCTTCCGGCAGCCGCCCGCGGGAACCGCGCCGCAGAGCTCGAGGCGGCAGGCCGGCGAGCAGCCGTCGCCGGCGGCGACGTTCGCGTCGTCGCACTGCTCGTCCGCGCCCGTCTGGCCGTTCCCGCAGCGGTCGACCGCGAACGCCGCGACGGCGTCGTCCTCGTGCCCGACCGCGTAGAGATGCGCGCCGTCCGGGCTCACCGCGACGGCACCCGCGCCCCGGAGCCCGTCGACGCCGAGCCGGCCGTCGCGTTGCACCTCGACGAACCGGAGCGCGCCGCTCGCCGCGTCGCGACGGAGCGTCGCGACGGTGTGGTCGTTCTCGCCGGCGCCGAAGACGTAGCCGCCGTCCGGCGTCGCCGCGACGCCGAAAGCGCCGCGGAGCCCGCCGAGGACGCCGGACGCCCGCGTGATCCCGGCAAACGCGAGCGTACCGTCCATCGGGTCGCGGCGGAACGCGACGACGCCGTCGTCGTCGTGGCCCGCGACGTAGAGATCGAGGCCGTCGGAAGTGACGACCAAGGATTGCGGGCGATCGATGCCCTGGCCGCCGTCGCCGTGGTAGGCGGCGACGAACGCGAGCACGCCCGTTCCCGGGTCGCGCGCGAAGGCCGCGACGGCGTCGTCCGTTCCGCCCGCCACGTACACGGAGGCGCCGTCGGGGCTCACGACGACCGCCGTCGGACGCGCGATGCCGGTGACGCCGCCGACGCCTTCGCGCGCGACGCCGAGGAAGCCGAGCGCGCCCGTGCCCGGGTCGCGGGCGAACGCCGCGACCGCGTCGTCGTGCGCGCCGGTCACATAGACGCTCGTGCCGTCGGGACTGACGGCGACGCTGCTCGCATGGTCGAGCCCGTCCACGCCGCCGACGCCGTCACGCACGACCGCGACCGGCGCGAGCATGCCCGTGCCGGCGTCGCGGCCGAACACGACGACCGCGGCGTCCTCGCGGCTCGTCGCGTAGACGTGCGCGCCGTCCGGGCTCACGGCGACGCCGGTCGGCACGCGCAACCCCGTCACGCCTCCGATGCCGTCGCGTACGAGGCCGACGAACGCCAGCAGGCCGGTCGCGTGGTCGCGGGCGAGCACCGCGACCGCGTCGTCGTCACTGCCGGCGACGTAGACGTGCGCGCCGTCCGGACTGACCGCGACGGCGACGCCGCCCGCGAGGCCGTCGACGCCGCCGACGCCGTCGCGGGCGACTCCGAGAAACGACAGCCCGCCGGCAAAGACGGGCGTGCCGAGCGCGAGCATGAGGACGGCGAGCGCCGCCGAACGACCCCGAGCGCGAGTCAGCATGGATGAGTCCTCCCGAGAGGACCAAAGAGCACGCGATGTGCCACGCGTCGGGGCGCGCCGTAGCGAGCCCCGACGCGTGAACGTTCTCGCCGCCGGGAAATGCCGCGCCGTTTTGGGAACCGCTTCGCTGTTCGGAACGCCGCGCTCAGGCGGTGGCGAGAGCGCCGTTGCGTCGCGACGTCGAGATCGCCTCGATGGCCTCGGCGACGGCGAGATCGCTCACTTCCTTGGTTCTGGAACCGTGCTCGCGCTGCGCCTCGCGCGCGATGTCGGCGAGGGAGAGGACGCCGACGACCTGATCGTCCTGATCGACGACCGGGAGGCGATGCACCTGGTTCGTCTCCATCACCTTGAGGGCGACGGCGAGCGCATCGGTCGGCCGGCACGAGAAGACCTCGTGCGACATGGCGCTCGCGACCGGGATGTCTCCGAGCGTCCCGCCTTGCGTGTAGGCCGCCATGCAGATGTCGCGGTCGGTGATCACGCCGACGACGCGGGCGCCGTCGTCGGCCGCCGCCGTCACCGGAACGACCCCGCAATCGTGCTCCCACATGATTTGCGCGGCCCGATTCAGGCGATCGGTCGCGCGACACGTCTCGACGTTCCTCGTCATGAGCTGCTCGACTTTCATGGCTGACTCCTTTCGTCGTGGTCGTTCAAATCGACGTGACTGCCACTTGCGCTTCCAGGCGCTCCACATCCGCCCGATGGCAAAGCTCGGTGCCGGGGTTCAGCACCGCCGCCGCTCCCGCCGCCACCCCGAAGCGAACCGCATCGCCGATCGTACGCCCGCGCGCGAGCGCATGCACGATCGCCGCCACCATGCTGTCGCCGGCCCCGACGGTGCTCTGCACCGGCACGGCGGGCGCCGCGAGGCGGGCGCCCCCATCCGCGCTCACCCAGAGCGCGCCGGCGGCCCCGAGCGACAGCACCAGCACCTCGCACCAGCGCCGTCGCGTGACGGCGTCCACCGCGAGCGCGACGAGGGCGGTCTCGTCCTCCGCCGTCGCGCCCGTGAGGGCGCGGAACTCGCGCAAGCTCGGCTTCAGGAGATACACGCCGGCGTCGACCGCGCGCGCGAGCGGCTCGCCCGACGTGTCGAGCACGAGGCGCCGCCCGTGCGCTCGCGCCCGGGTCGCGAGCTCGGCGTAGAAATCGGCCGGTACACCGGGCGGCAGGCTGCCGCTCGCGACGAGGAACGCCGGCGCGGGGTCGGGGATCACGTCGTCGTCGAGAAACGGGCGCCATTCCGACTCGTCGAGCGCGGCGCCCGGCATGCAGAAGCGGAACTGTCGCCCGCTCGCCTGCTCCAACACGTTCGAGTTCTCGCGCGTCCACCCGCGCGTCGTCACCACGGTCTGCGGCACCCCTTCCTCGCGGAGGAGCTGCCGCAGCCGATCGCCGGCCGGCCCGCCCGCGGGGAACCAGGCGAGCACCTCCGCCCCGAAACGGTGTGCCGCGCGCGCGACGTTGATGCCGCCGCCCCCCGGCTCGTACCGGGGTTGGTCGCAGCGCAGCTTCCGGTCGGGCACCACGAACGGCACGCTGGTGCTGACGTCGAGCGCGGGGTTCATCGTCAACGTGAGGATCGTGGCCATGCGCCTCCCGTTCGTCAGATCGACGCGCAGGCGTCGGCGGCCGTTGGCTCGAGCGCCTCCGGCAACGCCTCCAGCTCGGCGACCGAGAACACCGGGCCGTCGGTGCAGACGTAGCGCGCGTTCACGTAGCAGTGGCCGCAGAGGCCGGTCCCGCACTTCATGTAGCGTTCGAGCGCGACGAACACCGCGTCGGGCGCGAGACCGCACCGCAGCAACCGCGCGCCGACCGGGGTGAGCATGCCCGGCGGGCCGCAGAGCGCCGCGCGTTCGGCCCGGACGGCGCGGACGCCCTCCTCCACCAGCCCGAGAACGGGGCCGACCGGGCCGCTCCACCCCGGCTCGGGATGCTCGACGGTCTCGATCACGGTCACGGCCGGCTGACGCGCCCATCCCGCCAACGCCTCCCGCAGCACGCGCGTCCGCGGCGTGCGCGCGCCGTAGACGACCGCGACCGGCGTGCCGGGCGCGCGCCGGGCGAGCTGATGGTCGATCGCCGCCTTGAGCGGCACGAGCCCGCAGCCGCCGCCGACGTAGAGCGTCGGCCGGTCGACGCCGTCGAGCGGGAACCCGCGGCCGTACGGCCCGCGGACGCCGACCGCCGCGCCGGTGTCGAGCGCGAAGAGGGCTCCGGTGAGCGCGCCGATGCGGCGAACGGTGAGCGTGACGGTCTGCGGCGCCGCCCCGCACGACGGCAGCGCCGCCAGCGTGAAGGCCGCCTCCCCGTGCCCGAGGAGCGACAGCATGACGAACTGCCCGGGGCGCGCCGCGTCGAGCTCGGCGACGGGCGCTTCCAGGCCGATCACGAACGTGCGCGTGTCCTCGGATTCCTCCCGCCAGGCGACGATCGTGCCGCGATGGGGGAGCACGCTCCGGCGCAGCGCCGCACGCGCCGCGTTCACGGCGCGCTCCCGAGCGCCGCGAGCACGCGCAGCGCGCCGATCGTTCCCGGACACGTCACGTCGCACCGCCCGCAGCCGACGCAGCCGATGCGACCGTCCGCGGCGAAGTCGCGCGAGAGCTTGTGGTACCAGAAGCGCCGCACGCGATCGCCGGGCCGCGGCGCCGGATGATGGCCGGACGCCTCGCGCTGGAAGCCTTCGAGGAGACAACTGTCCCAGACCCGTCCGCGCTCGCCGCCCTCGTCACGGCGTTCGTCGACGACCGTGAAGCACGAGCACGTCGGACAGACGCTCGTGCAGCCGGTGCACGCGAGGCACGCCGGGCCGAGCGCCTGCCATTCGTCGTCGTGGATGGCGGCCGCGCCGGGCGCGGCGTCCATGCGTGCGCGCGCCCGGCCGACGAAGGGCCGCTCCGGGAAGCTCGCGGCGGCCGCCGCGCCGAGCTCCGCGAGGACGAGCGCCGTATCGGCGTCGACGGCCACGCGCGCGAGCGCCGTCGCGTCGAGCACCGCGCGCCCGGCGGCGCTGCCCCACGCGACGACGACGCGGCCGTCGGGGAGCGGCGTCAGGTTGAGATCGTAGGGCGCGCGCGCGAACGGCCCCGCGTCGACCTCGACGCAGAAGCCCCCGTCGCACGCGGTCGCGCAATCGATGCCGACCAGGAACGCGGCACCGCGCCGCGCCTCGTACCAAGGATCGCCCGCGAAAAACCCGTCCTGATAGGCGATCGCCGCGAGGTCGCAGGCCCGGAGCCCGAACAGCGCGAAGGGGGCCACCGCCGGCGCCGTCTCGTGCGGCACGCCGTCGGCCTCCCACCGCAAGAGGGGCTCGTGCGGCGGGAAGAACCAGCGCTTCGCGCCCGTGAGCGGCGCGCTCGCGTCCCAGTCGAACGGCGCGCGGGCGTCACTCTCGACCCATTCCGCAGCGCGCGGCTCGAGCAAGCGCCGGCCGCGCGCGACGGCGGCGCGCAGCTGGTCGACGGCGCCAGGGCCCGCGAGGACGACGGCATCCATCACGACGCCTCTTTCGGGTTCTCGACCATCGATGCGACGGCGCTCCAAAATCCTTGCCATTCAGGAACGGCGAACCGGGCCGCGCGGCGCCCGATGGCGTTACCGTTTCTGCGAAAACGGCGGGCGTGGATTCCCAGGATCGCCACGGCGTCCCGACGCCAGAGCGCACCGCACGGACGCCGTACCCGGCACGATCGATGCTCGGTGATCGCCATGGCGATCTCGACCGGCGTGCTCTTCCGCCAGCTCTTCGACCTCGCGTCGTCGACCTACACGTATCTCCTGGCCGATGAAGCCACCCGCGAGGCCGTCCTCATCGACCCCGTGTTCGAGCAATTCACCCGCGACCGCGCGCTCGTCCGCGAGCTCGGTCTCTCGGTGCGCTACACGCTCGAAACCCACGTCCACGCCGATCACGTGACGGCGGCCTGGCGCTTCCGCGACGCGCTCGGCTCGCGCATCGTGCTCTCGGCGCGGAGCGGCGCCGAGGGGGCGGACGTCTACGCCGCGGACGGCGACACGGTGACGGTCGGCGCCGTGACGCTCGCCGCGCGCGCGACGCCGGGCCACACCGACGGCTGCACGACCTGGGTGACGGCCGACGAGCGCGCCGCGTTCACGGGCGACGCGCTGCTCATCCGCGGCGCCGGCCGCACCGACTTCCAACAGGGCGATCCGCGGACGCTCTATCGCTCGATCCGGACGCGCATCTTCACCCTCCCGGATGCCTGCCTCCTCTACCCGGCGCACGACTACGAGGGGCGCACCGTCACGACCGTCGGCGAGGAGAAGCAGTGGAACGCGCGGGTCGGCGGCAACGCGAGCGAGGACGACTTCGTCGGCTACATGACGAACCTCGGCCTCCCCCACCCGAAGCAGATCGACATCGCGGTGCCCGCGAACCTGCGATGTGGCAAACCCCCGCCCGAGGCGGCGGCGGACGCGCCCGCCTGGGGTCCGGTCGTGCGGACCTTCGGCGGCGTCCCGGAGATCGAGCCCACCTGGGTCGCCGAGCACCGCGCGGCCGTGACCCTCCTCGACGTCCGCGAGCCCGCCGAGCTCACCGGAGACCTCGGCCGCATCCCGGAAAGCCTCCACGTTCCCCTCGGCGAGCTGCGCGCGCGGCTCGCCGACGTGCCCCGCGACCGGCCGGTCGTGGCACTCTGCCGCTCCGGACGTCGCTCCGCACAGGCGAGCGCGATCCTCGAGAAGGCGGGCGTGCGCGACGTCGCGAGCCTCGCCGGCGGCATGATCGGCTGGCGCGCGCTCCGCTTGTGACGCGCGGACTCCTCGCCTCGCCGCTCGGTCTTCTGATCGGGCTCGCGCTCGGCGCCCTCGGGAGCGGCGGCTCGATCCTCGCCGTTCCCGCGCTCGTATACGCCGCCGGCGAGACGCCCCAGGCCGCGACGGCGACGAGCCTCGTGCTCGTGGCGGCGGCGGCGACGGTGGGTCTTCGGACACACGCGCGAGCCGGGCGCGTGCGCTTCGGGACCGGAACGGCGTTCGGCCTCGCGGGCATCGGCGGCTCGCTCGCCGGGACGGCCGCCAACCGCCGCATCGACCCCGACGTCCTGCTGCTCGCCTTCAGCGGTCTCATCCTGATCGCCGCGTGGCGCATGGTCACGGCGTGTCCGAGCTGCACCCGCGTGGGCGAAGCGCGCGAGCTCGGCGCGGCGCCGGCGGCGCCGGCGCGCCCCTGGACCGCTGGCCGGGCCGCGCTCGTCCTCGTCATCGGCACGCTCGTGGGGTTCCTGACGGGCCTCTTCGGAGTCGGCGGAGGGTTCGTGATCGTGCCCGCGCTCACGCTCGTGCTGGGATTCGCGATGCCGGAGGCGATCGGCACGTCGCTGCTCGTGGTCGCGATCAACAGCCTCACGGCGTTGGCGGCCCGGCTCGGCGGCGCGTCCATCGACTGGCTCCTCGCGGCCGCGTTCACCTCGACGGCCGTCGCGGGCGCGCAGCTCGGCGGGCGGCTCGCCGGTCGGCTCGATCCCGAAAGGACGCTCCGGTACTTCGCGGCGGGCCTCGTCGTCCTCGCCCTGTATTCCGCGCACCGCGCGCTCGCGAACTCGTGACGTCCACGCGAACCCACGTTTGCGAAGGCGGCCCCGCGGAGCTTCCGACTCCTGGGAAGCCCGCCGTACGCGGCCGGCGGTTCGGCATGGCAGGGAACTTGCGACGGAGATTCCCGTGCGCCGAACGATTCCAACGCCCGTGGTGAGGACCGGTTGATGGACCTCCTGCTACCCGTCATCGGAGGTCTCGTGATCGGCGCCAGCGCCGCGGCGCTCCTCGCGACCGACGGCCGCATCGCGGGCGTGAGCGGCATCCTCGGCGGCATCCTCGCGCCCCGCCGCGGTGACGTGGCGTGGCGGGTGTGCTTCGTCGCCGGGCTCGTCGCCGGCGGGATCGGCGTGCGCACGCTCTTCGCCGATCCGTTTCGCGGGATCGACGCGACGTCGTATCCCGCCGTCGTGCTCGCCGGCCTCCTCGTGGGCTTCGGCGCCAGCCTCGGCAGCGGCTGCACGAGCGGTCACGGCGTCTGCGGCATCGGCCGCCTCTCGCCCCGCTCGATCGCCGCGACCGTGACGTTCATGCTCGCCGGAGCGCTCACCGTGTTCGTGGTGCGCCACGGGCTGCGGGTGTGGCCGTGAGCAACCTCGCCGCGTTCGTCGTCGGGCTCGCGTTCGCCCTCGGCCTCGGGATCGGCGGCATGACCTCGCCGGCGCGCGTCCTCGCCTTCCTCGACGTCGCCGGCGCGTGGGATCCGAGCCTCGCGTTCGTCATGCTGGGCGGGGTCGTCGTCTACGGCGCGGCCTTTCGCCTCGTGATGCGCCGCGGCCGGCCGCTGCTCGCTCCCGCGTTCGTCGTTCCCACGCGGCGCGACATCGACGCGCGGCTGCTCGGCGGGGCGCTCGCGTTCGGGGTCGGCTGGGGCATCGCCGGCCTCTGCCCCGGCCCCGCGCTCACCGCGCTCGCGAGCGGTGAGCCGCGCGTCTGGGCCTTCGTCGCGGCGATGGTCGCGGGGATCATCGCCCACAAGGCCGTCGAACGCGCCGTCGCGGTCCGGATGCTGGCGCCGGGTGCGGATGGCTCCGCTGAGCTACGCGTCGCCGAACAACGCCAGCGACCCGCCCGCCACGTCCATACGGCGCCCGCCTCCCGACGCGCGATCCGCCGGTGATCGGTACCTCTCCATGTGCGCCTTGCCGTAGTCGCGTTCCGCGACGTGCGCGTTGTGCGCGCGGCACATGAGGCACACGTTGTCCGGACGATGGGTCCCGCCACGGCCGTAGGGATGCCGATGATGGAACTCGAGGCCGCGGCGCTCGGGACAGCGACGACCGCTGCCGAGCCGGAACGTACACTGGTCGCCGTCGCGCGCGCGGACGGTCCGGCGCACGGCCGCCGGCAGGTAGCGCGAGCGCCCCGAGAGATCACTCGTGCCCAACGTTCGCCGGGGAGCGCGCGTCAGGCCGAAGCGCGTCGCCTCGAGCCGCTCCAGCTTCTCGGTCACGGCGGCCTCGATGACCGTCGCCAGATCGGTGCGCAGCAATGCCTGGAGTCGCGCCAGCCCGTCGCGGAGCGTCGCCGGTGCGGTGAATTGGATCTTGTAGCGGCCCGGTGAGAGCGCGGTGACGGCGGGCGGCTGGGTCGGCGGCGGCACACGCTCGGGCCGCGTCGCGACCGGCTCCTCGCGCACACGCGGCGACGCGTCGATCGTCGCCGGGGATGCGAAAAGCGGCTGCACGCCGCCGTGGAAACCGACTCGGTCCGGACCGAGCTCGCCCGCTGCAGCGACCCCGCGGCGCTCGGACACCACGCGAATCGTCGCGGCCACATCCGGCTTGGGCGCGATCTCGGCAAGGAGCGCGTCGATCTCGCTCTTGGTGCGGTGCGCGGCGCGCGCGAGCAGTGCCGTCGCATTGGCGTCCGTGAGGCGAGGCACGAGCTTCGCGATGCCGCTCAGATGCAGCCTGCCGTCGCCGAGCATCTCGAGCAGGACGGGACGGCGCCGCGCCGCCCGCGCGACGGTGATGCGCGCGTACGCCTCGTGCTCGGAGAGGTGCAGCACCTGCGTGCAGAACGCGAACATGGACGGCGCATCGCGAAGGTACAGACGGCGATCGTCGACTTCGGCGATGTGAGCCACCAGCAGCGCCTCGACGCGGCGTGACCGTTGCACGAGGTCGGAGAGTCGGCGCAGAAGCTCGTCGTCCGGAAGCGTTTTCGGGTCGTGCGTGTTCGTCATGCGCCTGGATAGCACGCCACTTTTCGACCGCGTGGCTTCGCGCGTGCGCCGAGCATTCGAGCCGAGTGGAATCTCGAAGGCTGCCAGCGACCAGCGCACGTCAAATCGCGAATGCGCGCGCAGACGACGCACTCGTGGCGAGGACTGCGAGGTCGGAAAATCGGTCAGCGCAAAACCTGTCAAGCGAAAAGTGGCGTGGATGCATGCGCGCGCCAACGGTTGTCAGCCACACACTCCGCCGCTTTGCCGAATAAACCCGGTCTGCCCGAATCGTCCGAGGCTGCCCACAAAATCAAAGAGGGCGGCGCTCGCGACTCAGCGGTACCTGCGTAGCCGCTCGACCTTCCGGGGCGTACGGTGCTGGGTGCATGTTCGAGCGCGAGGCCCGATGGATGCTGCTGCGGTTCGCCATCATGGCTCTCGCCGCCTTCGTGCTCGCCATCGTGGTTCCGCCATTCCTCGGCCGGATGACTCCCGAGCGCTGCGACGCTGAGGGCGGCATCTGGGACGCCCACAACGGCGAGTGCCAGCGGGAGCGCATGGGCCCGAGAGCCCTCGATCTCGAACGGATCCCCGATCGGCCGCCGAAGAATCCGAGACGGCTGTCCGGAATGATCGCTATCGGCGGCGGGTCAGTGATCCGTTCACGGAACCCCGAGAATTACGGCAACTCGGTCCGGACCGAGCTCGCTGAGCCGCCGAGGCGCCTCGGAAATCTTCTGGCTCCCCCGGTGGCTACTCCTGCACCGCCGCCGGCCGCGACGGCTCGGCGCGGACGACCTCGACCGCGCACACCTTGAGCTCGGGCATGCGGGCGATCGGATCGAGTGCGTCGTTGGTGACGAGGTTCGGGGCCGCCTCGGCGAAGTGATACGGCATCGCGACCATGCCGGGCGCGACGTCGTTCGAGACGAGCGCGCGGGTGTCGACCGCGCCGCGCCGCGACCGGACGCAGACCGGCGTGCCCGTCGTGATCCCGCGGCGCTCGGCGTCGGGGGCGGAGATCCACAAGAGGCCCGGCGGGTTCTCGCGCTCGAGGAGCGGCGCCCGGCGCGTCATCGAGCCCGACCCGTATTGGTGATGCAGCCGGAACGTCGTGAGCTGGAGGGGGTACTCGCCGTCCGGCAGCTCCGCCGGCGGCGTGTGGCCGACCGGGATCAGCCGCCCGCGGCCGCGCGGGAAGCACTCGCGGTGCAGGACCGGCGTCCCCGGGTGGTCCGCGTCCGGACACGGCCACTGCAATCCGCCGCGCTGCTCGAGACGCGCGTAGCTCATGCCGCGGTAGCTCGGCGTGAGGGCCGCCATCTCGGCAAAGATGCCGGCCGCGTCGGTGCAACCCATCGGGCGTCCGAGCCGGCACGACAGCTCCTCGAGGATCGCCCAGTCGGGGCGCGCGTCGCCCGGGGGGTCCAGGACGCGGCGGACGCGCTGCACGCGCCGCTCGGTCGACGTGAACGTGCCGTCCTTCTCGGCGAAGCTCGCGACGGGCAGGACGACGTCCGCGAGCTTCGCGGTCTCGGTGAGGAAGAGCTCGGCGACGACCAGGCAATCGAGCGACTGGAGCGCGCGCTCGACGAACCGCCGCCCCGGGTCGGTCACCGCCGGGTCCTCGCCCAACACGAGCAGACAGCGGAGGCGGCCGTCGTGCGCGGCGTGCTGCATCGCGAGCGACGTGAGCCCCGGGGCGCTCGGCAGCTCCACTCCCCACGCGGTGCCGAAGCGCGCGCGCACCTCGGGCGCGCTCACGGGCTGGTAGTCGGTGAGCACGTCCGGGAGCGCACCCATGTCGCACGCCCCTTGCACGTTGTTCTGGCCCCGGAGCGGGTTGATGCCGCCGCCGTCGATGCCGACGTTGCCCGTGGCGAGCGCGAGGTTCGAGAGGGCGACCACGTTCTCGGTGCCGCACACGTGCTGCGTGACGCCGAGGCCGTAGGCGAGGAAGGCGCGCTCCGCGCGCGCGTAGAGGCGCGCCGCGTTCACGATCGCCGGCGCCGGCACGCCGGTGATCTCCGCGACGCACGCAGGCGTGAACGGCGCCACGGCGGCCCGCAGCTCGTCGACGTGCTCGCAGCGCGCCGCGAGATAGTCCCGGTCTTCCCAGCCGTTCGCGAAGATCGCGTGCAGCATCCCGTTGACCAGCGGAATGTCGGTGCCGAGGCGGAGGTGCAGGTGCAGATCCGCCGCGCGCGCGAGGCGAGTGCGGCGCGGGTCGATCACGAGCAGCCGCGCACCCCGGCGCTGCGCCGCGAGGATGCGGGCGCCGATGATCGCGTGGTTCTCCGTCGAGTCGGCGCCGACGAGGAGGATGCAGTCGGCGCGATCGAGGTCGGCGATCGAGCTCGTCATGGCGCCGGAGCCGAGCGTCCGCCGCAGCCCCGCCACCGAGGGCGCGTGACACACCCGCGCGCAGTGGTCGACGTTGTTCGTGCCGAGCACGGCGCGCGCGAGCTTCATCGCCGCGTAGGCGTCCTCGTTGGTGGCGCGCGCGCTCGCGATCATCCCGACCGTGTCGGGGCCGGCTTCCGCGCGTGCCGTCACGAGCGCCGTGGTGACGGCCGCGAGCGCCTCCTCCCACGTCGCCGGCTCGAGCCGCCCCCGCCGCCGCACGAGCGGTCGGGTCAGCCGGTCGGCGCTCCGCAGGAACTGCGTCGCATTCCATCCCTTGGCGCAGAGCTGCCCGGCGGAGACGGGATGCCGGGGATCCGGCCGTACCTCGACGGTCGCGGACCCGGTCGACTCGAGCAGCATGCCGCAGCCGACGGCGCAGAACGGACAAGTGGTGGCGACGCTCGTCATGACGCCTTCCGTTCCAAATCGCTTGCCAAAGGACGGCGTCGCGGGCGTGCGCGCGTTCGTCGCCGCCGTTCCCGCGCGTGAGAATCCGCGGACGCCGCGCTCGCACGGGTGAGAAGGCAGCGCGCGACGCCGCCTGGTGGGTCGGTTCGATTGCGCGTCAGGGGTCGCTCCGGGGAGCGGTCAGCTCGCGTATTACGCAAGCCATGGTGGCAGCGGCGGGCCTTATGCGCCGGGACCAGCGACCCCGCGACCGTAGGAGTGCACCCTGACGCGCAATCGAACCGACCCACCACGCGACCGCACGCCCTGGCACGCGCTTCGCTTTCATACGCGAAGGAGCTCGACCATGGCCAACAAGCACATCCTCTTTCGCTCCGACGCCCGCGAGAAGATCCTGCGCGGCGCCGCGGCGCTCGCCGACGCCGTCCGCGTGACGCTCGGGCCGAAGTCGAAGTCCGTGCTTCTCGAGCGCAAGTGGGGCGAGCCGCTCGTCTGCAACGACGGCGTCACGATCGCGAAAGAGGTGGACCTCCCGGATCCCGAGGAGAACCTCGGCGCGCGCATGATCCGCGGCGCTGCCGTGCGGACCGGAGAAGCCGTCGGCGACGGCACGTCGACCGCGACCGTGCTCGCGCACGCCATCCTGGCGGAGGGCATCCGGAACGTCGTCGCCGGCGCGAGCGCCATCGATCTGAAGCGCGGGCTGGACCGCGGCGCGAAAGTCGCCGTCGAGGCGCTGCGCGCCCTTTCACGGCCCGTGCAGAGCCGACGCGAGCGGGCCCAGGTCGCGACGATCTCGGCACACAACGACGCGACGCTCGGGGGCCTGGTCGCCGACGCCGTCGAGCGGGTCGGCGCCGACGGCGCGATCTCGGTCGAAGAGGCGAAAGGCATGGAGACGGCGCTCGACGTCGTCGAGGGCATGCAGTTCGACCGCGGCTACCTCTCGCCCTACTTCGTCACCGACCCCGCGCGCATGGAGTGCGTGCTCGAAGAGCCGGTCGTGCTGCTGCACGAGAGAAAGATCGCCAACATGAACGACCTGTTGCCGGTGCTCGAGCAGATCGTGAAGGCCGGCCGGTCGCTGTTGATCGTCGCCGAGGAGGTCGAGGCCGACGCGCTCGCGACGCTGGTCGTGAACCGCGTGCGCGGCACCCTCGCCTGCGCGGCCGTGAAAGCGCCGGGATTCGGCGAGCGACGGACCGCGATGCTCGAGGACATCGCCGTGCTCACCGGCGGTCAGGTGATCGCGGAAGCGCTCGGCCGGAAGCTCGAGCACGTCCGCCTCGAGGACCTCGGACGCGCCTCCCGCATCGTCGTCGCCAAGGACACGACGACGATCATCGGCGGCGCCGGCGCGCGCGCCGCGATCGACGCGCGCATCGCGCAGATCAAGACCGCGATGGCGGAAACCACCAGCGACTACGACCGCGAGAAGCTCGAGGAACGGTTGGCCAAGCTCTCCGGCGGCGTCGCGGTGATCCGCGTCGGTGCGCCGTCCGAGGCCGAGATGCGGAGCCGGAAAGAGGCGTTCGAGGACGCGATCAGCGCGACCAAAGCCGCGATCGCCGAGGGCATCGTACCGGGCGGCGGGTTGTCGTTGCTGCGCGCCATCGACGCCGTCGCGGTCGAGGAGGCGAAAGCCGACGGCGACGAGCGCACCGGGCTTCGTATCCTGATGCACGCGCTCGAGGCACCGACCAGGCAGATCGGGGAGAACTCCGGCTTCGACGGCGGCGTGGTCGTCGACCGCATGCGTGCGGGCAGCGGCGCCTTCGGCTTCGACGCGTCCCGGAACACGTACGTCGACCTTCTCGAGGCGGGCATCGTGGATCCGACGAAGGTCGTCCGTATCGCCCTCGAGAACGCGGTCTCGGTCGCAAGCGTGTTGCTGCTCACCGAAGCGACGCTCACCGAGATCCGCGAGGCGAAGCCGGAGCACGAGCCGGCCTTGGCATGACCACCCGCGCGACCGCCGTGCCGTTGCGCGACGCGTCCGGCGGCTCGGCGGTGCCGGCCGCGTGCCTGGTCGCGTTCGCCGTCGTGTGGACGGCGCTCGCGATCGCGCCCCGTTTCCGCGCCGACTGGCTGCTCGAGAATTATCCGACGTTCCTCGCGGTGCCGGCGGTGCTCATCGGCTACCGGCGGTTCCGGTTCTCGAATCGGGCCTACGTCCAGGGCACGGTGTTTCTCGTGCTGCACACGATCGGCAGCCACTACACGTACTCCGAGGTGCCGCTGGGGGATGCGATCCGCGACGCGTTCGGGCTCGCCCGCAACCACTACGACCGCCTCGTGCACTTCGCGTTCGGGCTCCTCCTGCTGCGCCCCGTGCGCGAGCTCGGGTTCCGGCGCGGCGCGCGCGAGCCGGGCGCGGTCGCGACGCTCTACTTCAGCGTCGCCGGCGTGGCGCTCTGGAGCGCCGTCTACGAGATCGTGGAGTGGCTGACGGCCCAGGTGGTCGATCCCGCCGCCGGCACCGCCTTCCTCGGGACGCAAGGCGACCCGTGGGATGCCGAGAAGGACATGACGTGCGCCCTCGTCGGCGCGCTCGTCGCCGCCGGCGGCGAGGCGATCCTCGATCGTCGGGGCGCACGGCCGACGCGGGGCGCGCCTGACCGCACGGTGACGCCATGAACACGGAGCGAACCGCACGCGCGCTCGAGCTGATGCGGCGCTACGCCGAGCGGACCGGCGTGACGGCGCCCGGACCCGGCCGCCGATACCTCTGGACCGACGCGTTCGCGGTCTGCAACTTCCTCGGCCTCGCCGCCGCGACCGGCGACGCGGCGCTCTCGGCGCTCGCGCGCCGCGTGATCGAGCGCGTGCACGACGTGCTCGGCCGCCACCGGGGCGACGACGGGCGCACCGGCCGGCTCTCCGGGCTCGACGAGGCGGAAGGCGCCCGCCATCCGACGCGCGGCGGGCTCCGGATCGGCAAGCCGCTCCCGGAACGCGCCCGCGACGAGCCGCTCGACGATCGGCTCGAATGGGATCGGGACGGCCAGTACTTCCACTATCTCACCAAGTGGATGCACGCGCTCGATCAGGCCGCGCGCGCCACGCGCGACACCCGCTACAACGTGTGGGCGCGCGAGCTCGCCGTCGCTGCGCACGGGGCGTTCGTGGTCGCGGCGCCGGGAGCGCGGACGCCGCACACGTACTCCAACGCGGAGCGCATGTATTGGAAGATGAGCATCGACCTCTCGCGTCCCCAGGTTCCGTCCATGGGGCAGCATGATCCCTTGGACGGCCTCCTGACGTGCGTTGCGCTCGACGCGACGGCGGCCGAGCTCGGAGTGGCCGACGCGGGTCCGCGGCTCGGGGCGATCGCCGCCGACTTCGCGGCGATGACCACGCTCGATCGGCTCGCGACCACCGACCCGCTCGGGATCGGCGGCCTCCTGGTCGACGCGCATCGCGTCGCCGCGCTCCGCCGCGCGGGCGCGTGGGCGGGCGACGACGGATTCTTCGACGCCCTGCTCGTCTCCGCCGCGCTCGGTCTCCGCCACTACGTCCGGCAGCCCGACTTGCGGGCGCCCGCCGCGCACCGCTTGGGTTTCCGCGAGCTCGGGCTCGCGATCGGCCTCGCGGCGGTCGAGCCGCTCCGCGCCGACGCGGGTCGATCCGCCGACGCCCGGGCGGCGCTCGACGAGCTCGCGCGCTACGCGTCCGTCAGGGGCGTCATCGAGTCGTTCTGGCTCGACGACGCGCACCGCCGACAGGAGACCTGGACCACGCACGAGGACATCAACGAGGTGATGCTCGCGACCGCGCTCGCGCCGGACGGCTTCCTCGCCCGGCGCGCGTGATTTCAGCGCCGGTGCGAGCCGGCGAGCGGAACGATCAGGACGGGGCGGCGGGCGAGACGCGCCACCCGTTCCGCGACGCTCCCGAGGAGCGCCCGGCGGAAGCCGCTCCGCCCGTGGCTCCCGACGATCACGAGGTGTGCCCGGATGCGGTCGGCCGTCTTGCAGATCTGGACGTCGGCGAGGCCGGTCATGTGCTCGGTGCGCACGGTGACGGCCTCGCCGACTCGCCGTTTCAGCGCGTCGGCGAGGCGCCGCAATTGCACCTCCGCATGCTCCCGCCGATGGCGCTCGAAGAGGAGCGGCGCCGATGGCGGCGGCAGCAGATACGCCGGCGGCTCGAGCACGTGCATCAGGTACACGGTCATCGGCCCCTTCCCCGCGAGCGCCTCGACGGCTCCGATCGCCGCCTGACTGCCGGGCGAAAAATCGACGCCGACGACGATGCGGCGGTAGGACTTCACGCGCGCCGCCCGGTGCGGCCGGCGCCGCGGCCCGGCGCGGCGGCGGACCAGATCGCGAGCAGACTGCCGTCGTTCGCGTCCCACTCGTAGGTCGCGCTCCGCCGAATGCCTTCTGGAGCTCGCGCGCCACCCGGTGCGCCAGCTTCTGAGACGACGTGATGACCTCGAGCCCGCCGTTGCGGCTCGTGACGTCGACGACACGCCGCTGGGGCTGCGTGGTACGGGCGCGCGCCGCGACGTTCGTGATCCGGCGCCGGATCGCCTCTTCCGCGGCGCGGGCGCCGCGGATGACCACCTTGCCGTAACCTTCGCCGCGTGCGGTCTGCCGGCACGCGGGACAGAGGCGCCACACCACGCGGTCGTACGTCCGCTCGCGCGCCGTATGGTCGTGGCGCCAGGTCTTCCGCGTGAAGAGGCCGCCGCAGCCGTGACACGCGGTCGTCGGCGGCGTACGGCGCGGCAGCCCCGCCGGCGGGCTCTTCTCGCTGCGGGTACCGCGGCGGCTCTGGCTTCGAATCAAACTCTTGGTCATGGCCTCACGCTTTCGTCGTGCTCTGGCAGCCAGAGCTGTTTCAGGTCTTTCGGCAGCACGCTGAACACGTCCCAGGCCTCGCCCCCGAGACCGCTCGGGCTTCCGAGCAGCGTGCGCAGCGCCGCGAACACGGCGCGCACGGCGCGCTCCGCCTCGGCGTCGTCGGGCAACACGGCACGCTGCCGCACACGCCCGATCAGCTCCGCCGCGCGCAGGCGCCGAGCCGGGCCGGCCGGCGTCGCGCCCTCCATCCAGATCCGGCACAGCGCCGGCGGCATCTGGGCGGCGACGTCCGCCACCTCGTGCACCGTCAACTGCGCGCGGAGCTCCTGGAGTACGACGGCGCTCACGGCCTCCGCCCGCGCCCGGTCGCACGCCAACGCGGCGGCAACCATTTCGAAGAATCGCTTCACGTCCATTGGGTTCTCCTCGACGGCCGAACGGGGGCGTCGACGCGATGCCCGGCGCCCCCTCTCCGGCCGCGCTTCAGGCGGCGCTGATCTTGATGCTCTGCGCCTTCGGCGTCTTGCTCTTCGGCAGCGTGATCTTCAGCATGCCGTTCTTGAGCTCGGCGGCGGTCTTGCCGGCCTCCACTTCCGCGGGCAGCCGTACGGCGCGGGCGAAGGATCCGTAGCGGATCTCCTGCCGGTAGTAGTTCTTCTTCTTTTCCTCCGTCTCTTTCTTCGACTCACCGCGCACGTTCAGCGTGTGGTCATCCACGGAGATCGAGATCTGGTCCTTCTCGACGCCCGGGACCGCCATTTTCACGGTGACCTCGGCGTCGGACTCCGCGACCTCGACCGGCGGCAGGAGCTCGCCTCCGGATTTGCCGAAGAATTCCTGGACCAGATCCTGGAAAGCGTCTTCCCGGCCCTCGAGAGAGCGGAACGGGTTCCAATGCGTCAACTCGGACATGCTGCACCTCCTAGTGTTCGGCGAAGCGGGAGTGCTTCGCGTCTGACGCAGGTCTCCTCGCAAGTCGCTTGCCAAAAGCGCGGCCGCGGGATTGTGTGCGCGACGCCCGTCGCGTTCCCAACCCCGAGAACGCGCCGGCCGAAAATTCCCGACGTCGCGGCTGCCGCCTCTGGCGCTGCATTTGCACCTACGGCTATCGACCAATGCCCCGACGCCCCGAACGCCGCCTCCACGTCTTCGCCGACAGCGCCCCCTTGGGACGCCGCCTGGCGCGCGCGGCCGGGGTGACGTCCGTCGCGGTGCGCGTGCACCGCTTCCCCGACGGCGAGACCCTGGTGCGCGTCGGCCGGCCGGTCGGCCGGCACGCGTATCTGCTGCGCGCGCTCCACGACCCCGACGCCAAGCTCGTCGCGACGGTGCTCGCCGCGGACGCGCTCCGCCGCGCGGGGGCCGAGACGGTCACGCTGATCGCGCCCTACCTGCCGTACATGCGCCAGGACGCCGTGTTCCGGGCGGGCGAGCCCGTGTCCCAGCGCGTGATCGGCCGCCTCCTCGGACGCGCGTTCGACGGGGTGCTCACCGTGGAGGCGCACCTGCACCGCGTCGCGACGTTGCGCGCGGTCGTGCCCGGGGCGAGCCGGTCGCTGTCGGCGGCGGCCGCGATCGCCGCGTGGCTCGGCCACGAGGCCGAGACGTGGCTCGTCGGTCCGGACGTCGAGTCGCGGCCGTGGGTCGAGGCAATCGCATGCGCGGCCGGCACACCCTACGTGATCGCGCGCAAGACGCGGCGCGGCGACCGTGCGGTCGCGGTCCGCGTCCCGCGCGTCCCCCGCGGCATCCGGGCGGTCATCGTCGACGACATCGCGAGCAGCGGTGCCACGATCGCGGCGACCGCCCGCGCGCTCCGGCGGGCCGGCGCCGGCGTGGTGGACGCGGTCGTCGTCCATCCGATCTTCGCCCCGGGCGCGCGCACCCGCATGCGCGCCGCCGGCGTCCGGCGCCTGGCGTCGTGCGACACCATCCCGCATCCGACCAACGCCATTGCCATCGCGCCCGTTTTGGCGCAGGCCCTCGTCTCGGAAAGGAGCGCCTGAGGAATGTTCCGCCTGCGCCGGATCTGCATCGACACGATGCGCGAACACATCGTCTTCGTGCACGAGGCCGCCGTCGCCGCCGGCGAGATCGGCTTCAACCCGGTCGATCGCGTGCGCGTGACCGGCACGAATGCGGCCGACGGCACGCCGCACGAGCTGACGGGAACGCTCAACTTCTGCCGCGACTCCCTCATCGCTCCCGACGAGATCGGCTTGTCCGAGGTCGCGTTCCGGGACCTCGGGCTGCCGGAAGGCGCCGCCGTGCGGGTGACGCTCTCCCCGGCGCCGAAGAGCGTCGATCTCGTCCGCGACAAGCTCCGCGGCGGCCGGCTCGATCGCGCCGCGTTCGACGCCATCCTGGCGGACGTCGTCCGCCATCGCTACTCGCGCGTCGATCTCGCGATGTTCGTGCTGTCGTGCGCGCT
The DNA here is from genome assembly GCA_036781285.1 of Thermodesulfobacteriota bacterium. GTDB lineage: Bacteria > Desulfobacterota > Binatia > UTPRO1 > UTPRO1 > UTPRO1. The sequence continues at coordinate 24,790 of DAIQBH010000012.1, read as the reverse complement.
CAGGACCCTCGACGAGACGGAGATCATCGACTTCACGCGCGCGATGATCGACGTCGGACGGCGCCTCGACTTCGGTCCCGGCCCGATCGCGGACAAGCACTGCGTCGGCGGCGTTCCCGGCAACCGCACGTCCATGATCGTCGTCCCCATCGTCACCGCGCTCGGCGTCACCATGCCGAAGACGTCGTCACGCGCGATCACGAGCCCCGCGGGCACCGCGGACACGATGGGCGTGCTGGCGCGCGTCGATCTCTCCCCCGACGACTTGCACCGCGTCGTTCGCACCGCCGGCGGATGCGTCGCCTGGGGAGGCGCCCTCGACCTCGCCCCCGCCGACGACATCCTGATCACCGTCGAGCGCCCGATGGAGATCGACACCGAGCCCCAGATGGTGGCGTCGATCCTCGCCAAGAAGAAGACCTCCGGCGCCACCCACGTCCTCATCGACATTCCGCTGGGTCCGAGCGCCAAGGTGCGCACCGTCGACGCCGCGGAGCGCCTCGCCGGCCTCTTCCAGAGGGTCGGCACGGCGATCGGCCTCCGCGTCGAGACGATCGTGACCGAGGCGCGCGGTCCGATCGGACGCGGCATCGGGCCGCGGCTCGAGGCGCTCGACGTCCTCGCCGTCCTCCGGCGGGATCCGGACGCGCCGCGCGACCTCCGCGAGAAGGCGCTCTACCTCGCCGCGCGCTTGCTCGAGCTCGTCGGCGCGGCGACGCAAAGCGGCGGCTATCGCGCCGCCCAGGAAGCGCTCGATTCGGGCGCCGCCGCGCACGCCTTCGAGCGCATCGTCGCCGCCCAGGGTCCGCAGACGATGCCGCCGGAAGCGCCTCACCGCGCCACGGTCGCCGCTCCGGCCGACGGCCGCCTCCGTGCCATCGATTGCTGGGAGATCGCGCGGCTCGCGAAGCGCGCCGGCGCGCCGGTGAATCCGGCGGCCGGCGTCCGTCTGTTGCGCACGATCGGCGACGTCGTCGCCCGCGGCGAGCCGCTCTTCGAGGTGCACGCGCAGAGCATGGCCCAGCTCGAATCCGCGCTCGCCTACGCCGCCGACCACCCGGCGATCGCGAGCTACGGGTTCTGACGCATGCCGCAGCGACCGGTTCCGATCGAGCGTATCCGGGATCTCCTCGCCCCCGATCTCGGTCTGACCGACGCGGACGTCGCCGTGCGCCGCACCCGCTACGGCGCGAACGACATCGTGACCTCCGCGGCGCGTCCCTGGCGGTCGCTGCTGGTGAACACCTCCCGCGATCCGATGCTCTGGTTCCTGCTCGGCACGAGCACGCTGTACGCGGCGATCGGCGACCGGACGGAGGCGGCGTTGCTCGCGGCGGCCGTCCTGCCGCTCGCGGCGATGGACGCGTACCTGCACCACCGGACGTCGGCGTCGACGGCGGGACTCCAGAGCCGGCTCGCGGCGCGCGCCCGCGTCCGGCGCGACGGCACCCTCGTCGACGTGCCGGCGAGCGAGGTCGTCGCGGGCGACCTCGCGAGCATCGGCGCCGGCGAGCTCGTACCCGCCGACGGCGTCGTCGTCCGCCAGGACGAGCTCCAAGTCGACGAGTCCACGCTCTTCGGCGAGTCGATGCCGGTGGCGAAACGCGCGTTCGCCCTCGGCACGCCGACCGGCGACCGCGGACCGGCGGTCGACTTCGACCACTGGCTGTTCGCCGGCACGCGCGTGCTCGCCGGACGCGGCGACGTGCGGATCGTCCACGTCGGCCCCGAGACCCTGTACGGCGAGATCGTCCGTTCGGTGCAGACCGGCGGGGAGGCCCGCACGCCGGCGCAGCGCGCGATCGCGAGCCTCGTCGGGTGGCTCACGGCGGTGGCCGTCGCGCTCTGCGCGGTGCTCGGCGCGGTGCGGCTCGCGCAGGGCTTCGGCTGGGCGGACGCCGCGGTGAGCGCGCTCACGCTCGCGGTCGCCGCGCTCCCGGAAGAGTTTCCGGTCGTGTTCACCTTCTTCCTCGGTGTCGGCGTGTATCGGCTGGCGCGGCGGCGCGCGCTCGTCCGCCGCGCGGCGGCCGTGGAGCACATCGGACGCGTGACCACGATCTGCTCGGACAAGACGGGCACGATCACCGCGGGCCGGCTCGCGCTCGTGGAGCTCGTGCCTGCCGACGGCGTCGAGCCGCCGACGCTGCTCGCCTTCGCCGCGCAGGCGGCGCGGGCCGAGACCGGCGACCCCGTCGACGAAGCGATCCTGACCGCCGCCGACGCGCGGCCGGCCGGCGCGCCGACCCTCGGGAGCGCGAGCCGTCTCGCGCTCTACGCGTTCACCGAGGACCGCAAGCGCGAGACGTCGGTGCTGCGGCTCGCGACCGGCGAGATCGTCGCGATCGCCAAGGGCGCGCCCGAAACCATTCTCGGGCTCGCCGACGCCGGCACCGCCGAGCGCGAGCGCTGGATCGCGCGCGCCGGCGCGCTCGCGACCCGGGGCTACAAAGTGCTCGCCTGCGCGAGCCGCACGCTCGCGGCGCCACCCGGCCCCGAGGAGCCGAGCGCCGGCTTCCGGCTGGCGGGGCTGCTCGCGTTCGCCGACCCGGTGCGTCCCGGCATCGCGGCGGCGATCAGCGACTGCGCGGCCGCCGGCATTCGTCCGATCATGTTGACCGGCGACCACCCGTCGACCGCCCTCGCCGTCGCGCGCGAGATCGGGCTCGCCGACGGAACGGCGCGGGCGTGGTCCGGCGACGAGGTCGCGGAGCGGCTCGCGGCGGATCCCGAGGCGGACCTCGCCGACGTCGCGGTCGTCGCGCGCGCGACCCCGGCGCAGAAGCTCGCGGTCGTGCGGGCGCTGCAACGTGCCGGCGAGTTCGTCGCCGTCACCGGCGACGGCGTGAACGACGTCCCGGCGCTGCAAGCGGCGGACGTCGGCATCGCCATGGGCGAGCGCGGCACCCAGAGCGCGCGCGAGGTGGCGCCGATCGTGCTCCTCGACGACGACTTCGGCACCATCGTCGCCGCGATCGCGGAAGGCCGGCAGTTGTTCCAGAATCTCCGGGCGAGCTTTCGCTATCTCCTGACGATCCACCTGCCCCTCGTGGCCACCGCGGCCCTGATCCCGCTCGGCGGCCATCCGCTCCTCTACCTGCCCATCCACATCGTCTGGCTCGAGCTGGTGATCCACCCGACCGCGCTGCTCGCGTTCCAAGCCCCCGCCCGCGCGGCGGAGCTGCGCCCGCACGCGCACGAGCGGGAGGCCGCGTTTTTCACGACCGCCGACTGGCTCGACGTCGTGATCGTCGGCGTCGCCCTCGCCACGCTCCTCGCTAGCGGCTACCTCGGCGCCCTCGACGAGGGGAGTCCCGTCGCGCACGCGCGCGCCTTCGCACTCGTGACGCTCTCGTTCGCGAGCGCCGTCCTCGCCGCGCTCGGCAGCGGGCTCCGCACGCGCGCGTCGCGCGTGGTGACGATCGCGACGGTGGCGCTCACGCTCGGCATCGTCCAGACGCCGGCCCTGGCGCCCTACCTCCATGTGACGCCCCTCCACACGAGCGACCTCGCGACCGCCGTGCTGGCAGCGCTCGTGGTCGCGGCGCTGTCCGCGCTGACGAGCCGAGCCGCCGGCTTCCGCACGGCGCCGCGGCCCGGCGCGACTCGCGGGTAGGGTGTCGTCGTTTGCCGCTCCGCCGAAAGTACGGTACGCCGCTGCTTTCTCGACGTCGAACGTCGCGGAGCAATCAATGGAAGAGGATCGGACGGTGCACGCCCTACGCGTGCTCCAACTCAACGAAGTCCGATGGCAAGCCATCCTCGATACCGCGCAGGACGCCATCATCTGCATCGACCGCCACGGTGAGGTGACGCTCTTCAACCGGGCCGCCGAGAAGATCTTCGGCTACGACGCCGGCGACGTGCTCGGACAGAACGTCCGCATGCTGATGCCGCCGCCGTATCGCGAGGAGCACGACGGCTATCTCGCCAACTACCGAGAAACCGGGACACCCAAGGCGATCGGCCGCATTCGCGAGGTACAAGCGCGACGGAAGGACGGCGAGATCTTTCCGATCGAGCTCTCGGTCTCCGAGGCGCGCTTGGGCGATCAGGTCGTGTACTCGGCGTTCATCCGCGACGTCAGCGAGCGCCGCGCGATGGAGAACGCGCTGAACGAGGCGCGGCGGCTCGCGGAGCAGCGCGAACGCCTCGCCGACATCGGCGCCATCACCGCGCGCATCGTGCACGACCTCGGCAACCCGCTCGCGGGACTCTCCATGCAGGCGCAGCTGATCCATCGCCGCGTGACGCGCCATCCGGAACGGACCAGCCAGGATCTCGCCGAGCCGGCCGAGCGGATCGTGTCCGAAGTCCGGCGCCTCGACGGGCTCGTCAAGGACTTCCTCGATTTCGCGCGCCAGCAACGGCTCGAGGTGCGTACGATCCCGCTCCCACCCTTTCTCCAACGCGTCATCGACCTCTGGGAGCCCGTGGCGACGGCGCGCGACATCGCGCTCACGCTCGACGTCACGCCGGATTGCCCCGAGCTCAGCGCCGACGAGGACAAGCTCCGCCGCGTCCTCGACAACCTCGTGAAGAACGCCGTCGAAGCGATCGACCACGGCCCCGGTCGCGTCGGGGTCCGGGCCAGCCGTGCCGACGAGGGGGTGCGCTTCACCGTCTCGGACGACGGCCCCGGGATCCCGGAGTCCGTCGAGATGTTCAAGCTCTTCGAGACGACGAAGCGCGGCGGCTCGGGCCTCGGCCTTCCCATCTCGAAGCAGATCGTGCTCGCCCACGGCGGCACCATCGGCTTCGAGCGGCTGCTGCCCCACGGCACCGCCTTTCACGTCAACCTTCCGACCCGTGTCGCGGCCCTGTAACGGGATCACCATCGTCGTCGTCGACGACGATGCGTCCTTCCGGAGCGGCGTCGCCGCCAACCTCGAGGACGACGGACACGTCGTCCATCAATACGAGGACCCCCGCGACGTGCCGGCGAGCAGCCTCGACGCCGCCGATCTCGTGATCAGCGACTACCAGATGGCCGTCGTCGACGGCATCACGTTCGCCGACCGCGTGCGGGCGCGGCGCGCCGACGTCAACGTCCTCCTCGCCACGGCGTACTGGACGGCGGAAATGGAAGCGGAGGTCGGGGCGCGGCCGTTCTTGCGCCTCTGCCGGAAGCCGGTCGACTACGACGAGCTGCACGCGCTCGCCCACGAGCTCGCGGGCGAGAGCTAGGCGGCGCCCCCTTCCGAACGATGGGAAAGCGCGGCCCCCACTTTCGCATCCCCGAGAAGTCCGCGCCCGGCCTCCCGCGATCCTGCGCGCGTGCGCGGTGGCACGTCCGATGCTCCTCGCGACGAGACCGCGAGGAGGGTCGCCGCATGCTGCTGCCATCGAGTGTCGAGACGCTTTCCACGACGTTCCCCACGACCTTCACGTGGAAGTACGAGCATCAGGACGGGCAGCTCACCCGCCTCTACGACCACGCCAAGCGCGACCAGTGGGACGGCGCCACGACCCTCGACTGGACGCGCGCCGTCGACCCCGAGGCCGAAAATCTTCCCGACAGCCAGATCGCGATCTACGGGACGCCGATCTGGGACCGGCTGACGACGCCGGAGCGCGAGCGCCTCCGCCACGAGTCGATGTCGTGGATCCTCTCCCAGTTCCTGCACGGCGAGCAGGGCGCGCTCCTCGCGACCGCGCAGCTCGTCGACGCGGTGCCGGTGATGGACGCCAAGCTCTACGCCGCGACGCAGGTGATGGACGAGGCGCGCCACGTCGAGGTCTACGACCGCTACCTCCGCGACAAGCTCGAGAAGGTCTACCCGATCAACCCGCACCTGAAGACGCTGCTCGACCAGATCCTTTCCGACTCGCGCTGGGACATGAAGTACCTCGGCATGCAGATCCTGGTGGAAGGGCTCGCGCTCGCGGCGTTCGGGTTCATCCGCGCGTACGCGAACGAGCCGCTGATCCGCGACCTGACGACGCACGTGATGCGCGACGAGGCCCGCCACGTCGCGTTCGGCGTGATCTCGCTGCGGGACTTCTACGCCACGCACTTCACCGCCGCCGAGGTCCGCGAGCGCCAGGAGTTCACGTACGAGGCGTGCGTCCTCATGCGCGACCGCTTCCTCGCCCGCGACGTCTGGGAGCGCATGGGCATGCCCGCCGACGAGTGCTGCGGCTACGCGCTCGCGTCGCCGAGCATGATCGAGTTCCGCCGCATGCTGTTCTCGAAGATCGTCCCGAACGTGAAGAAGCTCGGGCTCCTCGACGACTGGCTCCGCGAGCGGTTCCACGGGCTGGGGATCCTCCAGTACGAGGATCTCGAAGCGTCGGACGACGCGGTCCTGGCGGCCGAGCCGCCGGCGACCGCGGCGCAGGCCACCGCGGCATCGTGAGGCGGCGCCGCTGCACCGCAGTCGCCGGTCTGGTTCTCGCCGCGACGGTCATGGCGGCGGCGTGCCTGCCCGCGGCACGGCACCCGCACTCGGGCGTCCGCGAGCCCGCGACCACGACCGCCGCCGTGCGCGGGAAGGGGCTGTACGCCACCTATTGCGCCGGCTGCCACGGAGCGCGCGGGCACGGCGACGGACCGGTCACCGAGGTCCTCGATCTGAAGCCGGCGGACCTGCGCGCCCCGGGCCTGCTCGCGGGCGCGACCGACGAGCAGCTCGTCGGACGATTGCTCGCCGGCGAGCCGCTCCCAGCCTCGCCGCGCCGGAGCGCGGTCGCCGACGACCTCGAGACCGACGCGATCGCCGCGTACCTGCCCACCCTCGCCCGCACGGACTGGCCGCTCGTGCGCGTGGGACGCTTCGTGTTCGAGGGGACGTGCGCGTTCTGTCACGGCGCCTACGGCGAGGGCGCGGGGATCCTCGGAGCGACCAACGACCCGTCGCCGCCGGACCTGATGCGCGCCCGCGAACGCTACACGGACCCGGCGCTCAAACGGGTCGCCGTCGAAGGCTTCGGCACCATGCCGGCGCTCGTGGACGCCTTCAATCCCGGCGAGGTGCGCGCCGTCGTGGCGTACGTCCGCCACCTCTCGAAAGGCTACCGGCTCTACGACACCTACTGCGCGTCTTGCCACGGCGACGACGGCCTCGGGGTGCACCCCGAGGATCTGCTGCCGCCGTCGATCGCGGCGCCGCCGCTCGACGGGGCGGCGCTCGCGCGACTCGGTCCCGCCGGCACCCGGGCCCGCGTCCGCCACATGCTCCAGCGTGAATCCGGACGGATGCCGCACTTCCGGGACACGCTCGACGAAGCGCAGCTCCGCGACATCGTCGCCTGGCTGCGCGCCACGGGAGAGACCCCATGATGATCCGCGATTGCATGACCACGACGGTCGAGACCGTTCGCCCCGACGACGACGTCGCCACGGTCCGGGAGCGCCTCCGGCGCCGCAAGATCCGCCAGCTGCCGGTCGTTGCGGCGGATCGCGTGATCGGCATCGTCACGGACCGCGACGTGCGCGGGGTGGTCGATGCCGGCGTGACCGTCGAGGCCATCATGACGCCCGCGCCCGCGACGACGACACCCCACACTCCCATCGAGATCGCGGCCGCCGAGCTCCGCAGGAGGAAGATCGGCGCGCTGCCCGTGCTCGACGGCGACGTGCTCGTCGGCATCGTGAGCGAGAGCGATCTTCTCGGCGCGCTCGTCGACCTCTGCGCACGCCTCGACCCGACCACCGTCCTCGAGATCGAGTGCGCGGACGATCCGGCGGCGGCAACGCGCGCGCGGCAGCTGCTCGAGCGGCACGGCGGCGCCGTCGCGTGGCTCACGGCCGTGCGCACCCACGGCGGCCGCGAGCGCGTCGCGCTCCGCGTGCGCATGCCGCCGGGCCGCCTGCCGGAGCAGCTGCTCGAGGAGGCGGGGTTCACGGTCGTGTCCTGCGTCAGGAGCCCGCGGGCCGCCACCGGCGCCTGAACGGCGGGGATCGCCGCCGCCCGGACGGCGAGAATTCACTTGCGCGCCGGTGGGCGAGTGTACGAGAAGACGCCATCCGGCTCGTCCGGCCTGCGCCCCGCCGTGACTCCCTTCCATTCCGTCGACGCGACCCCGGTTTCCCTCGTGTTCCCCGAGGGCGACGCGCTCGCGCGTTTCTCCCCGAGCTCGCCGCTCGCGCGGCCGCGCCGCCGCCTCATCGACGAGGGCATCGACCCCGGCGCGATCGTCTACGTCGCCGTCGAGATGCCCGACGGCGATCGGCGCACGCTCGGGATCCTGAGCGCGACCGGCGATCGCGTGCGGTTCTTTCCGGGCCACGCCGGCACGCGGCTCGTGACCGTGCCCCACGACGGCCGGCCGGCGCGCATGCTCGCGACCGACCTCGACCATGTCACCCTCGACGTCGCCTCGCGGGCGACGCGCTTCGCGAGTCGTGACGCGCGCGGCGGGACGACCGGCGGCATCCTCGGTCGCCGGCCGGAGCTCGCCTCGGGCATCGTGCGCTGGTTCCGTCTCATCGTGCCGGTGGTCGAGCGCCTGGAGCCGCTGCCGGGCGAGCCCTGGCGGAGCGACGCCGTCCGCGATCCGTCACGCCGCATCCAGCTCCTGCGCCGCGCCTCGCGCGCGGTCACCGTGCCGCTCCCCGTCCTGCCCGCGCGCGCGTCGATCCTCGTCGACTTCCACGTCGACCGCGATCCCGCGCGCCCGCTGCCGTCGCTGCACGACGACGGCGAGGCGCACGCGCCGCGCACCGTCTACAACGTCCCCCACGTCGCCGGCACCGCGATGCTGCGCGTCGCGTGGCGGCTCACCGGGGTGACCGACGAGCCCGCGTTCGCGGTCTGCGTCTAGCCGCGAGTCGGCGTGAGGCCACGCGTGGCCGGACGCGCGCCTTCGCGTATGTCGAGGCTCGGTCGAAGCAAGCAGCCGCCCTCCGACCGTGAGGAGCCAGGTTCTGGCTCGCGCGACCGGCGGCCGATCTTGACCGGCCGGTGACACGAGCGCGCCTGGTGCCGGGCCCCGCTTCCCGGCTTCCAACCGTCGAACCACCGTGCGGAGGAAGCAGGACTGGCTACTCGGAGTCTTGTGCCACGACGCAGAGCGGGGCACCTTGTAGACACGTTTGTGCCCACAAGGAGTGCGCCATGCCCACCGTTGGAATTCGAGAGCTGAAGCAGAACACGAGCGAGATCCTCCGTCGCGTCCGTGAGGACTGCGAACCGGTCGAGATCACCTATCGCGGTGAGGTCGTCGCCCGCATCGTGCCGGTCCTGCGCCGCCCCCGTCCGGATCCCGCACGATCGCGGGCCGTTTGGGACGAGATCGATCGGATCGCGGAGCAGATCAGCGCGAAGTTGCCGAAGAACGTAAGCGCGGTGCGGGCCGTCCGAGAGCAACGACGTGGATGATGTGGTCGTCGACGCGAGCGTCTTCGTCAGCCGCTTGTTCGAACACGATGTGCACCACGATCCGTCGGCACGCTGGTTCGAAGATCGCGAGCGGGAGGGCGGGCTGTTCGTGGTGCCGGCCATCCTGCCGGCGGAGGTCGCTGGCGCCGTGCGCCGCCGGCTCGATGACGGGAGCGTGGCACGACGGATCGTCGTCTGGCTGATGCGCTTGCCGGCGCTTCGCGTAGTCACGCTGGACCGCCGCGTCGGCGAACAGATCGCCCAGCTCGCGGCGGACCTCGGCCTGCGTGGCGCAGATGCATCATACGTCGCGGTCGCACGGATGCTCGGATTGCCGCTCGTGACGTGGGACCAGGACCAGAGCCGCCGCGCGGAAGGTACGGTGGCGACCCTCACGCCGTCCGCCTGACGGCGACCCGGCACCGCTCGGATTGATTCCCCCGCCCGACCGCGCCATGCATGGAGCGTGACCCGGGCGACGACCGCCATGCCGCGCTACCTCTTCACGGGGCGCGGGGGGCAGCTGCTGCGGCACGTGCCGAGCTTCGCCAAGCTCTTTTGGCGGCTCTTCCGCGATCGCCGGGTGTCCCTGCTGCCGAAGACGCTGCTCGTCCTCGTCGCGACGTATCTCCTGTCGCCCATCGACGTCGTCCCGGAGCTCCTGCCCGTGATCGGCGCGACCGACGATCTGCTGGTGGGTCTCGGCGGGCTCTGGCTCTTCGTCCGGCTCTGCCCGCCCCCCGTCGTCCGCGAGCACGTGACGACGATCGCCGCGGAGGCACGCGGTGACCACGTCGAGGCCGCGAGCTCCCGTGGCTAGGTTCGCGCTCGTCGGCGTCGCGATCGCCGCGTTCGCACTGGTGATGCTGGCCGGCGCGGCGAGCGGCCTCTTCCTCGACGCGCTCTGGTTCCGGCAGCTCGGCGCGTGGGTCGTGTTCCGGACGTCGCTCGTCGCAAAGCTGGTGTGCTTCGCGGTGACCTTCGCCGCGACCTTCGCGGTCGTCGCGGCGGTCGGCCTGCGCGCGGTCACGCTGGTGCGGCAGGCGGGGGTGGTCCGCGTCGTCTTCCGGCGAACCGGCGACGGGCAGGCGACGCTTCCCGAGCTGATCGCGCCGCTCGCCGGACGGCTTCCCTGGCGCGCCCTGGTCGTCGGCGCGGCCGCAGTGATGGCGGCGCTCGCGGGGATCGCGCAGGCGGCGAGCTGGGAGACCTATCTCCTCTGGTGGTACGGCGGCACGTTCGGCGAGGTCGATCCGGTCTTCGGGCGCGACGTCGGCTTCTTCGTCTTCGACCTCCCCGCGCTGAAGGGCATCGGGGGCGCGGCGACGGCGAGCGTGGTCTTCGCGACGATGGTGGCGGCCGCCGTCTTCTACCTGCACGGGTCGCTCGACCTCCGGCGTCCGGAGGAGCTGACCTCGCCGCCACTCGTCGGCACGGCGTCCCTGCTCCTCGCGCTCTACCTCGCGGCCAAGGCGTTCGACTATTGGCTCGGCCGCTACGACCTGCTGCTGGCACCGTACGGCGCGGTCTTCGGCGCCGGCTACACCGTCAGCTCCGTGAAGCTGCCGCTCCAGTGGGGTCTCGTGCTGGCGTCGCTCGCGGGCGCCGTCCTCGCGGCGTCCAACGTCGCCGGCCAGGATTGGCGCCGGCCGGCGGCGGCCTTCGCGCTCACCATGGTCGCAGGCCTGGCGGCGTCGTTCCTGCCGGACGTGTTCCAGCGCCTCCGCGTCCGGCCCGACGAGCTCCGCCTCGAGCGCCCCTACCTCGAGCACAACATCGCCATGACCCGGCGCGCGTACGGCCTCGACCGGATCGAGCCGCGTCCCTTCCCGGCCGAGCAATCCCTCGACGCCGCGGCGATCGAACGCAACCGAGCCACCTTCCAGAACGTGCGGCTCTGGGACCCGCAGCCGCTCCTCGACGCGTACCGGCAGCTCCAGCTGATCCGCCTCTACTACGATTTCCACGACGTCGACGTGGACCGCTACGATCTCCCGAGCGGCCGCAGCCAGGTGATGCTCGCCGCGCGCGAGATCAACCCCGCCCTCCTCCCGGAGAACGCGAGGACGTGGGTGAACCAGCGCCTCCAGTTCACGCACGGCTTCGGCGCCGTGATGAGCCCCGTGACCGAGCTCGAGGGCGAGGGCCTGCCGACGTTCCTCCTCCAGGACATCCCGCCGCGGTCGCGGGTCGGCCTGAAGGTCGACGAGCCGCGCATCTACTTCGGCGAGAAGACCGACGAGTACGTGATCGTCAACGCCGCGGCCGAGGAGTTCGACTACCCCAAGGGCGACGAGAACGTCACCAACAGCTACGCGGGCGCCGACGGCATCCGCCTCGGATCGCGCCTCCGTCGCGCGGTCTTCGCGTGGCACTTCCGCGACGCGAACCTGGTGCTCTCCGGGAACCTCAAACCGGAGAGCCGCATCCTCTTCCGCCGCTCGCTCGTGCAGCGGATCGGCGCGCTGGCACCCTTCCTGCGCCTCGACCGCGACCCGTACCTGGTCGTGACGGGCGGACGGCTCGTCTGGATGCAGGACGCGTACACGACGGCACGCACCTATCCCTACGCCGAGCCCATCCGCGGCCTCGGCATCAACTACATCCGCAACCCGGTGAAGGTCGTCGTCGACGCGTATGACGGCACCGTCACCTTCTACGCCGTCGACCCCGAAGAGCCGGTGCTCGCCACGTACGGCCGCATCTTTCCCGGACTCTTCAAGCCGTTCGCCGAGATGCCGGCCGATCTCCAGAAGCACGTGCGGTATCCGGAAGACCTCTTCCGCGTCCAGTCCGAGATGTACCGCACGTACCACATGACCAACCCGGACGTGTTCTACAACAAGGAAGATCTCTGGAGCTTCCCGACGGAAGCCGCGGGCGGCGAGACGCGGCGGGCGGCCGCCGATCCGTATTACGTGATCACGAAGCTCCCCGGCGAGAGCGGCGAGGAGTTCATCCTCATGCAGCCCATGACGCCCGCGAACCGCAGCAACATGGTCGGCTGGATCGCGGCGCGCAGCGACCTCGCCCACTACGGCGAGCTCGTCGTCTACGAGCTCCCGAAGGAGCGGCTCGTCTACGGACCGCAGCAGGTCGAAGCGCGCATCGACCAGGACACGGTGATCTCGCAGCAGCTCTCGCTCTGGAACCAGATGGGCTCGAAGGTGATCCGCGGCAACCTGCTCGTGATCCCGGTCGAGGATTCCGTCGTCTACGTCGAGCCGCTCTACCTGCGCTCGACGCAGGGGCAGATCCCGGAGCTGAAGCGCGTGATCGTCGCCTACGGCGACCGGCTCGCGATGGAACGGACGCTCGACGCGGCACTCGCGGCGGTCTTCCGTCCCGGCGCCTCACGGCCCGCGCCGATTGCGATGCCGGTGCCCGGCGCGCCGCCCCCGGACGGCATTCCGCAGCAACCGGCGGCGCCGTCCGAGCCCACGTCGGCGCGCGATCACTATCGGAGCGCGCTCGACAAGCTGCGCGCCGGCGACTGGGAAGGCTTCGGGCGCGCGATGGATCAGCTCGGGCGGGCGCTCGACCACTGACGGATCCAAGGAGTCACCCCCTCGGACTCGCGCTTTGGCGCGAACCAGATATAGGACCCGGCAACGGCGACGGTCTCGGCCGCGAGACACGCGAGACCGGCGTCGATACGCGGAGGCCGGCACTGACCGGACCCTTCGTCTCCCGAGGAGCCTCAGCATGCATTGGCAGCCGGTCGGTCGGAGCGCGTGCCGCTTTCACTTCGTCGCTGTCGTCGCCCTCGTGGCGGCCGGCTGCGGCACGCCGGTCGGCGTCTCCCGCATCGATCCCCAGACCGCCTACCGCCTCCACACCGAGAGCGCGCTCTCGGAAGGAGAGCCGTCCGAAGCCTCGAAGGTGGTGCTCCGCCGTCTCGATCTGATGGGGCGCTTCGAGAAGGAGCCGGCCGCCGTCCTCGCCGAGCTGCACCAAGGGCTCGAGCCGACGGGCGACGAGCACCGCCTCTTCGCCCTGGCCGATCTCTCCTTCCTGCACGGCGAACGGAGCGGCGATCGCCGCTACTTCCTGGCGTCGGCGATCTACGCCTATGCGCTCCTCTTCCCGGGGGGCGGTCAGCCGATGCCGCTGCACCAGTCGGATCCGCGCCTCCGCCTCGCCTACGACCTCTACAATCAAGGCCTCGCCCAGGGTCTCGCCGCGACCGACCCGGCGTCGGGGGGTCCGGGCCAGGCCGGCGCGGGCGGCCAGCGCGGCAAGCACGCCGAGCTCCGCCTCGAGGCAGGGTCGCGCCCGCTCCCGTTCGGCACGCTCGACCTGACGCTCGACGAGAGCGGGCTCACGTGGGCCGGATATGCGCTCGACCGCTTCGTCTCGACCACCACGCTCAGCGTGCGTGGTCTCCGCAACCGCTATCTGCGTCCCGGCCTCGGCGCGCCGCTGGCCGCGAGCCTCAAGGACGCGGCGAGCGGGGCGAAGCACGTCGGCGCGGAACGCATCGGAGCCCGCACCAAAGTTCCGGTGACCGCCCTCGTCCGACTGGAGAACGCCCGCGCGAATCTCGCGACCGGGCGGTTCCGCGGCCGGCTGGAGATCTACGCCGCGGACCGCGCCGCGACCGTCACGATCGACGGCCAGGTGCAACCGCTCGAAACGGACCCGACAGCCGCCATCGCGTACCAGCTCGAGGGCAATCCCCTCTACGGCCTCGAGATCGCCGCCTTCCTCCGCGGGGGCGCGTTCGCCAGCATGCTCCCCAAGGATCGGACGCAGGACGGCTTGTTCACGATGCAGCCGTATCAGCGCGGCAAGTTCCCCATCGTGCTCGTCCACGGAACGGCCTCGAGCCCGACACGCTGGGCCGAGCTGGTCAACGAGTTCGCGGGCGACCCGCGCATTCGCAGTCGCTTTCAGGTCTGGATCTTCATGTACGACACCGGCAACCCGGTCGGCTATTCGGCCGGACGCTTGCGGGCCGCGCTCACGGCGGCCGTCCAGGAGTTCGATCCCGCGGGCACGGATCCGGCGCTCCAGCGCATGGTCGTGATCGGCCACAGCCAGGGCGGGCTGCTCACCAAGCTGACCGCGGTCGACACCGGCACCAAGCTCTGGGACCACTGGACCACGAAGTCCTTCGACTCCGTGAAGCTCGCCCCCGAGACCCGCGCGCTCGTGCGGCAGTCCATGTTCTTCACCCCCTTGCCGTTCGTCGGCCGCGTCGTGTTCATCTCGACCCCGCACAACGGCGCCCTCATGGCGGCCGGGCGCCTCGGGGCGTTTGCCGGCTCGCTGGTGCGGATGCCGGCCACGCTGGTCGGCCAACTCGGCGTACTCGCGACGGCCTTCGGCGACGACGAGGACGCCCACATCGCCGCCCTCCTCCGCCGCCCGCCGACGGCGATCGACAACATGAGCGCGCGCCAGCCCTTCATCGAGATCACCTCGAAGATTGCGGTCGCGCCGTCCATCCCGTCGCACTCGATCATTCCCGTGAAAGGCACGGGGCCCTACGCGCACGGCAACGACGGTGTCGTCGCCTACGAGAGCGCGCACGTCGACTGGGTCGCGTCCGAGAAGGTCGTGCGGTGGAACCACTCGTGCCAGGGCACGCCGGAGGCGATCGAGGAGGTGCGCCGCATCCTCTATCTGCACGCCGCCGAGGCGGCGCCGCCCGCGACGCCGGTGCCGCTCGCACCGCCCGAGAAGCGAGTCGAGGGGAAGCGGGTCCGCGCCACGGCGCCGTGAGGGTGCGGCGCGGCGTGAGCCCCGCGTGCGTCCTCCGGCTTTTGCTCGGCGCCGCCGTCCTCGCCGCCGGCGCGCTCGCCCCCGCGGCCGGAGCGCAGGAGCTCGAGCCGCGCTCGTACAGCAACACGCCCGTCGGCATGAACTTCCTGATCGCCGGCTACGCCTACCAGGAGGGGGACGTCGTCACCGATCCGTCGTTGCCGCTGGAGGACGCGAACGTCACCGCCCACACCGCCGTTCTCGCCTATGCGCGGTCGTTCGGACTCTTCGGCCGGTCGGGCAAAGTCGACGTCATCGTGCCCTACTCCTGGGTCGACGGCACGGCGACGGTCCGCGGGGAACCGGAAGAGCGCATCGTCGACGGCTTCAACGACCCGCGCCTCCGCGTCTCCTACAATTTCTACGGCGCGCCCGCGCTCACGCTGCCGGCGTTCCTCGAGTGGGAGCAGGATCTCGTGATCGGCGCGAGCTTCCAGATGACGCTGCCGCTCGGTCAGTACGACGAGGATCGGCTCGTCAACATCGGCACCAACCGCTGGTCCATCAAGCCCGAGCTCGGCATCTCGAAGACGCTCGGACCGGTGACGCTCGAGGTCGCCCCGAGCGTCACCTACTACACCGACAACGGCGACTTCTTCGGAGGGACGACGCGCCGGCAAGCCCCGCGCTACGCCGTCCAGGGCCACGTGATCTACCGCTTCGGCGCGCCGCTCTGGGGCTCGCTCGACGGCACCTACTACGGCGGCGGCCGCACCTCGATCGACGGGACGGAGAACGACGACGAGCAGTCGAACGCCCGCGTCGGCATCACGCTCGCGCTCTCCGTGACCCGCCACCACTCGGTCAAGCTCTACGGCAGCAAGGCGGTCGCCACCAAGCTCGGCGGCGACTTCGATCTCGTCGGGCTCGCGCTCCAGTACCGCTGGGGCGGCGGACTGTAGGCGAGCCGGTCAGGTGCCGCCTGCCGCGTTCCGCGTGGCATCCGTCCCCGGCCGTGCGAGCGCCTCCGCTGCCGCGGGCGCGACGCTCGCGAGGTGCAGGTCGCGCTGCGGGAACGGGATCGCGATCCCGGCGTCCGTCAGGGCGCGGTGGACGGCGAGCGCCAGCAGGCTCGTGACGTCGAGCTTGTTCTCGAAGCCTTCGTCGCTCCACCCGCGGACGATGAAGTCGAGGGAGCTCTCCCCGAAGCCGACGAAGACGGCGACCGGCGCGGGGCTCGCGAGGACGCGAGGGACGCCGCGCGCGGCCTCGAGCAAGAGCGTCAGCACCCGCTCGGGATCGGTGCCGTACGCGACGCCCACCTTCACCTCGACGCGGCAGAGCCGATCGGAGAGCGTCCAGTTCGTGATCGCGCTCGCGACGAGATCCGCGTTCGGCACGACGACCTCGGAGCCGTCCCAGGCGCGCACCACCGTCGCCCGCATGCCGATCGACAGCACGCGCCCGAAGATGCTCTGCCCCGGCAGTTGGACCGCGTCCCCCGGCTGGACGTGGCGCTCGAGGAGGATGGTGAGGCCGGCCGCGAAGTTCTTCACCAGATCCTGGAGCCCGAGGCCGAGCCCGACGCCGAGGCCGCCGAGCAGGATGGCGAGCTGGCCGAGCTGGATCCCGCCGGCGGCGAGCGCGAGGAGAAAGCCGACGGAATAGACGGCGTAGCGCACCAGCGTCGACAGCACGAACGGCACGCCGCGCGGCAGATTGGTCCGCGGATAGACGTCGGTCTCGAGGACGACGGTCACGAGCCGGGCGAGCACCATCGCGGCGACGAGCGTCAGCGCGAAGGCGATCACCGTCCCGACCGAGAGCGAGAGCGCGCCGACCGAGACGCCGAGACCGAGCACCGCTTGCACGAAGCCGACGGCCGCCCAGTGGAGCCCGACCGCCCGCAGGACGAACACGACCCACACGAACCCGCCGATCCAGCGCAGCGTCTGCGTCACCCGTCGCGCCAGCGCGTCCGGATCGCCCCCCTGCGGCCGGCGCCGTCGTACCCACGGCGCGGCGACCATCGCCCGCGCGAGCGGCTCGAGACCGATGATCGCCGCGTGCACGAGCACGCCGGCGACACCACTCGCGACGATGCCCCGCCCGAGCAACGCCGAGAGGTGCTCCCATCCGCCGACCTCGGCGCCGAGCGCGATGGCGAGACCCGCGAGGGCGGCGCGCATGAGCACGACGAGCCAGGCGGGGCCGCCGCGCGCGGCCGTGCGACGAAGCATGACGGCGGCGAGCGCGAACCCCATCGCCGTCGCGAGCAGCGCGCCGAGGCGCGACACCGTCGGCAGCGGGGCCACGGAAAGCGAGAACCGATCGACGATGAGCAGCGCTCCGACGGCGGCGATCACCGGCAACCCGACGCCACCGGACGCGGCCGACACGAGCCGTGCCGCCGGCACGAGCGCCACGATCCCGAACAGCTGCCGGAACCGTTGCGGGCTCAGCGGATGGAGCCACGGCGTCGCGAGCACGACGAGCAGCGCCGCGAGCGCGTAGGGCCGCGGCGTCAGGTCCGTCGCCAAGCGGCGGAACGCCAGCATCAAGAGGACCCCGACGATCACCTGGAGCGCGATCGGCCGCGGATCACGCTGGATGTACGCGAGCGTGCTGCTCCCGTACGTCCGGATCTGCGCCGGGACCCGCGGCAGCTCGTCCGCGAGCCGGGCCGCGACGTCGACGTCCCAGAGGGGCGCGCGGCGCGGGATCAGGATCGTCGTCCACTCGGTCGCCGCCGTCTCGCGCGTTCGCTTGAGCGCGCTCGTGACCGCCGACCGGCGCTCGAGCACCCGGTCGGTGAGCGCCAGCACGCGGACGCGCCAGGGCTGGAGGCTCACGGTCGCCTCGTCGAGCGCCGCGATCGATCCCTCCACGCGCCGGCCCACCGCCTCGCCGGCCGCGAGCGTGTCGGGATGCGCACGCGTCTCGAGCCAAGTCGCACGCGCCCGCGCGATCTCGTCGAGCGCCTCGGCGATGCGCTTGGCCTCGGCGGTGAGCGTCGACTCGAACTCGGCGAGAACGCGGTCGTCGCTCGCGAGCTCGCGTTGCAAATCCTCGAGCTCGACGAAGGGGATCGACGCGGCGGCGGCGGCCCGCGCCTGGGCGAGCAGCGGCTCGACGTTGCGGATGACGGTGGAGAGCTCCTCCTCGATGCGCGCCACGTTCGCCCGCACGACGGCGTCCGGCGCCGTGCTCTCGAGGACGCGGACGAGGCCGTCGGCCCGGGTCGCGACCTCTTCCGGACGGATCCAGGCGGCGGCGGGCGGGCTCGCGGTCACCGCCGGCGACGGCTCCGGCGTGGCGCCGACCGCCGCGGAGGACGCCGACAGGAGCACGACGAGCGCGAGGAGCGACGACGTCACCGCCGTCGCCCTTCCGCCCGCCCGTGCTCCCGCGCGCGCCACCGACCTACTTCGTGACGGGCTTCTCGACCGAGATGGCGACCGCCTCGGTGAACGTCGCCTCGATGAGATCGCCCACCTTCACCGGCTCGAGCCGTCGCTTGTCGCGCGCCGCGACCGTCACCACCTTCCCCTGCGGGCCTTTCAGCGTGACGGTGCCTTTTTTCTTGTCGAGGCCGACGACCGTCGCGGTGATCTTCGTCTCGCTCGCGGCGATGCCGCCCGGCTTCCGTCCGGGCTCGGCGCGGTCGAGCGTCTCGCGCGCCTCGACGCCCGGGGTCGCGTCGCCGGGCTTCTTCAGGGTGATCGCGAGCGACTCGTAGTAGGACGCGACCACCTCGTCCCCCTTCTTGATCTGGTCGAAGTTCCGCACCTCGTCGCCGACCTTGACGTCGAAGACCTTGCCCTCGGCGTTCTTGAGCGTGACGACGCGGCTCTTCTTGTCGACCTTCACGACGTTCGCCTGCACGGCGACCGTCGCCTCCTCGACCACCTCGCCGGGCTGCTCGGAGACCGCGACCGCGGCCTTCGGCGGCGGCGGCGTCGCCGTGCTGCTCATGCCGCATCCGACGATCCCACACGCGAGCGCGCCGAGCGCGCCGGCCGCCATCCACTTCTGCTGCTGTGCCATGACTCCTCCTTGGTGTCGTTGCTTGGGTTGGTGTTGCGCGTGCTACGAAGCGCCCGCCGGCAGCACCAGCAGCGGGGGCCGCACGATGCCCTGCCGAATGCGGGCGGAGAACTCCGGATCCTGATCCGCCGCCTGGGCGCGCGCGTCGATGCTGCTCGCCTGCCGGACCTCGGCGAACGGGCGGCTCGTATCGATGATGCCGTGCTCGTAGAGGAGCTCGTCGAGCTTGCCGTTGATGATGAGGCGGCGATCGAACGGGAACGTGACCCCGATCTTGCGGACGTGCCTCGTGATCGTCGTCGTACAGTTGGCGGTCGCGGCGTTGTAGAAGTCCGCCTGCGTGTCGAGCGCGTTGATCGACTCGACGTAGTCCATGAGAATCCGACGCGCGCGCTCGATCGGCGTCCGCAGCGGATAGAGGTAGACGTGCTCGTTCCGGTAGTTCGTCCGGAGGCGGATCACGTCCCGTTCGTCGGCGACCACGTAGTAGATCTCGAACTGCTTGAAGAAGCCCTTGACCGCCGAGTACTCCTCGCCGACCTCCTTCCGGGTCTCGATCGAGACGGCGAGGTGCTGGCCGTCGGAGAAGTCCCAGCTCATGATCGTGTGCGCGATCCCGGACGCGTCCCAGTACGACATGAAGAGGTCGACGCCTTCGAGCTTGGCGAGGTCGTACGTGCGGGTTTCCCAGCGCGGCGTGTAGTCGGTTTCCGTCCGGTAGTCGAAGTTTCGGACGTTCGTGATCGTGAGGCGGTCGCCGTCGACATCGACGTGGGCCGTCTTGGCGACGTCGGGCTGCCACTCCCGGTCGTTGCGCGGCTGGACGCTGGTCCACCAGAGCGCCCAGAACCCGAAGACCAGCGCGAGCGTGGCGAGCATCGTCGGCATGGGCCGGACGACCACGACCGTCGCGAGCGCGGCCGTCACGAGGCCGGCCGCGAGCACGTTCGCGAGCCACGCGGGCCGGGGTCCCGTGAAGTGCAGTGCCGCCGCGCACCAGAGCGCCGCCAGCAGCACCACGAGCCCGAGCAGCACCCAGCCGACGGCACGCATGATCACAGGGCGCGCTCCGATATCAGACTGTCGGTCCGGTGCACAACGGCACACCGCGCCTCACTCGAGGTCGGCGAGGATCGCGTTCAGGTGCGCCGCGACCGCGGGACTGGCCAGGATTCCGGCGTGCGTCTCGTCGTACCCGCGGAGCGTCCGCGCCTCTTCCTGCGCCTCGTCCCGGAGCTGGCTCGCGATCGCGACCACGCCGTCGCTCGCCCCGCCCTTGAAGCCGAACATCATGTGGTAGGCGACGTCGTCGGGGAGGCGGCGCCGCCGTTGCCGGGTCGCCGGATCGGCATAGAAGAGCCCGTCCAGGTACTCGCTGCCGGGCGCGAGCCCGTACCACGAGCGCACGACGACCGGCGACCTCGCGACCCCGTCGCCCGCCGACGCCATGCCCCCGAAGGGCGACGAGATCGTGACGAAGGTGCGAACGGGATCGACGGCGCTCGTCTCGTGATGCCGCAGCACGAAGCCCCGCGCCACGAGCCCGCCCATGCTGTAGCCGACGACGATCGCGCGCTCGAAGCGAAGGGTCAGCTCGAGACGGGTGAAGAGCTCGTCGAGCCAGCCGACGAGGACGTCGAGCCGCGCACCCGACGGATAGTAGACGACCCAGGGCTGAAAGCGGGTACGATCGAGTCGTGCGACGAGGTTCGTGAAGCTCCGCGGCGAGCCGTCGATGCCGTGCACGAAGAGCACCGGGATGCGCTGCGGATCGTACGGCTCGAGGAAGTAGATGCCGGCGCGCCCGGCGATCAGGAAATCGTAGAACTTCCACATGCCGGCCGTCGCGACGTCGTCCGCGAACCGCGGGTCGTCGAGCGCCGCGATCTCGCCGACCTTGCTGAGCGCGTAGATGCTCTTGCTCTTCTGCGCCTCCTCGCCGCGCGCCATCAGGCCCTGCAGGGTGAGCCGACCGGTCTCGAGCGCGCGCCCGGCCTCCGGGACCGTGATGTCGACGTTCGCGACGCGCTGCCCCGGCGTCAACACGAGCGGTCGATCCGGGTCGGGCCGGTAGAACGGCTCGTCTTGATAGGCGCCGTCGCGATTCACGTCCTCGAATGCCGCGACCCAGTAGGTCCCGGCCTGGACGCCGAACACCCAAGGCCCGGGCTTCGACGCCGTGAAGTAGTCGACCACCACCCAGTCCCCGCCGCTGCGCGTGACGAGGACGACGACCAGCGGGGCGCCCGTCGGCTTCTCGGCGGCGACGGTCCCCGACACGACGCACGTCGTGTCCGCGAGGCGTTGCTGGCCGCGGACCGCGAGGATGGTCGAGCAGCCGAGCACCGCGCACGCCGTGATGGCGAAGATCGCGACCCCATACGCGCCAACGCCGCGGCGTGATCGGCCGCCCGGTTTCGCGGCGGCGACGTCCGCCATGACGGCGACTACCCTCCGTCCGTCGGAGCCGGAGCGGCCTGTTCGAACGCGTCCATCTTCTGCGCCTTGGGCTGTTGTGCCTTGGTGCCCGGCAGGATCTCGAAGCCCATCGGGAACTGAACCACGCTCGCACGCAGGAGATCGAGCGGCCGGCGATCGCCGTCGACCTTCGCCTTGCCGTTCGCGAGGAGATCGTCCAAGCCGGCCTTGCCCATCATCACCGACTCGAGGTCCGCGCGGTTCATCGTGAGGGTGGCGGTCGGATTCTTCACCTGGTGCCCCGCGATGTTCGTGAGCGTTCCGTTGCTGAGCTCGACGACGTACCTCTCGCCGTTGTCCGGCGTGACGAAGTTGATGACGAAACTCTGGCCTTCGACCTTTTCGCTTTGCAGCCGCACCCCGAGGAAATCGAGCCAGAGACCGGTCGTCATCGCCTGGATCATGTCCGGCCCCGTGCCTTTGGGAGAGGCGCCGGTCGGGATGCCCGAGCGCAGCTCGTAGGCGCCGGCGAGAAAGCTGTTGCGGACGCTCGGACTCTCCTGCTGGTAGCCGATCTGTTCCCACGCGTCCGCGAGGAGGTCCTTGGCGTCTTGGTTGTGGGGCTCCGCGTACACGAGCTTGTTCAGGATCTCCTGCGCATGGAGGTATTTGCCCTGGTCGAGAAGCTCGCGGCCCTTCGCCATGATCTTCCCGGCCCCACCCATCATCTCGACGTAGAGCGGCGCGGAGTCCTTCGGCGACAGCGGGATCAGCGTCGCGGGGTTCGCGTCCCAGTAGCCGAGATACCGGTTGATGACCGCCCGGCTGTTGTGCGCCTCCGAGCCGTGGTAGCTGCGCGCCGCCCATTGCCGCTGCAGGCTCGCCGGCTGGCGGTAGACGTTGTGGATCTCGTTGATCGTCACGCCGCTGTTCGCCAGGTGCAGGACGTGATTGTTCAGGTGGGCGTAGGCGTCGCGCTGAGCGCGCATCACCTCGAGGATCCGGGCGTTGCCCCAGCGCGGCCAGCTATGCGACGCGAACATCACCTCGGCGTCCATGCCGAAGCGGTAGATCGCCTCGTTGATATGCTTCGACCACTCGAGCGCGTCGCGCACCAGTGCACCGCGGAGCGTGTAGATGTTGTGGATCGTGCCGGTGACGTTCTCGGCGGCCCAGAACGCCTTCGTCTTCGGAAACCAGGTGTTCATCTCCGCGGGCGCTTCGGTACCGGGCGTATTCTGGAAGACCATGTCGACGCCGTCGACGGTGAGCTCCTCGAACGGCTGCGCGACGATGACGGTGGGCTCGATCAAGCCGGTGTTGCCGGCGGCGGTGTTCTTGCCGATCGACTGGTCGACGTGGCCGAACGGGCCGCGCGGCAGCAGCACCCCGTATTGGTAGAACATGCGCCGGGTCATCGCGGTGCCGGCCATGACGTTCTCGGCGACCGCGTGATCCATGAAGCCCACCGGCGCGATCACCTTGACCTTGCCGCTCTTCACGTCGGCCTCGTCCACCACGCCACGCACGCCCCCGAAGTGATCGCCATGGGAATGCGAGTAGACGACCGCGACGACCGGACGCGTCCCGAGCTGCTCGTTGGCGAAATCGAGCGCCGCCCGCGCCGTCTCTTTGGCCGTCAGCGGATCGAACACGATCCAGCCCGTGTCGCCCTTGACCAAGGTCAGGTTGGCGAGATCGAACCCTCGCACCTGGTAGATCGTTCCCGGCACGACCTCGTACAGGCCGTATGCCATGTTCAGCACCGCCTGCCGCTGGAGCGACGGATGGATGCTGGCGAAGTCCTCATCCTTCAGCAGGAAGTCGTAGCTCCCCATGTCCCAGGCGACGTGCCCGGCTTCGGCCTTGATCTGCTTGTACGGCGGCGCCGCGATGAACCCCTTCTTCGCCTCCTCGAAATCGCGCCGATCGTCGAACGGCAGCGCCGCGCGGCGGTCCTGCTGCAACGCCGTGGTGAACTTCGAGGGCAGCTTCCCCTTCGGATGGAAGTGCGCGTCCTGTGCGTTCGCGGCGGTCGTGTTCACGCCGGCGGCTACCGCCAGGACCATCACCAACACGCTCAGTCGTTGCACTCGTCGTACCTCCCTCGCTCGGTGTTCCCGATTCGGAATTCGGCACGCGGAAGCTCGTCGTGTTCGTCGTCAGGCCGCGAGCAGGGGCTCGATAGCGCATCGCCGTATCGCGCGTCCAGTTTCGATCGGCTCGTCGCCTCTTGCGGAGCGACTGCGTTTTATTGAAAAAGGCCCGGCCGGAGGTGCACACATGCGCGCGAATCGCAGGCGGTTGACGGTAGCAGCGGCTCTCGTCACGACGGTCATGGTGATGGCTTCCGGTTGCGGCGGCGTCCGCGCACGCCGGCAGGTTCCAGAGCCGTCCGGCTTCCTCGGCGACTACTCCCGCCTCGAGAAGGTCAAGGGCTACGATTTCCTCCAGATCTACGTCGCCCCCGGAGTGGACTGGTCGGAGTATCACGCGATCCAGCTCGACTCCGTCACGCTGTGGACCTCCGGCCCATCGAAGTTGTCGGACGCGGATCAACAGCTCGTGACCGACATCCTTTACAAGGCGCTGTACGACGCCTTGAGCGAGCGCTTCCTGATGGCCGATCACCCGGGACCGCAGACCATCCAGGTCCGGGCCGCCCTCACGCAGGCGAAGGGCGCCAACGTACCGCTCAACACGATCACGACGATCGTGCCCCAGCTGCGCGTCCTCACGACGGCCGGTGGACTCGCGGCCGACACCGCCAACCTCGTCGGGTCGGCGTCGATCGAGATCGAGGCCCGCGACGAGATCAGCGATCGCCTGCTCATGGCCGGTGTCGATGCGCGCGCGGGCAACAAGAGCCTCCAGACGATGACGTCCAAGTGGGCCGACGTCGAGGCGGCGGCGGCGTTCTGGGCCAAGCGCGTCGCCGATCTCTTCGCCCGCCAGGGCGTGCAGCAGAAAGGGTGATGCGATGCGCGGATCGACGATTGCGGTCGTGGGGATGACGTTCGTTGCGAGCGTCGCCGCCGCGCAGCCGAACTTGTTCGTGTACCCGGGGAAGGGCCAGAGTCAGCAGCGGCAGGACATCGACACCGCCGAGTGCCAACGGTGGGCGAGCAGTCAAGCGCGCGGCGGACCCACCGGTCCCGACTACGGCGGCCGAGCGGCCGGCACCGTGAGCGGCGCGGCACGCGGCGCGGCCCTCGGTGCCCCCGTCGGCGGCATCGCGGCCGGCAAGCAGAAGGCAGGCAAAGGAGCCGCCACAGGCGCCGTCCTCGGCGGCGTCTCGG
>DAIQBH010000011.1:0-55801 GCA_036781285.1 Thermodesulfobacteriota bacterium | reverse complement strand
ACGCCCCAGACGATCGCGAGACGCCGGCGCACCACGGGATCGGCGGTGAACGCCAGGATCGGGACGGCCGGCCGCCAACGCGAGACGCGGCGGACGCTCGCGCCCGAATGCGTCGGCGTGACGATCGCGGCGGCGCCGATGCGGGTCGCGAGATCGCACGCGGCGTGCGCGAGCACGGCCGCGGGGTCGTTGCCGGGATCGTCGCGCGAGGGCACGAGCAGCGGCTCGGCCGTGTCGAGGATCCGCCCCATGACGCGCACGGCCTCGATCGGATACTCGCCGATCGCCGTTTCCTCGCTGAGCATGACGGCGTCCGTACCGTCGAGGAGCGCATTGGCGACGTCGGTCGCCTCGGCGCGCGTCGGGAGCGGGCTCGTCACCATCGAGCGCAGCATCTGGGTCGCGGTGACGACCGGCTTGGCGGCGCGATTCGCGAGCGCGAGCACCCGCTTCTGCACGACCGGGACCCGCTCGATCGGAATCTCGACGCCGAGATCGCCGCGCGCGAGCATGATGCCGTCGGCGGCGGCGATGATCTCCTCGATGTGCTCGACGGCCTCCGCCTTTTCGATCTTCGCGATCACTGGAACGCCGCGCGCCGCGGCCTCGGCGAGATCGGACGCGCGGCGCACGAACGAGAGCGCCACGAGATCGACGCCGGCGGCTACTCCGAAATCGAGATCGGCGCGGTCCTTATCGGTGAGCGACGGCATCGTGAGGCGCGACGAGGGCAGGTTGATGCCCTTGCCCGCGGCGACCGTGCCGCCCACCAGCACGCGGCTGTGCTCGGGATCGACGACCTCGAGCTGCATGACACCGTCGGCGAGGAGCACCGGATCGCCGGCGCGCACGGTCTCGGGGAGCGACAACGCGACGACGTCGCCGGGTGCCCCGCCGACCGGCCCGGTCGTCCGCAGCTTCGGTCCCGCGAGATCCTGGAGGATCGCGATCGGCCGGTCGCCGGCCGCCTTCCGGATACGCTCGATCGTGGCGCCGTGCTCCGCGTGGGTGCCGTGCGAAAAGTTCAGCCGGCAGACCGACACGCCGGCGTCGAGCAGTGCCGCGACGGTCGCGTCGGCGGCGGTCGCCGGGCCGATGGTCGCGACGATCCGAGCGCGGGTCACGGGCACACGATAACCCGCCTCGGGGGCATCGGTCGATGCTGCGGGCCGTTTCTACAAGTCGGCGGGCAAATCGTGCTCCCCACGGCGCGCGGGCCCACGCGATGGTGCGCCGCGTTGGCACGGATCGTGGTGTCGTTGGACCCGGGAGGATCGCACTATGGATACGTACGCAATCGATGATCGCCGGAGCACGGCACGGAGGCCGTCGTGAACCGGCTGGCCGGGCTCGTCGGCGGGCTCCTCGCCGGCGCCGGGCTGATGTACCTCTTCGACCCCGACCGCGGCGCGCGCCGGCGGGCGCTCGTGCAGGATCAGGCGACCTCGGCGCGGCGCCGTGCGGCTCGCACCCTCCAGCGCACGCTCGAGGACGCCCGTAATCGCGCCACTGGCACGCTGGCCGAGGCGCAGCAGCGTTGGCGCGGCGAGGACGTGCCCGATGCGGTGCTCGCGGAGCGCGTCCGGTCGCGCCTCGGGCTCGTGTCGTCGGATCCGAGCGTCATCGAGGTGACGGCGCGCGAGGGTTGCGTCACCCTCCGTGGAGTCGCGGAACGCGCCGAGCTGGCGGCCATCGTCCGCGCCGCCAAGTGGACGCGCGGCGTTCGCCTCGTCGACGATCAGCTCGAGGTCCGCGACGGTGACGCGACGACGGAGCCTTCGGCGACCGGCTGACCGCGGATCACGACGGCGAGCCGTTCTTGCGCACACGCGGCGGTCGCGCGGCGCGCCCTACCGAGCGCTGCTCGAGGGGTGCGCGCCGGAAGACGGCGACGTACGGGCATTCGCGCGCGGCGACGGCGCGCACTCCGCTCACCACGTCGCTGACGTTGGGCTTCGGCGCGATGTGCCCGTCCACGACCGGCAACGCCTGGACCGCGATCCGGCTGAATTGCTCGGCGTAGAGGAGCGCGCGCCGGAGCTCCGTCCCGCCGACGCTCGGCTTCACCACGTCGACCAGGATCACGCACGGATAGATGCCGAGCGACAGCAGCTGCAGCGCCGCCCGTCCGTGGCGGGCGCACGTGACGTCGAAGTCCGCCAGCAGGAGCCGCATCTCGAGAAGACTCCGGGCCGCCGCGTCCTCGTCGACGAGCAGGATCGAGTGACGATGTCCGCGACACAGGCCGCCTTTCGGCATCCCCACACGATGAGCAGCGGGCTGATTCGTAGGCAACTGTTCGGAGACGCGCGGGCGCGTCAGGGCCGGAGGGGATACGCCATGAAGAAAAAATCGTAGCCTTTGAGGAATCGTCCGAGGAACTCCTCCCGCGAGAGCGCGGGTTTTCCGGCGAGCCAGTACTCCATCACGCTCACCGCGAGACCCGCCCCGGCGAGGAGGTCGAAGATCTCCTCGGGACGCGTGCCGTACTCGTCGGCGCCGCCGGGGCCGGTTTCGAAGAGGACGATCGGCCGCCAGGCGTGGAGGGTTTGCACGGCCCCCCGCAGCACCTGGAGCTCGGCACCCTCGACGTCGATCTTCACGAGGTCGATGCGCTGACCGGCCGGCACCACGTCGTCGAGCCGTCGCATGCGTACGCGCAATCGTTCCGGCCGGTAGTCGGCGGTCATCGTGCGTTCCCGGAAGCCGCTGAGCGCGGGGCGCTCCGGAAACCAGACGAACTCGGCCTCGCCCTCGCGATCCGAGAGCGCGCAATCGAGGAGCGTCACCCGCGCCCCGTACTTCCGCGCGAGGAGCGCGTGGAAGCGCGGCACCGGCTCGATGGCGAGATGGCGCCCGCGGGGTGCCGCCGCCAGCATCTCGCGCAGGATGTGCCCCGCGTGCGCGCCGACGTCGACGCAATTCGAGTCCGGACGGAGACAGCGGCGGAGCACCTGGCGCGTCTGGAAGTCGTATTTCTCGAACGGGCCGGCGACGAGCTTCTCGGCGAGCGCCCAGAAACCGTACGCCGCTTCCTTGAGCGCGAGCTTCGCGCCGTCGGGGACCCACGCACGCGACCTCATCGAGCGCGTCCCCGGGTCATGGGTCGGTAGCTGACAAGCTCCGTGCGGCATCGTCAAGCGGACGCGCCGGCATGGACTTGCCCGGAGCTTTCGTGAAAGAGAACCGCCATGGCGTGGTGGCTGTGGATGGTCCTCGGCCTCGTGCTCGCGATCGCCGAAGCGCAGATCCCGACGAACTTCTTCCTGCTCGCGTTCGGGGTCGGCGGGCTCGTGGTCGGCGCGCTCGTGGGACTCGGGTGGGGCGGGCCGCCGTGGGCGCAGTGGCTCGCGTTCACGGTGACGTCGGTCGTCGCGGTCCTGGTGTTCAAGCGGACGCTCACCCGCACCGACGTCACGCACACCGTCGACGACCTGCGCCGGGAGTCGGCGACGGTGATCGAGGAGATCCCCGCCGGGGGCATCGGCCGTGCCGAGCTCCGCGGTACGACCTGGGGCGCGCGCGGCGTCGACGGGGTCGCGCTGCCGCGGGGAACACGGTGCCGCGTCGACCGCGTCGACGGTCTCACGCTCTGGCTGCGAGCGGAATAGGAGGGGTCATGTCGGGTGCATTGTTGGTCATGCTGCTGTTGGCGGCAGCCGTCGTCTACATCGTCTCGCGGGTCGCGATCGTCGTGCCGCAGCAGAGCGCGTACGTGGTCGAGCGCCTCGGCAAGTACAACTCCACGCTCGGCGCCGGCTTCCACATCCTCGTGCCGTTCCTCTACGTCATCCGCTACCGGCACAGCCTGAAGGAAGACGCGATGGACATCCCCGAGCAGGAGTGCATCACGCGCGACAACGTGATGGTCGGGGTCGACGGCGTCCTCTACATGAAGATCGTCGACGCCGAGCGCGCGTCGTACGGCATCGCCAACCTGCCCTTCGCGCTCATCCAACTCGCGCAGACGACGCTCCGGAGCGAGATCGGCAAGCTCGACCTCGACCGCACCTTCGAGGAGCGCACCCACATCAACCAGCAGGTCGTGACCGAGATCGACAAGGCCTCGGAAGCATGGGGCGTGAAGGTGCTGCGCTACGAGATCAAGAACATCCGGCCGCCGCAGGGCGTGCTCGACGCGATGGAGAAGCAGATGCGCGCCGAGCGCGAGAAGCGCGCGTCGATCTTGAAGTCCGAAGGCGAGCGCGACGCGCTCATCAACACCGCGGAAGGCCACAAGCAGCAGGAGATCAAACAGTCCGAGGCGAAGAAGCAGCAGCAGATCAACGAGGCCGAGGGCGAGGCCGACGCCATCCGCTCGGTCGCGCAAGCGACCGCCGACGGCATCCGGCAGGTGGCACAGGCGATCCAGATGCCGGGCGGCTACGAGGCGGTGCAGCTGCGCGTCGCCGAGCAATACGTGACGGAGTTCGGCAAGCTCGCGAAGGCAGGCAATACGCTCGTGATCCCGTCGAACCTCGGGGACATCGCGTCGATGATCACGCTCGCGATGAACGTCGTGAAAAGAGGCGACGGCTCACCGCCGGCACTCCCGTCGAGCTGATCGCCATGAGCACTCCGAGGAGCGAGGCTTGCCGAGCGATCGAATAGCCGCCAGGCTCGTCGAGCTCGGCATCGTCCTTCCGCCGGTCTCGCGGCCGGCGGGGAACTATCTCGGCTGCAAGCGCCTCGGCGACGTCCTCTACGTCGGCGGCCACGGCCCCGTCGGGGCGAACGAGATCATCCGCGGAAAGGTCGGCGCCGACGTGTCCCTCGAACGCGCGCAGGAGGCGGCGCGGCTCACCGCGCTCTCGATGCTCGCCACCGTCCAGGCCGAGCTCGGCTCGCTCGATCGGATCGCGCAGATCGTCAAGGTCTTCGGAATGGTGAACTGCGCCGCCGGCTTCAACCGCACGCCGGAAGTGTTGAACGGTTGCTCCGACGTGCTGATCGCCATTTTCGGCGATGCCGGGCGCCACACGCGTTCCGCCGTCGGCATGGCCGAGCTGCCGTTCGACATCGCGGTCGAGATCGAGATGATCGCGGAGCTGCATAGGTCGTAGACGGTGTGCTGGAGCCACCGTCCGCGAACGACGTCGGGCCAGACGTTGCGCCAGTCTGACGCACAGAAAGCGCGCACACCCGCGTTGACGCGTCAGGGGTGTGCGAGTAACGGCGAAACGTCCTGGAGGAACCCCGATGACGCCGTTCAGGAAATGCCTTTCGCTCGCCCTCGCGTTGCTTCTTCAATGGTCGCCCACGACCGCGCTCGCCTGGATGGTCCAATCCGAGCTCGGATACGGTCTCGGCATCGCGATGACCCCGGGGGGCGGCGTCCTCACCTGCGGGCATTCGCGGGGCGCCGACGGTGAGTACGACTTCAGCATCCGTCTCCACCGCGCGAGCGACGGCACCGACGTGTGGCACTACCGAGCCGACGGTACGGGTGGCGCCGCCGGCGGCCTCACTCTCGACGGTGCGGGCGACGTCATCGCGGCGGGCACGACGGACAGCGGTGTGAGCGCCGACGTGCGGGTCGTGAAGCTGACGACCGACGGTGTCCCGCTGTGGACCACCACGATCGACTCGGCGACGCACGAAGACGACCGGTTCCAGGCCATGGCGGTCGGTCCCGGCGGAGACGTGGCCGTGACGGGCACGTTCTCCATCACGTACGCGGTCGACCATCTCTACTCCGTCGCGCGTCTGGACGGCGCCACCGGCGCGGTGCGGTGGCAACACGACGTGCCGGCCGCGGAACGCTCGCGCGGGGTGACGGTCGGTTTCGACGCGGCGGGCGACGTGCTGACGACGGGGGCGTTGATCGCGGGATCCGACAGTGACGTGGTCGCATTGAAGCTCGACGGCGCGACCGGCGACGAGCTGTGGCGGACCGTCGTCGTCGACGGCGGCTACGACGGCCCGAGCGTCTCGGCGATCGATGCCGCGGGCGACTTCTACGTCGGCGTGAATGCGCCGGAATCCACCGGGGAAGGTTTCACCGTGTACAAGCTCTCCGGGACGGACGGCAGCGTACTCTGGCGCTTCGACCATCGGGCCCGCCGCGACGGGACCATCCTCGCGCTCGCACTCGACGGCAGCGGCCACGTCTATGCCGCCGGCTTCGACTACAACCAGTTCGTGCACGAGCGGACCGTGCTCGCGAAGTTGTCGGCGGTTTCGGGCGTGCCGGTTTGGAGTCGCCGATATCCGGGCATGTTCTTCACGACGATCGGGTTCGATCCTTCCGGCGAGGTGATTCTCGGCGGCTCGAACCGCACCGGGCTGTTCGCGTTCCAGAAGGTGCGCGCGAGCGACGGGAGGAAGCGGTGGCGACGGAAGCTACCGGGAGATCGTTACCACGGAGGATCCGCGCAGGGTGTGGTGACGGATGCGGTGGGCGACGTGTACGTCGTCGGTGGAGACGTGGGGAAGATTCCGCCACCGCATGGCGGTCACTACAGCTACACGGTCGTCAAAGCCTGCGGAGGCAACGGTCGCGTCGGCCGCACGGACACGTGCCGCTAGACCCTTCGCCACATCGACCCGGCGCGCACTAGGCCGGGCAATGCTCGCGCCAGAGGCGGTCCCAGGTTTCGAGACGACTGAAAGCGCTGGAGACTCCACGAAGACGTTGACGTCGACGTCGCTCGGCCGGGATCTTCACTCGCGTTGGGGCATCA
Source organism: Thermodesulfobacteriota bacterium (assembly GCA_036781285.1). Classification (GTDB taxonomy): domain Bacteria; phylum Desulfobacterota; class Binatia; order UTPRO1; family UTPRO1; genus UTPRO1. The sequence goes on along the minus strand of DAIQBH010000011.1, from coordinate 49,118 downwards.
CCTTCGCCGGGTCGCTGTTGCTCGTCGTCGCAGCGTCGTCGCCGCGACGGTCGCTCGGGGCCGGCGTGACGACGATGTCGTTGTGGACGTGCTGCGCGCCGCTCACTTGCTCGGCGAGCCGCTCGGCCCGGTCGCGAAGAGAGGCCGACGGCACCGTCCCCGACAGCGTGACACCGCGCCGTTCGTTCGCCGCGACCTTGATCGCGTAGGGCGCGAGCTCGGTGTCGCCCTCGATGCTGCGTTGGATGGCGACCGGGATGGATGCCTCGGCGCCGGTCGCGCGCTCGGAGAGGCTCGGCGGGTTCTGCGCCGGGTCGAGCGGGCGGGTGTCGGGCATCTGGCCGCGTGCCCGGCTCGGAATCGCGAGGACGCAGGCGGTGAGCAGCACGATGCGAGTGAGCAGCAACGTCGTGTGAATCGTACGGGCCATGGGCGGACCCTCCTGCGACGTGGGCGTCCACGTTCCGTGCCACGCACGGGGCCCGCGGCGGCGACGGTCGCGCACGGGCGACGGTCCTTCTTGCAGCGGCGGGTTGCACGCTCTACCGGAGCGGCGCCGCGCATGCGGAACATGCCGGAGGACGGATTGCCCAGTACGCCCTCCGCAGCTAAGCAGCGCGACATGGCGAACCGGCCCGACGACGACGCGCCCGCTCCGTTCACCCGCCGCGAGTTCCTGGTCACGGCGCTCGCCACCGGGTTCGCGGCCGCCGTGCGGCCCTCGCCCGCTCAGGCGGTCGTCACGACGGACAAGCAGGGCATCTTCGCGGACCCGATCCGCATTCCGGCCCCCGGCAGAACCATTCCCGGCTACCGCGCTCTGCCCGCGAGGCGAAAGAAGCCGCCGATCATCGTCGTGGTCGAGGAGATCTTCGGCGTCCACGAGCACATCCAGGACATCTGCCGCCGCTTTGCCAAGGAAGGCTACTTCGCGATCGCGCCCGAGCTCTTTGCGCGCCAGGGAGATCCGACGAAGCTCACGGACCCGAAGGCGATCGTCGACACCATCGTCTCGAAGGCGCCCGACGCGCAGGTGATGCGCGATCTCGACGCCGCGATCGCGTTCGGCGCCAAGGCCGACGCCGATCCCACGAAGGTCGGCATCACCGGTTTCTGCTGGGGGGGACGCATCACCTGGCTCTACGCTGCGCAGCAACCGAAGGTGAAAGCGGGCGTCGCGTGGTACGGGCGGCTCGACGGGCAGCGCAACGACCTCCAGCCGGAGTATCCGATCGACGTCGCGGCAGAGCTGAAGGCGCCGGTGCTCGGACTCTACGGCGGGAAGGACGACGGAATCCCGCAGGATCAGGTGCTGCGCATGCAGGCGGCGCTCAAGACCGCGGGCGGCACGTCGGAGATCCACGTGTACCCGAACGCGCCGCACGCGTTCCACGCCGACTACCGTCCGAGCTATCGTGAGCAGGAAGCCAAGGACGGCTGGGCCCGCGCCCTCGCCTGGTTCAGGAAGCACGGCGTGGCCTGACGGGCGTTCGATGGCGGCGAAGGAGCGGGCCGAGACGCTCGAGATCGCGGGCCGGGTGGTCACGATCTCCAACCCGGGCAAGATCTACTTCCCGACCGCTGGCCACACGAAGCTCGACGTCGTCCGCTACTACCTCGCCGTCGGCGAGGCCGCGCTACGCGGCATTCGCGGACGTCCGATCGTCTTGAAACGCTACGTCGACGGCGCGGAGGCGCCCGCCTTCTATCAGAAACGCGCGCCGACGAGCCGGCCCGACTGGATCGAGACGACGACCTTGCGATTCCCCTCGGGACGCTCCGCCGAGGAGATCGTCGTCAACGATCTCGCGCAGCTCGCGTGGATCGTGAACCTCGGCTGCATCGACCTGCATCCCCACCCCGTGCGCACGTCCGACCTCGACCATCCCGACGAGCTGCGCGTCGATCTCGATCCGGTGCCCGGCGTACCGTGGCATGCCGTCCTCCGCACCGCCCTTCTCTGCCGCGACGTGCTCGCCGAGCACGGGCTCGTCGCGTGGCCGAAGACCTCGGGATCGCGCGGCATGCATCTCTGGGTGCGAATTGCGCCGAGATGGGGGTTCCCGGAGGTGCGCCGCGCGGCGCTCGCGCTCGCGCGTGAGGTGGAGCGGCGCGCGCCCGACCTCGCGACCAGCGCCTGGTGGAAAGAGGAACGGCAGGGAGTCTTCATCGACTACAACCAGAACGCGAAGGATCGGACGACGGCATCGGCCTACTCGATCAGGCCGACTCCCGACGCGCGGGTTTCGACGCCGCTCGCCTGGGACGAGGTCGCCGGGTGTGATCCGGCAAGGTTCACGTTGACGACCGTGCCGAGCCGGCTCGAACGCGCCGGCGATCCCGCCGAAGGCATCGACGCCGCGGTCGGTACTTTGGATTCCCTCCTCGCCCTTTCCGATCGCCAGGCCGAGCAGGGGCTCGGCGACGCGCCGTGGCCTCCGCACTACGCCAAGGGTGCGGACGAGCCGACGCGGGTCGCGCCGAGCCGGCGAGCCGGAGCCGGCGCCGGGAAAGCGACGAGTAAGAAGACGCCGTCCGCATCGCCGCGGGGTGCGACGCGCACGCGCGAGAGCGCCACCCTGCGCACGATCGCGCGCGCCAAGCGCCGCGAGGACGCGCTCGCCGGTCTGGAACGCTGGAAGAGCCGCCATCCCGGGGTCGCGGCGCGTCTCGCGGAATCCGACGTGCTCGTCGACACGATGCGCGGCCGTTCGAGCACGTGGACGCGCATCCGGATCAACCTCCGCGGCGTCCCCGCCGCGGAGCGGCCGCCGGCGGAGCTTCCCGATCCCGACTACGACCCGCGGGCGGAGCGGGAATGAAGATCTTCGCGAGCTCGAACGCGGGTCGCTCCTCGAGTTGATCGTAGCGGCACGAGGCCGGTGACTTGTCTGGACGCCACCGCAGGAAGTGCGTCGCGTGGCGAAAGCGCGTGCCTTGCAAATGGTCGTACGCGACCTCGCAGACGAGCTCCGGCCGGACGGGTACCCACGAGAGGTCCTTCCCGCGATTCCACCGGCTCGAGCCCCCCGGCATGCGTTGCGACGCCGCCTCGGCGCCGCCCCACTCGCGCCAGGGATGGTCGGCGAGCGCGTTCCTGCGGAAAGGGGCGAGCTCGGCCGCGAGCTCGGCGCGGCGCGTACGCGTGAAGCTCGCCGCGATGCCGACGTGGTGCAGCACGCCGTCCGCGTCGTAGAGGCCGAGGAGCAGGGAGCCGACGAGCGTCCCGTCGCCGTCCTTGTGCCAGCGAAATCCCGCGACGACGCAATCGGCGGTGCGCTGGTGCTTCACCTTCGTCATCGCGCGCTTGCCGGGTCGATACGGCTCGTCGAGGCGCTTCGCGATCACGCCGTCGAGGCCCGCGCCCTCGAACCGTGCGAACCAGTCGAGCGCCGTCGCACGATCCGTCGTCGCGGGCGTCAGATGAACGGGAGCAGCGGCCGCGGCGAGCGCCTGCTCGAGCCGCACGCGCCGCTCGGCGAGCGGGGTCCGCCGGAGATCCTCGTCACCGAGCGCGAGGAGATCCCACGCGACGAACGAGGCCGGCGTCTCGGCCGCGAGCTTCGCGACGCGCGAGGCCGCGGGATGGATGCGGAGGAGCAGCGCTTCGAAGTCGAGTCCGTCGGCCCCCGCGATCACGATCTCCCCGTCGAGGACCGCGCGTGCCGGCAACGCCGCGCGCAGCGGCGCGGCGAGCTCGGGGAAATAGCGGTCGAGCGGCTTCAGCTCGCGACTCTGGAGGTACACGTCGTCACCGTCGCGGAACACGACCGCGCGAAAGCCGTCCCACTTGGGCTCGTACAGCCACCCCTCACCGGCGGGCACCTCGCTGGCGAGCTTGGCCAGCATCGGGGGGATCGGCGGCGCGAACGGCAACGACATGGTGTCGATTGTCGGTGCCACGCGCCTCGGGTGCAACGGGGCTCGCCGCTCAGCCGCGGGCGAGGGCGCCGACGGCGGCCACGGCTCGCGCGACGAACGCCCGGCTCGGCAACTGGACGAGGGCGCCGTCGATCACCGTCGTCACGAGGCGCGCCGTCTCGAGCAGCTCGGCGCGGGACGTCCGCGGCCGCAGCTCGCGCAGGATGGGGAGGAGGCTCTCGTAGAACGCGGCGTAGATCTCGCGATGGAGCGCGCGGAAGCGGTCGTGATGGAGCGCGAGGAACGACATGACGGCGTAGACGCGGCCGCCGTCGCGCGCCCAAACCGCGATCAGATGCCGCGTGATCGCCGCGAGCCTCGTGTCGGCGTCGCCAGGTCCGGTCGCGATCGCCGCGATCTCCGCTTGGTTCGCCGCGAACTCGGCGCGGATCAGCGCCTCGAGGAGGTCGTCGCGAGTGGCGTAGTAGTACTGGAGGTTCCCGAGCATGACACCGACGCGCGCCGCGATGTCGCGCAGCACGAAGCGGTCGTAGCCCTCGTCGACGAGAAGCCGGCGGGCCGCCGCGAGAATCTCCGCGCGGCGATGCTCGCCCTTCTGTCGGGATCGGCGCGGCACACACTCTGAATAGGTCATTGACTTGATTTGGTCAAAGACCTATTCAGCCGCGCCATGACGACGGACGACATCAGCCTCCGCGCGGGATCTCCGGACGCCGGGGCCCGCATCGCCGAGCTCGTATGGTCGACGGGCGCGGTCTCCTACGACTACATTTTCGGCGACCGGGCCCGTTTCGAGCGCTTCGTCGCGCGCTCCTGGGAGACGCCGGACACGTACTTCGGCCACTCCGAGGCGACGGTCGCCGTCCGCGCCGGCGAGGTCGTCGGGGTCGAGATCGGCTTCGACGGCGCCCGCAACTACCGGACGCGCGCCAACGTCGCTCCGATCGCAACGAGCCTCCTCGCCGAGGGGGCGCTCGACGCCGACGACCTCACCGGCGTCATCGAGCGCGCCGATGCGGCGGGGTACCTGAACCCGCACGTGCCCGATCACGCCTACTACGTGCTGGCGCTCGCGGTCACGCCGGCCGTCCGCGGCAGCGGCGTCGGCGCGCGGCTCCTCCGTCACGCGATGGAGCGCGGACGACGCCTGGGTTGCCGCGACCTCCACCTCGACGTGCTGTCCGACAACCCGGCGGTCGCCTTCTATCGCGCGCACGGCCTCGTCACGATGGCCGAGACGATCGCACCCGGGCCCTGCCGTGCGCACGGCATCCCAATGGAGATGCGCATGGTGCGCCCGCTCACAGGAGAAGAATCATGAAGCTCACCGACCTCCCGTTCCAGGCCATGGGTCCGCAACCGCCGTTCGCCGCGGCCGATCTCGAACGCTTCGTCTCGGCACCACGCGTCGCCGTGCTCTCCTACGTGAAGCGCGACGGCACGCCCGCCCAAGCCCCGATCTGGTACCGCTACCGCGACGGCCGCTTCGAAATGTCGACGGCAAAGACGTCCCCGAAAGCGAAGGCCCTCGCGCGCGCCGGCCGCGCCTGCCTGACGATCCAGGACGAGATGCCCCCCTACCGCGCCGTGATCGTCGACGGCGACGTGACGATCACGGAGCTGGCGCTCGACGACCCCCTGAACGGCTGGCTCGCCATGCACTACTTCGGCCGCCTCGGCGGCAAGGAGTACGAGAAGATGGCCGCCGAGGAGAACGCAAAGACCGGCCTCGTCCGGATCACGATCGACCCCACCAGAGTCCGCGGCTTCGACAACCACAAGCTGATCAATGCGGGGTTACGCCTGTACATGCGCATCCGAGAAGCCTTGCCGATCCCGCGCAGCTGGCTGTAGCGCGCACCCTACGCACCGCCACCGCTGGGTCACTTCGAACCGGCTGGTGGTGCGAGCGCGCGGAGTATGGGGACGGCTCCCGTCACCTACGGCGAACTCGCGTGTGTTCGGCGCGGCGCGCGCATGCAGGCTCGTGATTTGCTCTGCGTCGATGAGCGCATGGGGCTCGTTGGCGGTCGGCGTCCTGCGGACGCACCTTCGTTGTTACGCTCCTCGCCGAGATCGGCTCCGTCCGCCGTCCCCATACTTCGCGCGCACGTGGCGTCGCGTTCGAAGTGACCCAGAGCCCGCAGACGATCGGCACGAGCCGTTCGCGACGCTCGGACGCCCGTGCTAGTCCCGCGCGCGAGGAGAAATCGCCATGGCGATGCATTTGGGGGTCACGCTGCCGCAGATCAAACGCCCGTGGGCCGACACCCGCGCTGTTGCCGAGGAGCTCGATAGTCTCGGGTTCCACTCCGTGTGGTTCAACGACCACCTCTATGGCGTGCCCATGCCGCACCTGCCGATCCTCGAGGCTTGGACGGCGCTGACCGCGGTCGGAGCGCTCACGAATCGCGTGGAGCTCGGGACGCTCGTGACGCCGGTCGGGTTCCGCAACCCGGCGCTGCTCGCGAAGATGGCAGCGACCCTCGACGTGATCACCAACGGCCGCGTGATCGTCGGGCTCGGCTCGGGCTGGTTCGAGTCCGAGTTCACCGGCTACGGCATGCCGTTCCCGCCGTTGAAGGAGCGCCTCGAGCAGCTCGACGAGACCGCGAGCATTCTGAAGCTGCTGTGGAGCGAGTCGCAGCCGAGCTTCAGCGGTAAGCACTACCGGCTCGACGCGACCTACTGCGATCCAAAGCCCGTGCGGCGCCCCCCGATCCTGATCGGCGGCGGCGGCGAGAAGGTGCTGCTCCGGATCGCGGCCAAGCACGCCGACATCTGGAACAACCTCGCCGTCCACCAGAACGAGCTCGGCCGCAAGGTCGAGAAGCTGCGCGAGCACTGCGCGGCGGTCGGCCGCGACCCCGCGGAGATCCGCGTCTCGCAGCAGTGTCTCGTCGTCATCGGCGAGAACGCGGCGGATGCGCAGGCGAAGTCCGCGAAGGCCGCCGCCATCTACGGCGGCCACATGGGCGCCGGCGGCCCGCTCAGCATCATGGGCACCCCCGAGCAGGTGATCGAGAAGATCGAGGCGCACCGCGCGCTCGGCTGCACGATGCTGGTCATGGAATTCTTCGGCCGCGACGTGCGCGAGCCGGCTCGCCTTTTCGCGGAGCAGGTGTTGCCGAAGCTCAGCTGACCGCGGGCCGAAAGAACGGGCTCTTCCGGTAGATCCGGCTGAGGATCGCGACCGTGATGCGCGGGCTCAGGCGATGCAGGGCCCAGAGCACGCGCACCTCCGGCGTGAACGGGATGATCGCGCGGTTCCGCCGCACGCCGCGCAGGATCGCTGCGGCGAGCTTGTCCGGCGAGCGGAGCCGGATGAGCGGGTCCGCGAGCACGGTCTCGCGGGTCGGCCCGACGATCTTCGCCGACTGCACGATCGGGGTGTCGATGACGCCCGGACAGACGACGCTCACGCGGACGCCGAAGTGGCGCGCTTCGGCACGCAGCGTGAGCGAGAGTCCCACGACCGCGTGCTTCGTCGCGACGTAGGCGATGTTCGTCGGGATCGGCAGGAGGCCGGCGGCGGACGCGGTGTTCACGATGTGGCCGCGGCCCCGTCGCACCATGAGCGGATACGCCGCCGCGATGCCGTGAACGACGCCGCGCAAGTTGACGTCGATCTGGCGGTTCCAATCGTCGAGCGACGTGTCGCGGGCGTCGGCGAAGACCGCGATACCCGCGTTGTTGAAGAGGAGGTCGATCGGCCCCTCGCGCGCGACCGTATCCTCCACGAGCCGCCGCACCGCCTGCGGGTCGGTGACGTCGACCGGCTCCGCCCGCACCCGCGGCCCGAGGCCGCTCGCGACCTCGTCCCCGAGCGGGCCGTTGGCATCCGCGATCACGACGCGCGCGCCCGCCTCCACCAACCGAGTCGCGAGGCAGCGCCCGATCCCGGACGCCCCGCCGGTCACGACGGCGACCCGATCCGCGAACGTCGTCATGCGGGGTTCCCTCGCGTCTCCGTCAACGACTCCACGGCCGCGATCGTCGGGATGCCGGGCCGTCCGCCGACCACCGTACACTTGAGGGCGGCGGCGGCGTTCGCGAAGGCGAGCGTGCGCTCGAGCGACCACGCCGCGAGGAGGCCGTGGATGAAGCCTGCCCGGAATACGTCTCCGGCGCCCGTCGTGTCGACGGCGTGCACGCGAAAGCCAGGCGCACGGACCGTCCCGGCGGCGGTACGCGCGACCACGCCGTCGGACCCGAGCGTGACGGCGACGAGCGGGGCTTTCGTCATCGCGGCGAGGGCCGCGAGCGCGGCGTCCGCGCCGTCCGTCCCGGTGAGCGCGTACGCGAACTCGCGCGAGAGGATGACCGCGTCCGTCAGCGCGAGGAGACGCTCGACCCGCTCGACGCCCGTGTCGACGTCGACCACGACGGGAATCCCGGCCGCACGCGCCCAGGTCGCCGCCGCGTGGGCGGCGTCGGCGTCGTATCCGTCGAGGTGCAGCACCCGCCCCGACGTGACGCGCGCGCGGTCGAGCTCGTCGACGCGCAAGGTCAGCCCGGGCGCACGGTGCATGAGGATCGTGCGTTCGCCCGACGCGCGGTCGACGAGGATCACCGCCAGCTGATTCGCGACACCGTCCCGGACGCGGGCGAACGCGACGTCGATCCCTTCGGCGACGAGCGAGCCGCGCGCGAGCTCACCCGCTGGACCGTCCCCGAACGTTCCGACGTAGCAGCTACGGTGTCCCCAGCGTTGGAGCGCGACGAGCGCCGTCGCCACCTGGCCGCCCGGCTGGCAGTCGTACCCGGCGAGCGTCTGCTTGCTGTCGAAGGTCGGGAACGTCGCGACGGTGCAGAGGTGGTCGATCGCGTTGACGCCGACGCCGACCACCTCGAACGCCCCGGCCGGAGGGACGACGATGCCGATCGCCGTCACGTCGCGGGCACGCGGTCGTCGTCGCCGGCCCCGAGGACGGGGATGGTGAGCAGCGTCGTCGCGCCGTCCGCGGCGAGCAGCCGAATCGCGCCGCTCCGCGCCGCCGACCCCGGCGCCCGCAGGACGAGCCGCGCCTGCTTCCCCGGCACGACGGTGCGGAGCTCTCCCTGCATGCCCGCGGGATACTCGACGCGGCCGATCGCGAGCGGCGCCGCGCCCGTGCCGACGAGCGTGATCGCGGGCAGCACGCCGTTCCCCGCCGTCGGGAGGCGCACCTCGGGCGGCATCGCCATCACGCCGTCGTACCCGACCGCGACGACGGGCAGCGGGGCCACGCCCGATCCGAGGTCGAGGATCGCGCGCACGACGCCGGCACGCGTCGGCGCGAAGCGCACGCGGACGCCGCGCGCCCCGTCCGCGCGGCTCGGCATCGGCTCGATCGTGATGGCGGCGTTCGCCGGCGGCGCGAGCGATTCGACCGCAACGGCGCTCGGCAGCACGACGTCGCGCGTCGCGGCGCCGCCGACCGCGACGTAGCCGAGATAGACCGCCGCCGGCATCGGACCAGGGCCGCTCCCTGGCAACGGCTCGGACAGCACCGTCGCCGGCTCGTGCGGGTCGCTCGTGTGGAGCACGATCTCGCGCGTCGCCGGGGAAACGCCGCGCGGCGCACGGCAGCGGAGGTCGAGCATCGCGCTCGCGCCCGGTGCCAGCGCCTCCGGCAGGTCGTTCGTCGCGGAGCAGCCGCACACGCGTCCGACGCCGTCCAGCGCGAGGGTACGGCCGCCGATGTTGCGGAGCTGGACGCGCATGTCCGTTGCGCCGGCGAGCGGCGCGGACGCGGGAAGCGCCGTGGCTTTCAGACGCGGCGTATCGTTGCCGCCGCCGCATCCGGCTGCCAGCGTCATCACGAGCGCCAGCGGCAGGGCCCGCTCAGCCCGCCACACGCGCGAGCTCCGGGTGGTCCTCCAGCCAGTTCGTGTGCACCGGCCCGCGCGCGAGCTCCGGATCGGCGAGCACGCGGGCGAGGAGCGCCAGATTGGTCGGCACGCCGTCGATCACGAGCTCCGCGAGGGCGGCGCGGAGCCGCGCGAGCGCCTCGTCGCGCGTGGTGCCGTGCGCGAGCACCTTCGCGAGCAGGGGCTCGTCGTCGAGCGCGATCGTTTCGCCCGCTTGCAACGCCGACTCGACCCGAATCCCGAGGCCGCCCGGCGCGTGGAACGCCGCGACCATCGCGCGCGCGCCGGGCGCGGCGTCGTTCGTGGCGTGGACGCGGCATTCGATGGCGTGTCCGCGCGGGGTCACCTGCTTCTGTTCGAGCGGGAGCGCTTCGCCGGCGGCGACACGAATCCCGAGCCGTACGAGGTCGACGCCCGTCAGAGCCTCCGGCACCGCGTGCTCGACCTGCACGCGGGTGTTCATCTCGATGAAGTAGAAGTCTCCGTTCGGATCGACCAGGAACTCGACGCTTCCGACGTTGGTGTAGCCGACGGCCTCCGCGGCGAGCCCCGACGCCTCGACCAGCTGGGCCCGGAGCCGCCGGTCGACGCCGACCGCGGGCGCTTCGGAAACGAGCTTCTGGCGACGCCACTGGACGGAACAGTCGCGCTCGCCCAAGTGGACGAGCCGGCGCTCGCGGTCGGCGACGATCTGCACCTCGACGTGCCGTGCGCGTTCGAGGTAGCGCTCGACGTAGACGAGGTTGTTGCCGAAGGCGCGTTCGCCCTCGGTGCGCGCGACCGTGAACGCGGCCGCGAGCGCGTCGGCGTCGCGCGCCACGCCGAGACCGCGGCCTCCCCCACCCGCCGCCGCCTTCACCAAGACGGGATAGCCGATCGCATCGGCGACGGCGCGGGCGTCCGCGAGATCGGCGAGCGGCTCCGGACTTCCGGGCAACACGCGCACGCCCGCTTTCTCGACGATGCGGCGCGCCCGCGGCTTGTCGCCCATGAGGCGCAGATGTCGAACCCGCGGTCCGATGAACGCGAGCCCCGATCGTTCACACGCCTCCGCGAAGTCGCCGTTCTCGGCGAGAAGGCCGTAGCCGGGATGGATCGCGTCCGCGCCGCGCGAGAGTGCGGCCGAGAGGATGGCGGGGACGTTGAGATAGCTGTCCTCGGGCGCCTCCGGACCGACGCACACGCGCTCGTCGGCGAGGCGCGCGTGCAGGGCGGTACGGTCGGCCGTCGAGCAGACGGCGACGCTGGCGATGCCGAGCTCCCGGCACGCGCGAAGCACGCGGAGCGCGATCTCGCCGCGATTCGCGATCAGGATCTTCGTGAACACCGGCCTGCTCTCGTGCCCGCTCAGAGCGGCTCGATGAGGAAGAGCGGCTCTCCGTACTCGACCGGCCGGCCGTTCTCGATGGCGATCGCGGCCACGCGGCCGCGAAATTCGGCCTCGATCTCGTTCATCATCTTCATCGCCTCGATCAGGCAGAGCACCTGGCCGCGCTCCACGACGTCGCCGGCGTCGACGCATGCCGGCGCTTCGGGCGCGGCGGCGCGATGAAACGTTCCGACCATCGGCGACGTGATCGGCCGTGCACCGCCCTCGCTCTCCGCCTCCCGCCGCGCGGCGCGGGTCGGAGCGAGGTCGGCGGCAACGGCAGCCGTCGCCGGAGCAGCGACGCGGCCGCGCACCAGCCGCACGCGCTCGCCGCCGCTCTCGATCTCGAGCTCGACGAGCCCGCTCTCCTCCATCAGAAGGGTGAGCTTCTTCAGCTCGCGCGGATCGAGCAGCGCGCGCGCCGGCGGCGTGGAGCGAGCGGGTGCGCGGCGCCGCGACGTCACGCCGGGCGGCGCGCCTTCTGGGGCCGGCGCGTCTTCAGCGAGCGGCGGCGTGCGTCGGCGATGACGCGTACCGCGGCGCGCAGGCCGAGCAAATAGCTGTCGACCCCGAAGCCCGAGATCTGTCCGACCGCGACGTCGCTGATGAGCGAGCGATGTCGGAATTCCTCGCGGGCGTGGATGTTGGAGAGGTGCACCTCGACGACGGGGAGCCCCACCGCGAGGATCGCGTCGCGAATGGCGATGCTCGTATGCGTGTAGGCGGCGGGGTTGATCACGATCGCGGAGGCCGTGCCGGCCGCCTCCTGGATGCGATCGACGAGCTCGCCCTCGGCGTTCGATTGCACGACCTCGACCTGGACGCCGAGCTCCGCGGCGAGCGCGCGCAAGCGGTCGTCGATCTGCTCCAGCGTGAGCGCCCCATAGACGTCGGGCTCGCGGCGACCCAGCAAGTTCAGATTCGGGCCGTGGAGAACGAGGACCGTCTTGCCCCGCGCGCGTCCGTCTTCCATCGACCTCGCGCTCATCCTCGCATCTCCGGCGTGCTCACGCGGGCGCAAGTCTAAGTCTATAGACATGAGCGGGTCAAGTTACGTCACGCGTATAGCGATTGGATATGCCAGAATGCTCGGCATGACGCCGAGCAACGAGGCGGCGATCGCCGCCGTCGATCTGCGCAAGCGTTACGGCGCGCGCACGGCGCTCGCGGGCGTGAGCCTCAGCGTCGCGCGCGGCGAGATCGTCGGCCTGCTCGGCCCGAACGGCGCGGGCAAGTCGACCGCGCTCTCGATCCTCGCGACCCTGCTTCCCGCCGACGAAGGAGAAGTACGTATCGCCGGCCACGTCGTGCCGGACGAGGCGCGCGCGGCGCGGCGCGCGCTCGGCTGGGTGCCGCAGCAGGCCGCGCTCTATCCGGCGTTGACGGGTCGCGAGAACCTCGACTTCTTCTCGGCGATGCTCGGCCTCGGCGGTCGTGCCGCGACCGCCGCCGCCGAGCGCGCGCGCGATCTCGTCGGGCTCGGCGCACGCGGCGACGATGCGGTCGCGACGTACTCGGGCGGCATGCGACGCCGGCTGAACCTCGCGTGCGGGCTCGTGCACGCGCCGCAGGTCCTCCTCCTGGACGAGCCGACGGCGGGCGTCGATCCGCAATCGCGCGAGCGTCTGCATGCGACGATCGAGCGCCAAGCGCACGACGGCGCCGCGGTCCTGCTCAGCACGCACGACATGGAAGAAGCGGAGCGCTTGTGCGGCCGCATCGTCCTCCTCTACGACGGCCGCATGGTCGCGACCGGGACGGCGGACGAGCTCGTCGGCACGAGCGGGCTCGCCGCGAGCCTCTCGCTGCGCATGCTGCGACCGCCGCCGCCGGATTGGCTCGACGGGCTCGGGAGCGTACGAGTGCTGTCGGCGAACGACACGCGCGCGACCCTCGCGCTCGACGACCCTGCTGCCATGCCCGTGCTGCTGGCGCGCGCGGCCCGCGTCGGCGGCGACGTCCTCGAGCTTCGCTTCGACCGGCCGACGCTCGCCGACGCGTTCTTCACCTTGACGGGGCACGCGCTCCGCGACGGCGCGACGGCGCCCGAGGCGCCGTGATGCTGCGCGCGTTCGTCGCCGCGATCCGGAAGGACCTGCGCCTGCTCCTGCGCGACCGCGTGGGGCTGGTATTCCTGACGGTCGCGCCGATCATCGTCATCACCGTCGCCGGCTTCTCGCTCGCGACCCTCTACGGCGCGGGGCCGCAGGGCGAGACCGCGTACGTCCTGCCGGTCGCCGACGAGGACGGCGGCCGGGTCGGCCGTGCCCTCCGCCAGGCGCTCGCGAAGCAGGAGATGGTGCAGGTGCGCGCGGTGGCCACGCGCGCGGAGGTCGAGAGGCTCGTGCGCGCGCACGAGGCCGGCGTCGGGCTGGTGGTTCCGGCCGACGCCTCGCGCCGCCTCGCGTCCGGCGAGACATTCGAGCTCGCGCTCCTGACGGACCCCGTGAAGTATCTCGAGGTCGCGAACGTTCGCGGGCTCGTGCAGGAGCTGCGTCACGGCATCGAGCGCACCGCGCGCGCGCGCGCCGCCCGCCGCGTCGCCCGGCTCGAGAGCCGGATGGCGGCGACGCGCGCGGATTTCCAGCGGGCCGCCGCGTCGCTCGCCCACGAGCTCGACGCCCTGCCCGCGCGGCTCGCCGCCGCGCAGGCCGAGGTCGCCGCGCGCGCACGGGCCGCGGAGGTCGGGGCCGAGCGCGAGGTGCGCGCCGCGGTCGCCGAGGCGAGCGAGCTCCGGCTCGGGCTCCTCGGGGCCCGGCTCGGCGCGGAGCTCGCCCCGCTCCGCCGCTTCGTCACCGACCTCGAAGCCTCGCGGGCCGCGTTCACGCGCTGGCTCCGCTCGGTACGCCGGCACGCCGGGCGGTACGCCGATCGCGTTTCCGCGCCGCCGCCGCTGCCGACGATCCCGCTCGCCGTGAGCGAGCTCGCGCGCCTCGACACCGCGACCATCATCGAGCGGCTCACCAGCGACACGCGCGTGCCGCCGCCCCGGATCGACCTGCCGCGCTTTCCCGCGCCCGCGCCGCCCACGCTTCCCACGCTCGAGCTCCCGGTGCTGCCGTCGCCGCCGTCGCTGCGATTGCCGGGCACGATCGAGATCGCCGAGACGAGCGTGACGGGCGCGCCGACGCGCCTCAATACCTTCGATCAGAACGTCCCCGGCTTCAGCGTGACGTTCCTCTTGCTCGGCATGCTGCTCGGCGTCTCGCTCGGCCTCCTCGACGAACGGGACTGGGGGACGTTCGCACGCTTGCGGACCATGCCGATCCCGCTCGACGTCACGCTGATCGCGAAGCTCCTCACGCGCTTCCTGGTCGGCGTCGCGCAGATGGTGATCCTCCTGCTGATCGGGCGCATCGTCTTCGACGTCTCGCTCGGACCACAACCGGCGGCACTCCTACTGCCCACCGTCGGCATCGTCTTCGCGGGAACCGCGTTCGGCCTCGTCGTCGCTGGGCTCGCGAGCTCGCGCGAGGCGGTGCTGCCGCTCGGCTCGATCGTGATCGTGACGATGGCGGCGGTCGGCGGATGCTGGTGGCCGATCGACCTCGAGCCGCGCTGGATGCAGCGCGTGGCGCTCGCGTTTCCGACCACGTGGGCGATGGCCGCGTACAACGATCTCATGATCCGCCGGCAGACGTTCGAGGCCGCGCTTCGGCCGACCGCCGTGCTGCTCGCGTACGGGCTCGCGTACCTCGCGCTCGGGCTCGCGCTCTTCCGCCGCCGCAGCGTGCTCGCGCGCTGAGACTCGTCATACGCGTTCGCATGCGCACTTTCGGTTGACGCGTCGTGCCCGCTGTTTTACGTCTCGACGCGGATTGCCGCGCTGGGGGCGGCTTGCCGCGGTCGACGATCGATTGCGCGGAGAGGGGCGGGCATGGACATCCTGGGCGGATTCGGGGCGAAGGGTCGATCGATCGTCGTGGTCGCGGCGTGGTGGGTGCTGGGCGCGCTCGCGCCGAACGACGCGAGCGCGATCACGCGCAACGTCGACAACACGGTGTCGTGCAGTGACACCGCGCCGTGCACGTCGACGCCCTGCTGCACGATCCAGTTCGCGATCGACATCGCGGTCGCGAACGACATCGTGCAGGTGGCGGCCGGCAGCTACCCCGAGAATCTCACGCTCGGAAAGAACATCTTCCTGCGCGGTGCACAGGCGACGAACCCCGCCTGCGACCGCGTCGACGTCGAGACGACCGTTGCGCCGGCCGCGGGCGTCGCGCTGACGCTGACGACGGGCTCGTCGAGCGCCACCGTCGACGGGTTCACCTTCTCCGGTGGCACGCGCGGCATCGCGACCGACGCCGGCCCATTGAACCGCCTGAAGATCTTCAACAACCGCATCGTCGGCTTCAGCGACAGCGGCGCGTTCTTCACGCTCGGCGCGCCGACGCTCCGCTTCGAACAGAACGAGATCGACGGCTCGAGCGCGGTCGGCACGAACGGGCTCTTCCACCTCGACGGCAACAACGACTACGACGGGCTCACCTTCCGTGACACCTGCGTGCGGAACGGCGTGAACACCTACGGGTTCTTCGTCGACGGCGACCACAATGTCGGCTCGAACGTCGACGCCGGGAATCCCCTGATCGAGGACTCCCGCTTCGAGAACAACCTGGTCGGCCTGAGCCTCGGGGCCCAATCCGGCGACCAGCTCTCGATCGCCCGCAACAGCTTCGCCGACAACGGCCTGGACGGTCTCCAGGGCGGCATGCAGAGCTCGACGATCGACACCAACAGCTTCGTGAACAACGGCCGCTACGGCCTCCTGCTGACGAGCTTCGGCAATGGCGATCCGGCGGCCGGCGCCCAGAACAACGGCATCGTCAACAACTGCATCTCGCGCAACGGCGCCGCGGGCATTTTCTACAGCGACACCCAGTCGGCGGGGACGATCGCGACCAACGTCGCGAGTGACAACAACATCTACTTCAACTTCGCCGGCGCCGTGTACGCCGGCGCCGAAACGATCGACGCCGAGAACAACTGGTGGGGCTGCCCGACGGGGGCCAACGCGGGCTCGTGCGACACGGCGTCCGCCAACGTCAGCACGACACCCTTCCTGAGCACGCCGTCCGAAACGACACCGTGCGAGCCACTGGTCGAACCGACCCCGACGCCGACCGAAGGCGGCGAGACGCCGACGCCCGGGACGACCCCCACCTTGACCGCGACCGCCGTCGTCACCCCGAGCACGACCGCGACCCCGAGCGCGACCGCTACGACGACGCCGGTCGCCACGCTGACCGCAACTCCAGTGGCGACCACCACCGCCACCACGACGCCGGTCCCGTCGCTCACGGCGACTCCCGTCGCGACCATCACCGCCACGGCGACGCCGGTCCCGACGCTCACCGCCACCGGGCAACCAACGGTGACGCCGACAGCGCCGATCGCCGATCCGACGCCGACGACCACGCCGGTGCCGACCGGCGAGCCGACCGCGACCGAAGCCGCGACGCCGGCCGCGACCATCACCGCGACGCCGACCGCGCCGGTGCCGACGCCGACGCTCGGCGACCTCAACCACTTCCAGTGCTACGAGACGCATCGGCCGCCGCTCCGCCTCGACCCCCTGTCGCTCGTCGACCACTTCGGCGCGAGCACGGCGCACCTCCTCCGCGGCAAGCGCTTCTGCGCCCCGGCAGACAAGAACGACGAGGATCCGACGGCACCGCTCGATCCCGATCACCTCGCGTCCTACACGATCAAGCAGACGGCGCCGCGTTTCACCCGTATCCGGGATTTCGTCGTGACGAACCAGTTCGGCACGACGATGCTCGACCTCGTCCGCCCCGAGGCGCTCCTCGTGCCGAGCGCCAAGAGCCACCTCGGGCCGATCGGCAGCTACCTGCCGGCGATCGACCACTTCAAGTGCTACAAGGCGCGCGGTCGATTCCGCAGCGATCCGATCACGATCGAGGACCAGTTCGGCGCGATCACGGCGGCGATCAAGCGGCCCGTGCGCTACTGCGCCCCGGTCGACAAGAACGGCGAAGGCATCATCGACCCCGGCACCCACCTCGTCTGCTATCAGGTACGGAGCGCCGCCGGTTCTCCGACGAACGACCTCCTCTACTCGCTGAATCAGTTCGGCCCGGACGATTTCAAGGTGTTTGGCGCCCGCGAGCTCTGCGTGCCGTCGACGATCCAGTAAGCGCGGCGGCGTCCCCGGCGGGGGCGGTGGAATTACTTTTGCTTCTCGGAACCGCGAGCGGCGCGAATACGACGCCGCGTTCCGAGAAACGTGAGCCATCCACCCAACCACCGCCTCGCCGGGCCCAATCCCTCGTCAGCATGCTGCCCATTCTTCGGGCAGCGAGGGACGTCGCGCCGCATCACCGGCGAGCATTCCGACCATAGGAACTCCTGATGGCTGCCGCCGCCATGCTCGAAACGAAGCAGCTCAAGATCTTCAAGACGATCGTCGAGGTCGGAAGCTTCACCCGCGCCGGCGCTCGGCTGAACCTGAGCCAGCCCGCGATCAGTCAGCACATCCGCGCGCTCGAGGAGCACCTGGGCGTCCCAGTCCTGTTGCGGGTCGGGAAACGCGCCCGGCCGACCCCGGCCGGCGAGGTGCTGCTGCACTGCGCCGAGCAAGTGCTCGACAAGATCGAGGACGCCGAGCGCCTGCTCGCCGAGCAGGGCGTCGGAGGGGGCGGCGTCATCCGGATCGGCGGCGGGGACGCCGTGTGCCAACACCTCCTACCGCCGGTGATGAAGGAGTTCCTGGACCAGTTTCCGCGCGTGCACCTGCACCTGAGCTCGAGCCACGGCAACGCGACCGTCGCGCGCGTCCTCGGGGGCGAGCTCGACCTCGGGCTCGTCACGATGCCGGTCGAGACCGATCGCATCCGCGTGACGGAGGTCGGACGCGACGAGCTCGTCGCGATCGTCCGCCCCGATCACGCGTGGGCGGAGAGGCGACGCGTCCAGGCGTCGGACTTCACCGACGAGCCGCTCGTCCTCTACAACCGCGAGAGCCGCATGACCGACGCGCTGCTGCGCTTCCTGCTCGAGGAGGGCATCTTCCCGCGCGTCACGACCGAGGTCGATCAGGTGGCCGTCCTGAAGGAGCTCGTGCGGCTCGGCGTCGGCGTCGCGGTCCTGCCCGCGTGGGCCGTTCGCGCCGAGGTCGAGAGCGGCACGCTGCGAGCGCTTCCCGTCGGCACCCAGGGGCTCACGCGCTCGTGGTGCCTCGCGGCGCTCGACAACGGCGCGCAGCCGGCGGCGCTGAAGGCGATCGTCCGGCTCTGCGTGGATCAGCTGCCGCGCTTGCTGACCGGATTGGTCGCCGCGCTCGACGTCGTCGGGGTGCTGGCAGCGACCTGAGCGAGCGCCAGTCGCCGGAATGAAAAAGGGGAGCGGCGCCGCAGCGCCGCTCCCCTTTTTCGTCAGAGATCCGCCCCGGATCAGAACGGCGGCGGCGGAAGCGTGAACGCCTGGGAATCCGACGCCGCTCCCGAATTGGCGGTGATCGTGATGCCCGCGCCCGCCGAAGCGACCGGGTAGGTCACACAGGTATGCGCGACACCGGGCTGGTTGAACACGATGATGCCGGTGCCTTGATCGTCGCTTTCGAAGCTTCCGACGTCGCACGGCGGATTGGCATTGGTCTGGGACGGACTGCTGATGATGGCGCCTTGCGTCGGACCGGTGAGCCCGAAGAAGACGCTCGTGCCGTCCGGCACCTGATTGCCGAGGCTGTCGGTCACGGTCGCCGCGATGACGGTCGTGAGCGTCGCATTGTTGTTGTCGCCCGAGCCGTTGGTGAGGAGCGAGATCGTCACGTTCGACGGCACGCCGGCACCCGGCGTCGGAGCCGGTCCGCCCGTGAGGGTCGGCACGGGCGTCGACGTCGCCACCGGCGTCGCGACGCCGCCACCAGGCGTGAACGTCGCGCCCGGGCCCGGCGTGAAACCACCGCCCGGCGTCGCCGTCGTGCAGGCCGATGTATCGAAGTTGCAGCTCGACGTGCAGGCGAGCGTGCCGCCGGTGAAGGCCGGATTGACGGTCTGACAGGTATTGTTGGCGAGATCGCTGCCGTCGCACTGCTCGGTCAGCTCGACCGTGACCGTGATGTCCGCGGACCCGGCCGCCGAGTCGAAGACCTGGAACGCGTGCGTGGCGCCATCCTGGTCGGTCGTCTCGGCGCGGCCGTTGCCGCACCCGACGGCCACGACGTAGGCGATGTTCTGGCCGGAATCCTTGCAGACGTTCGCCGGCGTCGGGGACCCGTCGTTGCAGTCGGCGTCGGTGGAGCACCGCGCCCCGCCGCAGTTCGTGCCGGCGCAACTCGCGAGGCAACGCTTGATCGCGCCGAGACAGACGTTCGCCGGCGTCGACGAGCCGTTCGCGTTGCAGTCGTTGTCGCTCTGGCACGGGCTGCCGATGCAGAGCAGACCGCCGTTCTCGGTGCAGCCCGGCATGCAGGTCTGACCGAAGCTGCCACTGCCGATCCCGCTCGTCGGGTTCGAGAGCGCGTACGGCGGAGTGCCACCGACCACGGTGAAGAAGAGCACCGTGCCGAAGATCGGATCGCCGAGGTTGATCTCCGACGGGATCACGCCGAGCGACTCGGCATCGATGAAGCCGACGTCGTACAGCGTGATCTGCACCTGCGCCCGGAGCGCGAACGCTTGCGGCGCCGTCGCGAAGATGGCTCCCGTGCCGACGATCGCGCCGGTACCCGTCGGCGTCGAGCCGGCGACGGCGATGATGTCGGCGCGGCCGTTGCTGTCGGTGATGGCGATGCCGGTCGTCTCGTCCGGCGGCTGGCCCGGGATGAAGGTGACGTCGTCGAGATCCGTCGTGAACGTGATCGGCACCCCCGAGATGCCCTGGCCGAAGGCGTCCGTCAGGACCGCGACGAGACCGATGCGATCCGCCTTGTTCGCGTCGACCTCGGTCGGGTCGACATTGAGGGTCAGGCGCCCGGAGTTGCTGCTGTTGCGGACGAACTGCTGGTCCGTTCCGCCCTTGCTACCCCCGCCGCCGCCGGTGCCGCCGCAGCTCGCGATCAGCGCCGCGAGCGCGAGCGCCGCGGCGCTGCCCATCATCCATTGCGATCCACGCATCGTCGTCCTCCCCTCCGGTCCACTCACAGCAACGGCTCCAGGACGCGCACCGGGAAACTGATCTCGTTGGTCTCGAACGTATCGCCGTTGTCGCTGATCGCCGTGATGGACATGACGACGGTCATGTCGAACGGCAGATCCGGCAGCAGCGTCTGGTTTTGACTGAGAAAGGCCAGGACGTCCGGGCGCACGAAGATCGTCTGCGAAAAGCTCTTCGACGGCGTGCGCAGGCCGTCGTCGTCTTCCACCGCCGGCGGCAGCGAGATCGCGAGCGGCACGACGTCCGTCACCACCGGGTTGTTCAGGACCGCACCCGGAATGAAGATTTCGACCTTGACCGTCTGGACGTTCACCGACTGATCCAGGCTGTTCTCGAGGCCGAGGAAGCCGCCGTCGAGATCGCCGTCCGCGTTGTTGTCCCCGGGGACGGTGGTGGTGAGGCCGAGGATGACCGTTCCGCCGGTGTCACCGAACGCCTCTTCGTCGTTCGGCAACTGATCCGCCGCAGGCGCAACCTGCTCCTGGGTTTCCTGGAAAACGCCGGAGAAGCGCAGCGCGACACCCTGGTCGTTCGATCCGCTGCCGCCTCCGCTGCCACATCCGGCGAGCGCGATGCACGCCGCCAACGTCAAGATCCGAGATCGTCTCATACCCTCACCCTCCCCTTCATCGCGATGTCGTACCGCTCAAACGTAACGAACGATGTCCTCACACGTGAGTCGCTCGAACTTGGTCCTGCCAATGGCTTCCAGACAGACGAACTTGATGGTGCCGCCGAGGGCCTTCTTGTCGGTGCGCATCGCGAGCGCGAGCGCTTCGCGACGCAGATCGGCGGGAATCTCCATGGGCAACCCACAGCGCTCGACGAGCCGCCGGACGCGGCCGACCGTCGCGTCGTCGCAGAGGCCGAGCCGGTGCGAGACGCGGACCGCCGCCACCATGCCGATCGCGACGGCCTCGCCGTGGAGAAACGTCGTGTAGTCGGTCAGGCTCTCGATCGCGTGGCCGAGCGTGTGGCCGAAGTTGAGGATGGCGCGATAGTCGCCCTCGGTCTCGTCCTCCGACACGACGATCGCCTTCAGCTGGGCGCAGCGCTGGACGACGCGCACCATGAGGTCGCGGTCCTGCTTGAGCAGCGCCGGAAGCTCCTGCTCGAGGAGCGCGAAGAGCTCGGCATCGAGAATGGCGCCCGTCTTGATGACCTCGGCGAGGCCGGCCACGTACTCGCGGCGCGGCAGCGTCAGCAGGCAATCGACGTCGGTCAGAACGAACCGCGGCTGCTTGAAGGCGCCGAGGAGATTCTTGCCCGCCGCGTGGTTGATGCCGGTCTTGCCGCCGATCGAGGCGTCGATCTGCGCGAGCAGGGTGGTCGGCACCTGGACGAACGAGATGCCGCGCAAGTACGTCGCCGCGGCGAAGCCGGTGAGGTCGCCGACGACGCCGCCGCCGAGCGCCACCACGGCGCCGCCGCGATCGATGCCCGCGTCGATCAGCCGATCGTAGACGAACGCCAGCCAGGCGAGGTTCTTGTGCTCCTCCCCGTCCGGGATCTGGATGATCGCGGGATCGAAGCCGGCGCCGACGAGCGACGTCACCGCCGGTCCCAGGTACAGATTCGCGATCGTCGAGTTCGTCACCACCGCCACCCGCTTTCCAGCCCGCGTCTCCGCGAGACGCGCTCCCAACTCTCCGAGTATCCCCGCGCCGACGTAGATCGGATAGGCGCGGTCTCCCAGCTCTACGTTGACGACTTCCATCGCTCCGAGCGCGCGAGCGCCGATTGGATCTCGCCGACGACCTCGTCGGCCGTTCGTTCCGACGTATCCACCGTGATGTCCGCGGCCGCGGCGTACGCCGGTCCGCGTTCCGCGAGGAGTCGCGCCACGGTGCCCCGCGGATCCTCGCGCAGAAGGGGCCGGCTCCGCGCGTCGCCGACGCGGCCGACGATGACCTCGGGACGCGCCGTCAGATGGACCAGGATGCCTGCTTCCCGAAGCTGTCGGACGTTCTCGGGATCGAGCACCGCACCGCCGCCGACCGCGATCACGACCCGGTTCCGGCCGGCCGCGTCGGTCACCGCGTCGCGCTCGAAGCCGCGAAATACCGCCTCGCCGTCTTCCGCGAAGATCGCCGCGACGCGCTTCCCGGCCCGGTCCTCGACGAGATGGTCGGTGTCGACGAACGAGCGGCCGAGCCGCTGCGCCAGACGCCGTCCCACCTCGCTCTTGCCCGTTCCCATGAAGCCCATCAGCACGATTGCCCGTCCCCGCATCAGAACTGCGCGATTTGTTGCAGATACCCTTCGTAGTTGCGACGAATTTCTTTCAGGGAGTCGCCGCCGAATTTCTCGAGGAACACGTCCGCGACGACGAACGCCACCACGGCCTCCGCGATCACGGCCGCCGCCGGGATGGCGCAGACGTCCGAGCGCTCGATCGCACCCTTGGCTTCCGCCTTCGTCCCGATGTCGACGGAGTGCAGCGGCTTCATCAACGTCGCGAGCGGCTTGAACGCGACCCGCACGACGAGCGGCGCTCCGGACGTCATGCCGCCTTCCGTGCCGCCCGCCATGTTGGTGCGGCGCCGGAACTCCTTCGTGGCCTCGTCGAAGTAGATCTCGTCGTGCACGGCCGAGCCCGGCCGGCGCGCGGTCTCGAACCCGAGGCCGATCTCGACGCCCTTCACGGCTTGGATGCTCATGAGCGCGTGGGCGAGCCGCCCGTCGAGCTTTCGGTCCCAGTGGACGTGGCTGCCGAGACCGGGCGGAAGGCCGGTCGTCACGACCTCGACGATGCCCCCGAGCGTGTCGCCGCGCTTCTTGCACTCGTCGATCGACGCGATGATCCGGCGCTCGGCGTCGGCGTCGGCGACGCGTACTTCGGAGACCTCGGCGGCGGCGAAGATCTGGTCGGGTTCGAGCCCCTCGTGCCTGGCGACGACGTCGCCGATCTCGGCGACCCAGCCGCGGACCGCGATGCCGAAAGGTCGCAGCAAGCACTTGGCGATGCCGCCGACGGCCACCCGTGCCGCGGTTTCCCGAGCGCTGGCGCGCTCGAGGATGTTGCGGACGTCGTCGTGGTCGTACTTGAGGACGCCGGCGAGGTCGGCGTGGCCGGGGCGCGGTCGCGTCACGGGGATCTGCGCATCGCGATCCTCCGGACGGGAGGACATCTTCTTCGTCCAGTTCTTCCAGTCGCGGTTTTCGACCACGAGGGTGATCGGCGACCCCAGGGTTTCGCCGAACCGCACGCCCGAGCGGAGCTCGGCGGTGTCCTGCTCGATCTTCATGCGGCCGCCGCGGCCGTAGCCCATCATGCGGCGCCGCATGTCCACGTTCACGGCGTCGATGTCGATCGCGAACCCCGCCGGACAGCCTTCGACGATGGCTGTGAGGCACGGACCATGGGATTCACCGGCGGTAAGAAAGCGTAGCACTCGTAGTCACTCCGGGAGCAGCGCCGCGGGGTGGGGCGCGACGCACGGCGGGCACGATCATGCCGCGCGTCTCAGGGATTGTTCCGATCCTGCCACAAGACTTCGGCGGACGGGAGGCTGGCGAGATCTTCGGTACCACGCACGCGAACCGACCGGGGCGTGATGAAGACGAGGAGCTCTTGGCGGTTGTCGAGCGTCACGGTGTTCTTGAACGCCCATCCGAGCACCGGGATGGATCGGAGATACGGGATGCCGCGCTCGTCGTTGTTGAGCGTGTTGCGGAAGACCCCGCCCAGGACGAACGTCTCGCCGTCCTTGATCAACACGTGCGATTCGGCTTCACGGCTGATCTCGTTGGGGATTTCGTCCGGCGAGGGCGCCGAGCTCTGGCCGACCGGCTGGAGCGCGCTCGACTTCGCGTAGACGTCGAGGAACACGAACCCGTCCGACGAGAGCTGCGGCGTCACCGTGAGCGTGATGCCGGTCTTGATCTGCTCCGTCGCGGCCTGCGACGCGCCCGCCACGCCACCGGCACCGGTGCTGATCACGGTGCCCGTGCTCGGCAGCTTCACACGGAGGATTTCGAGGCTTTCGATCTTGGCAGCCTGGTTGTTGAGCGTCACCACGCGGGGTCGCGAGATGACCTTACCCTTGCCTTCGCGCTCGAGGGCGGAAAGCCGAGCCGCGAGCGACTTCGAGCCATCGAGTGATCCGAGGATCAGGTCGAAGGCCGAGCCGGCACCGGGAACGATGTTCGTCGCCGGGAAATCGGCGATGAAGGGAATCGGGCGCGCCGCGCCGTTCGGCCCGACCTGGCCGACGAGACCGCTCTGGGTCCCACCGCCCGTCGCGATGCGGCCGGGGAAGTTCACGCCCGGCGCGTTGCCGGTCTCGGGGCTCGCTTTGAACGAGTAGCCCCACTGCACGCCGAGGTCGCGCGCGAAGGCTTCGGTCGCCTCGACGATGCTCGCCTCGATCAGGATCTGCGGGGTCTGGGTGTCGAAGTGCGAGATCAGCTCCTCGGCGTCGGCGATGCCCTTGTCGATGTCGCGGACGACGATGGTGTTGGTGCGCTCGTCCCAGGTCGCGCTGCCGCGCTCGGTCAGGATCTCCTGGATCTTCTTGACGAACTTCTCGTCGGCCTTGGCGTAGTTGACCTTGATGTAGCGGACCCTGAGCGGCTCGGCCTGGGCTTGCGCCTCGTTGGCGGCGCGGAGGGCTTCACGCTCGTCCTTCAGCTTCTCGACGGTCGAGACGCGGATGATGTTGCCGTCGCGCACCATGTCGAGGCCGCGGGCCTTGAGGATCGCGTCGAGCGCCTGGTCCCACGGCACCTCGACGAGGCGCATGGTGATCTTTCCCTGCACGTCGTCGGTCGTGATGATGTTGAGACCGCTCACGTCGGCGAGGATGCGAAGGACGTTCTGGATGTCGGCGTCCTTGAAATCGAGCGAGATGCGCTGGCCGGTGTATTCGCGGGGCGACGACGGAAGCGCCTCGATCGTACCGCCCGGAATGCTCGCCACGGAGCGCTTCGCGCCCCGGCTCTTGCCGGACGCGTGAGCCGCCATCACGGCCGAGTCGTTCTCGTCGATGCTCTGCTCGAGTGCCGCGAGCGCCTCGGCGTCGATGCCGGTGAGCTCGGGAGCCGTCGTTTCGGCGACCACGGGTTCCGGCGCGGGCTCGGCGACAGGCGCCGTGGCAATCGGAGCGGCCTCGGCGGGCGCCG
Source organism: Thermodesulfobacteriota bacterium (assembly GCA_036781285.1). Lineage (GTDB taxonomy): Bacteria > Desulfobacterota > Binatia > UTPRO1 > UTPRO1 > UTPRO1. The sequence continues at coordinate 23,770 of DAIQBH010000011.1, read as the reverse complement.
GAACCGGCTCGACTGCGGCGGGCGCTTCCGGAGCGGCGGCCGCGACCGCGACCGGGACATCGAGGGACGGCGCGATGCCCGGCGCGAGGAAAACGGTCTGATCGATCGGACCTCGGCTCGCGTCGAGGAGAATCACGACCTCGCGGTCGCTGCTCGAGACCTCGTAGCTCGGGATCCGACCCTGGATGTCGGTCACCAGCCGGAGCTTGCCTTCGTGCGCACCGACCCGGACGCGAGCGACGCCGCGCTCGTCGACCGCGAAGGTCCGATTGAGCTTCTCGTCGGGAAGGACACCCGCGACGTCGAGGACGACGCGATTCGGTCCCGCGAGCGTGAAGTGCGTGACGCCGTCGATGGGTCGTGACAGTCGGACGACGAGCGCGGTCCGCGCGTCGCGTTCCACGAGACGGATCTCGTGCACGCGCAGCGTCGGCTCGGCCGGCGTCTCGATGGGCGCGGCGGCGATCGGCGCAATGTCAGCGGAAGGTGCCGCCGGTGCCGCGGCCACGGGTTGCTCGGTCACCGCGGCTCGTGCCGTGTCGACCGCCGCCGCCTGCGCCTGCTTCGACGCGTGCGGCGTACCTTCGAGCGTCCGTGTGCATCCCAAGATACCGAGGAGCAGGACACCAACCACCTTCACCACCACCGCTCCCGAACCCTGCTCCTGCATCCTCATGGCGATCGATCCTCCTGAGGCAGCTCCATCACGACTTCTTTGGCTTTGACGTCGCCGTAGAAGTCGCGGGTGCTCTCCTCGATGACTACGCGTCTAGGTTCGATGCTGCGCACCACCCCGCCACTCGACCCGATGGGTGTCCCGGTCGTGATGATGTAGCCTAGTCCTGCGGAATCTTCCACCATCGCGCGATATCCTTCGGCGGATTGCGCGACAACCCCCACGAGCTTCAGCTGCCCGAGTTGGTAGTTCTCGAGGGGCGTACGAGCATTCGCCGTCCCACCGAGACGCGGCGCCTGAAATGGATCGCGATGCGCGGCGACGTCGTAGGTGCGTTGCGGCGGTGTCGATTCTGCCGCTCCTGATGCCTGATCTTGGGGCGTCGTCTCGTCGGCGACGCTACGGGCTGTGGCCTCGTCCGCGGCGCGACCCTTCGCGGGCCGCTTGGCGGCGACGTCGCCGTCGAGCGCGGTGTCGGCCTCGGCGTCGCTCTCGCGCGCGCGATCGTCGGCCTTGTCGGCGGCCGCCCGAGCCTTCGCGATCGCCGCAGCGGGTCCGCTCCCCATACCGCCGCTCGGCTCCGCAGAGAGCGGATCCGGTCGACCGGCGAGCGCCACTGCCAGCGCCGCGACTGCCGCAACCGTTGTCGTTCGTGCCCCTCGCATGACGGACCTCACCTATTTCTTCTTGTTTTCCTTGGCTTTGGCGGCTTTTTCCTTCGCGATCTCGGCGCGCTCGTTCTCGTCGAGGAAGCGGAAGGTCGTCGCCGAGCAGAGGGTGTCGACGATCATCTCGTCCCCCTCGCGCTTGGGGGTCTGCATCACGATGTCACCGACGTTCACGATGCGGTCGAGCTGCCCGACGCGATCGAAGAAGGTCGCGACCTCGTGGTAGTTGCCGCGCACCGTCACGTCGACCGGCACCTCGGCGTAGAAGTCCTTGAGCTGCTCCTGGCGCTGGCGGAACGAGATCACCTCGAGACCCGAGTCGCGTCCGGCGGACGAGATGCTGCTCAGGAGATCCGGGATCTCCTTCGAGTCGGGGAGCTGGGCCTCGGCCTGCTTCACCTGGGCGCCGAGCTCGCGGACGGTCTCCTGGAGCTTGCCGATGTTGGCGACGAGCTTCTGCTTCGCGTCGCGCTGCTGGCGAAGGTCGGTGATCTTCGCGGTCACCGACAGCGTCTCGGCGCGGCGCCCCGAGTACACGAAGTACCAGTAGACGCCGAACACGAGCACGATCGCCGCGGCGGACACCATCAGGCGCTGCCGGTTTTCGAGCTCGAAGAAGCGTTCGAGAAGGTCGTTCATGGATTCTCCTGCGACGAGCGCCCGGCGCTACGCCCGGCCGCCCTTACGCTGATCCTTGCGCTTGTTGCCCTTGTTGGACGGCTCGGGGAACTTGAGGTTGCGCGGAGCCGCTCCGAGAGCCTTGCCCGAGTAGCTGAGGCGCGCGTTCACGACGAAGCGCTTGAGCTGGACGCCGTCCTGCTCCGACTGCGCGGTCTCCACGAGATCGACGCCGTCGAAATAGGGCGAGCCGTCGAGATTGCGCATGAAGTTGGCGATCGTCTGGTCGTCGAGGCCGAGACCGGTGATGGTCGCGAGGCCACCGCTCTCCTTGAACTCGAGCAGCCAGACCTGCTCCGGCGCGGCGTCACTGAGATCGCTCAGCACGTTCACCGGACCGACCTTCTTCGCTTCGAGCGTGGCGATGGTCTTGAGCTTCTCCTCGAGGTCCTTCTTCTCGGTCTCGAGCTGCGCGAGCTCGGCCGACTTCTTGTCGAGGGCGACGATGTCGGACTGGAGCTTCGCGTATTCCTTCTTGAGGGGGCCGAGCTGCATGCGGCTCCCGACCTCGATGCCCGCCAGCATGACCGCGACGAGCGCGACCCCGAGGAACACGAGCCGGGTCTCCTGCCGGCGACCGGCTTCCCGCTCGACCTCCCGAACGGGGAGGAGATTGACGCGAATCACGACTTGTCTCCCGGGCGGCGGGCGGCGAGCCCGACGGTGACGGCCAGCGACGACGCGTTCTCGCGGGCGAAGTTGGGATCGACGTTGCCGGCGATGGTGACCCGCTCGAGCGGCTTCACGAGCTCGACCGGCGTTTCCAACCGCTCGCCGAGGACGCGCGTCAGGCCTTCCGTCCGGGCGGTGCCGCCCGACAGGTAGACCGCCGCGAGCGGATCTTCCGCGTCCGAGCGCCAGTAGAAGCTGAGCGCGCGATGGATCTCCTCGACCAGGAACTGCACGCCCGGTGCGAGCGCCGCCTCGACCTGCTCCTTCTGGAAGTCGCGGACGGTGCCGCCTGCCTTCAACAGATCGGCCTCCGCGGCCGACACGCCGAGGTTCCGCATCAGGACGTCGGTGAACTCCGCGCCGCCGACGGGAATGTCGCCCGTGAACGACGAGCGGCCGCCGCGCAGGATGTTGATCGAGCAGTAGCGGGCGCCGATGTTCACGAGCCCGACCACCTGGCCCTCGTCGACCGAGTAGTTGAGCTCGAACATGTTCTCGAGCGCGAAGTAGTCGACGTCCACGATCTGCGGGTTCAACCCGGCGTCGCGGATGACCGACGTGTAGCTGTTGAGGATGTCTTTCTTCACCGCGACGAGCACGACCTCGATCTCGCCGTTCTCGGTGTAGTTGGCGATCTGGTAGTCGATCGTGACGTTGTCGAGGCTCTCGGGGATCGCGTTCCCGGCCTCCAGCATCACGTGGTTCTCGAGATTCGGCTCGTCCTCGGCGCGGAGGTGCAGCTTCTTGATCATGACCGCCGGTCCGGGGACCGCGGTGATCACCTCCGTCGAGCGGGCGCCCGTCTGGCGCACGAGGTCGCGGATGGTCGACGCGACGGCGGACGGGTCCTGAATGAGATTGTTCTGCACGGCGGTCGGCGGGAGCGGCGCGATGCCCGCGGCCGTGATCCGTATGCTGCCGAGGTTGCCGTCGGTCTCGACGAGCTTCACGCAGCTCGAGCCGATGTCGAGCGCGAGGAAGGCGCCGCCGCGATTCCGCGGCATCAGGCCCCCGAGCGAGCGCTTGAAGATCCCGGTGACCTTGTCGAGGGGGTTAGCCATTGCAGCTCACCCGTACGCTCTTCCAATTCGCCATCGTGACGACCCCCCTGATCTTGGCTCCCCTCGGATCACTCGGGAGAGGCCCGGTCCGCACCATGCGGATCGGGCCTCGTCCCGCGCGGAAAGGAGGGGCTGGAAACCGAAAGCAAGCGCGGTGCCGCTCCGCAGCGCCGGGGAAACGCGCGACCCGCGCAGGGCGCAAGGACTTTTTCGGGCCCGCCGGGACAGATTTGTGCACGATCCCGTGACAGGGCGACGAGTTTTTGACGCGGCTCAAGATCGGCGCGCCGAGGGTCGAGAAGGAGGCATGCGTACCCGAATGGCGCTCAGCGTCGTGGCCATGCTCGCATGGACCGTCGTGGCGGGCATCCCCGCCGTCGTCGCACAGCAGTACCCGCCGATGGTCGTCGACGAGAACGTCCCGACCGTCCGCGGAGAAGACTCGCTGACGAAGATGGAGCGTCTCGACGCGCTTTCGATGCAAACGCACCGCCAGCTCAGCATCGCGCGCACCCAGGGTCAGCCCAAAGAGACGATCGAGAAGCTCGAGAAGAAGATCGAGAAGATCAACGAGGAACGCGTCGCGACGATGAAGAAGCTGCGCGTCGCGAATTGAAGCGCCTTCCGATCGAACCGCCGCGGGCGACGGATCAATACACGTCGCGCCAGGAGTAGATCTTCACCGGCGCGGGCAATGCCCCGCCGCCGCCGGCTTGGTTCGCGATGGCGAGCGCCTGGCTGCTGTACTGCACGTCGGCGTGGCCACCGACGGTCAAGTTGAAGTCGGTCGTCCAGATCGATCCCCACACCATCGCGCTGCCGGTGACCTCGGTCACGTGCGTCGTGCCGCGCACGATGATGAGGCCCTTGAAGTCGAGGTTGCCGTTCAGCGTGAGGGAGTTCTCGACGATGAGGATGCCGTAGCCGGAGACGTTGCCGTTGCCGAAGGTCACGCCGCCGCCGTTGTTGAGGTAGGTGATCTGCGGCGCCGCCTCCGTCCCGAACGTCTGGTTGCCGTTGATGTGACTCGAGCTGTTGGTCACGAGTCCCGGGCGGGCGAGGAGATCGGCGATCAGCTGGTTGATCTGCACCGAGCTCGGGCCGTTGGTCGCCGACACGCTCGGCGTCGCCGGATTTCCGGGGATGAAGCCCTGCCCCAGCACGTTGTTCTTCTGCTGGTTGCTGAGGCTGTTCCGCGTCTCCTGCGCGTTCGTCTCCGTGCGCGTCGAGATGCCCGGCACCGGGGCGGCCGTCCCCGGCTGGCCATTCGTGTAGTTCATGTCGTTGCCGTTCACGCCGAAGTTGTTGCCGTTGAACGTCGCGTTCGTGTTGTTGTCGGTCGCGAGGTAGATCGCGCCGGGCGGCGCGTTCGGGATGTCGCTCTTGATGACGAACGCCTTCACCTGCCGGCGCGCGTCGTCGCTGCCGGTGCCGGTCGACGTCATCACGCCGCGCTTGACGTCGCCGGGATGGTACGGGTCGGTCGCGATCGACACGCTGTAGGCGTAGGACGCCTTCTGCTGCATCGGGTTCGGGTTCGCGCCGAACGGAGCCATGCCCCCGGTCCAGACGTTCACGACGTCCGCGTGCAGGTCGATCACACCCACTTGGTTGATGATCTGCACCGCGTGCGCGATGCCCGCCTCCGCGGCCGCGAGACCCTGCGACGCGCTCCGGTAGTTCCGCGACGTCGTGATGTCGGAGTGGCTCATGCTGAGCGCGGCGACCGTCATGCCGGAAAGCGCCGCGAGCACGAAGATGCATATCGCCATCGCGATGCCGCGTTCGTTCCGGATGGGGTCGGTGGCGCTCATGGTCGGCCTCACGCGCAGGGGTAGTAGCGGTTCCGCAGCAGCACGTTGGTCCAGAGGTCGGCGCGCGCGTCCAACGCGACACGCGGGTCGGCGGCCTTCGTCGGCTGGAACTTGATCGAGACGGAGTAGACCGCCGCCCGCTCCGCCGCGGTGAGCGCTCCGCCCGCTCCCGAGCCGACGATCTCGACGCCGCTCGACTGGTAGTACCGGAGCGCGAAGTTCGCCGCGGGGACACCCGTCGCAAGGTCGGTCGCGACGCCGCCGACCACGCGCTGGAGCTTCTGCTCGCCCGCGACGTACTCGTAGGTGACGTCCTCGGAATCGACCGCACCGGCGTCGAGCGTACCGCTCTCGTTCAGGTCGGCCTGGATCTGGAGACGCTGCGGCTCCGCGACCACGAGCGCCGCGACGGGCGGGGGCGTCAGGATGCAGCGTGGGTTGTACCCCGCGAGCCGGATCTCGCGCGCCATCAGCTCGACGATGGCTCGCGCCTCGTCGTTCACGTCCGTTTGCGCCATCTGCGTCTGGATCGCGACCGACTGCGCCCGCACGAACGTCACCGCACCGGCGCCGACGACCATGGCGACGGCCATGCCCGCCAGCATCTCCATCAGCGTGAAGCCGCGGGCATCGCGCGTCATCACGATTTCACCATGACGAGATTGATCGTGTGGGGCTGCGCATAGAGCGACCAGCTGATGGTCACCTGTACCGTCTTGAGGCCCGCCACGGGCAGGTTGTCGGTGACGGACCACGTCCGCGTGTAGATGCCCCCGGCCGTGCCCTCGGCCGTGAGCGGGTTCGCCGCGTCGGAATGCGGACCGGCGGTCAGCTGCGCATCGGTCGAAACCTTGCTCGCGAGCTCCTCCACCTTCGCCTGCGCGAGCGTCGTCGCGGCCGTGACGGAGCGGCTGTAGACGTTGAAGCGCACCGCCCGGTCGGCGCCGACCGCGAATCCCATCGCGATGATGCCGAGCAAGGAGGCCGCGACGAGGGCCTCGATCAGACTGAAGCCCTGCTGGCCGGCGATCAGCCGGCGCACGGCGACGCGTTCAGTCGACCTGGACACGGCCGATCGCGGTGACGGTGATGGTTTTGGTCGTGGAGCCATTGGCGATGGTGATCGTGTAGGGCGCGGTCACGAGGCCGCGCGAGTCGAAGGTCGGGTCGACGGGGTTCGGCGTGACGGTCGTCCCGGCCGGAACCGAGCGGACGCCGCCGTCGTCGACGAACGTGCCGCTGCCGGGCGGGCTTTCACGCCGGATCTGGTAGTTGCCGTTGTTGGCGAAGACGATGCGGCCTCTGCCGTTCGTGGCGATGGCCCGCTGGCGCGCGAGACGCAGATCGTTTGCGATCTGAAACGTCGAGTTTCGCAGCGAGAAGGAGGACAACATCGAGGGCAAGCGCGGCGCGGCCGCGCCCATGACGGCGCCCGCGATGCCGCACGCGACGAGAACCTCCATGAGGGAATATCCCTGCTCGGAGTGGGCGCAGCGGGTCCGCCGTGAGGGGCTCTGGTGGCGCATGGGTTCCGGCACTCGCAGAGCAAATGATTTGCAAGAGTCACGCCGGGAGGCCGCGGACTATCGGCCTCGAACTTCCAGAGAAATATCTCACCTGCCGCCGGCGAATCGACGACGCGGTGACACCCCGTCACAAGTGTGCGCCTGGGCGTCAGCGCACGACGGAGGCGCGGAGCACGACCAAGCGGCCGTCCTCGTCGAACTCGAGCTCGACCGCGATGCCTGGACGCACCTCGCCGAAGGAGATCGGGCGTCCGGTCGCGTCCTGGAAGCTCGTGTCCTCGTGCAGCTCGTATGCCGCGCCCGAGACCGTGATCGACCGCGTCGACACGGCCGTCACGACGCCCCCGACCGCCGCCCACGCGGCCGTCGCGGCAAGCGTCATGGCGGCGAGCATGGCCGCGGCTATGTGCTTGATTCCGACTCGTTCCATGATCCGCCTCCTCCTCATCGACACGGCACGCCGGTCGAGCATTCTCGCCACGTGAGCGGCGTCACGTTGTTTGGCAGCTCCGGCAACGGCAGGCGATCGACGTTGCCGCTCGACGCGACGAAGCCGCTCGACCCGGTCCGCTGGATCGTGACCGTGAGCTCTGTCGGGATGCTCTTGCCGATGACGATGAAACGGTCGTCGCGGGCGACGGTCGGCGCGACCTCCGGTCCGTCACCGTCGGGATCTTCCGCCTTGCTGTCGGGGATGCCTCCGGTCTCGTAGTTGAGCTCGTAGACGCGGGCGTCGCCACCCGCGTTGCAGACGCCGGCGAGGGGCACGAAGCTCGAGAAGAACACGCTGAAGAACGCCGACGGCGACGCCAGGATCTTCTCGCCGGGCCGCTGGTTCAACATCACGAACCAGCCCTTCTTCGCCGCGAGGTCGGCTTTCAACGTCACCTCTCCGCTGGAGCCGTTCTGCTCCACGCGCGTGGTGACGTCGACGAGATTGGACTCGTCGAGGTTCGACGTCCCGTCGTCCTTGATGCCGTACATGCGGTCGACGACCGACGTCTCGAGCGGATTGCTGCGGTCGCCCGTGCCGAAGAAGACCGACAGGAAGCCGCGATCGCGCACGACGTCGGGCGCATAGTAGATCTTGCGATTGCCGCCCGAGCTGAAGAGCTTGGTCGCGGCGAGCGTGCTGTCGATGCGCCACATGTTGCCGCCCATGTCGCCGACGTAGGCACGGTCGAGCTTGCCGTCGGCATTGAAGTCGAGCGCCGCGACGTTGCTCGGGATGGCGTAGTCCATCCCGCTCGGCTTGATCTTCGAGATCAACGCCCCGCTGACCGCGTTGATGGCGAAGATGGCGCGACCATAGCCCGAAGCGTTCGCGCTCGTGTTGCTGGGGTCGTCGAAGTACGGATCGTACCCGCCGCCGATCAGGAACGCGTCGTCGCCGCCGCTCGTCTTGATGAACGCCGGCTCCGACCAGCCCTGCCCGAGCTCGCTGAAGTCGCCCCCGCCGGTGCTCGTCGTGTCGGTGACCTTCCACAGGAGCTTCGGCGCCGTCTTGCTGGTCACATCGATCCCGTAATACGCGCGGCCGCCGCGGCCGAAGCCGAACACGACGATCTTCTGCGTCGCCGTCTGGAGGAGCTTCGGCGACGAGTCGACGAAGAACTGATGCGACCCGCTCGCGCCGGGCGTCAGGAGCTTCAGGCGCGACAGGAGCTCGTCCGGCACGTACGCCCAGAGCTCCGCGCCGGTCGTGTCGTCGAACGCGTGCAGCATGCCGTCGTTCGCGCCGACCAGGATCATGGCGTCCGTCGCGGAGTAGTTCACCACGAGGGGGACGGAGTGGATCGTATCGCCGAGAATCCACGCCCGCTTCTCGGTCACGTTCGAGTCCTCGTCGTCGTCGTACACGTCGATCCCGTGGATGTAGTTGATGATCTCGGTGCGCTCGGTGGCGGACGCGGCGCCGAGCATCGCCTGCGTGAGGTCCGTGTTGGCGGTGGTGAAGGCGTGCGTGCTGCCGGTGATCGCAAGGCCGCCCGCCGGAATCGTCGTCGTGGTGTTGGTGTAGATGTTCCGCGCCGTCGTGCGATTGAGGAGGAGCTCGCCGACGCCGCCCTTGCTCACCGCCGATCCCGACGCCGCCGTGTCCCAGTACGATCGCGCGCCGGGCAGAATCTCGCCGTCGGCGTTGGTCGCGGCCGCGCCGGCGGCGTCGAGCATCTGTCCGTCGGCGGAGACCTGGTACTTCTTCAAGTTGCCGGGCCAGCGCAGCGCGCCGTCACGCGGGCGGAAGAGGGCGATGTAGAGGCGGTCGCCGCTCTGCGTACGCGTCGTCTGACTCACGGGCACGACGGGGGCCACGAACGACTCGGTCTCGCTCACGATCGAGTTGAGGGTCGCGCGGAACGCGTCGGCGAGCTCGTCGGCGTTGTTCGCCGTGGAGTACGTGCCGCCCCCGTGAGCGGCCGTGCGTTGGAGGAGGCTGTTTCCGACGGTGAAGCCGATCGTGTACGTGATGAGCGCCTGCTGGCCGTCCATCGACGGCCGCAGGTCCGAGTCGAGCATCACCTTGGAGATGTCGTCGAGGTAGTCCGATCCGCCGTTGTGGTACTCGCACGGCTCCTCGTCCGGCGAGGAGCCGGCCGTGCACCCCGCGGGCGTGGTGAAGTGACCGGGGTCCGGATCGCGACCGTCGTTGTCCTTGTCGTACGGCGTCCCGAGCCACGACTCGATGTAGTTGAACGAGCCGCTCGCGTTGGAGCCGCAGTACGGGTTGCTGAAGCCCGACCCGCAATTGCCGAACGCGACGCCGTCGACCTGCGGGCGTCCGTCGGTCATCAGCACGACGTAGTTCCGCTGACAGAGATACTGCACGGGGTCGGTGACGCTCGTGAAGTACCCGTCGTGCTTGTAGTAGCGGGCGGCCGCGATCAAACGTGGCGCGAGCGGCGTGCCGCCGCTGGCGGTGAGATTGTCGACGATTCCACGGAGTGTCGTGTGATCGGTGCCGATCTGCGCCTTCAGAATGGTCTTGTCGTTGTGATAGCTCGAGGTCTGCGACGAGCTCGTGTAGTCGCTCGGCAGGTAGTTGCCGTTCAGCACCATGAGGCCGAAGCGCACCTGCGCGTTGGCGGGGTCCTGAAGAAGACCGTCGATCACCGACTGCGCGACCTGCATCTTCGGCGGGTTCGGCAGCGCGTCGAAGTTCCGGCGATTGCCGATCTTCTTGTAGGACGGCGCGCGGTCGTCCTGGCCGTCGTTGTTGGCGTCGACGAAGCCACACGCGGTCGTCACCTTCCAGCTGGTCTGCGTCGTCTTGCACGTGCAGTTCGTGTTGAAGACCTTGCACCGGTCGTAGATGGTCCCGGGTGTCGCGCTGCCCTCGTAGGTGTAGCCCGCGTCGTACGGGATGCCGTCGCTCATGCTGCCTGAGTTGTCGAACAGGATCAGGACGTTCGGCTGGACGCTCTGACCGGCGATGAAGACGTCGAGATCGCTGCCCGCCTGTGCCGCGGATGCCGCGACGAGAAGGGCGGCGCCGAGCAGCGCCGCCGCGGAACCGTACGTGCGTTTCATGAGCCGTCGCATGGTCACACTCTTTCCGTCGTCATGCCCGCTACGATCGCGGGCCAAGCCGAGCAGCCTCCATTTGAAGCAACGCGGGCGCGTTCGCGGTCGCCTTGTTGCCGCGTGCGTCGAGGTCGAAGTGGAAGGCGCGGAAACGGAGCGCGCTGACTTTGATGCTCGTCGGCGGCGGGCCCTCGCGATCGAAGCACACCTTCACGTCCCCCGTCGTCTTCGGGGTGGTGAACACGCCGGCCGCCGTGAGGTCCGTCGTGCGAAAGCACGGAGGAGTCAGACAGACGGTGGTCGGCGTGACGCACGTGAGATCCAGCGAGTTCGCCGACACGAAGTTGTCGACGTCGCCGATGGCATAGGCGAGGCCCGCCTCCGCGGCGGCGAAGGCACGCGCGCTCTCCTTTCCGACGCCGGAGAGCGCCGCCTCCATGCGCGAGCTGCCGGCGGCCAGCGATGCCAGCACGAGCAGCATCGACAGGAGGCCGAGGACCGTGAGGAGCGCGATACCGCGTTGGTTCGTGAGGGTCTTCATGGGCTCTCGATCATTGGGGAGCGGACGAGATCGAGGTTGCGGATGCGGACCTCGCTCTGGAGCTCCGCCTGCGGCGTGAGCCCGTCGTGCTCTGTGGTTTCGGAGCGGAGCGTGATGCCCGCCGACCGGAGCTGCGGCAGCACCGCGCTCGGGTTCGCGACCTCCGTCCCGTCTTCGAGGATGAAACTCATCTCCAAGAGGTCGATCTGGTCCGCGATGACGACGTCCTCGCGGAACAGCACGTTGTTGGCGTCGAGCCGATACGTGATCTCCTGGATCTCGTTCACGGACGAGCCGCCGTCGTACGCGGCGACGAGGTTCGGCGTGACGGTGATGCTGCAATTGACCGCGCTGTACGCCGTCACCTCGTAGACGTCGGCGATGCCGCGCAAGGCGGAGTCGATGGAGACGCGCTGACCGACGGTGAACGTTTTCGCGGGCGATCCGGGCAGGCACGCGCCGGCGGGCCCGGACGGCGTGAGCAGGACCGTCCCGCCGCCCGAGGCGACGCCCGCATCGACCACGCGGCTCCGGACGAAATTGAAGTTGCCGAAGAGATTGACGCGGAAGAGCTCGCCCGCCGCGGGAGCCGGCGTGGTGAGGATCGGCAGCACCGCCGACGGCACGGACGACATGCCGTACCCGGCCATCCGCACTTCCCGTCGGAAAACCTCGAGCGCGCCGCGCACGTTCTGCTGCATGTCCGCCGTGCTCATCTGGAACATCGCGCTCGACCCCTGGCTCCGAACGCCGCTCGCGAGCATGGCGAGCGCGATCCCAGTGACGCCGATCGCGGCGAGAAGCTCCACGAGCGTGAACCCGCGCCGGTTCATTGGCCGATCACCGTGATGAGCTGCACGCCCGGGGCGTGCGTCCCGAACTGATCCGTCCAGTCGACGCGCATCGTCACCTTCTTCGAGGAGGTGCCGACGGCGGCCACGACCGCGGACCGCGTGAAGGCGAGCTCTCCGCGCGTGACGGTCGCCGCATCGGCCGACGCGATCTCGGCGTAGGGCAGCCTGCGCATCGTCTCGATCGCTTCCGCGGCCACCGTGGTCGCGATGCTCACGTTCCGCCCGACGGCGGTCGCCCGCAACGACGTGACGTGCGTCGCGGCGAGGCCGAGGAAGCCGACGGCGGCGATCGTCGTTGCGACGAGCACTTCCATCAGGGTGAAGCCGCCCTCGTTGCGCAGCGGGTTCGCCATCAGCTCCATCCGCTCGCTCCTCGCTTCCAGACGCGGACGCGTCCCGCACCGCTCAAGGTCACGGCGTGCTGCGACAACTCGTCGCCGACGTTCGCCTCGAGATAGACGCTCGCGGGGTTCTGCACGGTGCCGTTCGAGTGGAAGGTGATCGTCGCCGCGGGGGCGGCCGCGCCGATGGCAGCGGTGTACGGATCCTGCGTGATACCGGTGTGCCCGAACGTCACGTGGGGGTACTCGGTGCCGAGCACGCGCTGCTTCACGGTTTGACGTCCGCCGGCGCCGTCGTCGCGTTGGATGCGGTATCCGCCGGCGATCGGCACGTACTCGTAGACGCGCGCTTCCTGGATCGCCGCCATGCGCGCCTGATTGAGATCACCGGCGACGAGGAGCGCGGCGCCACGCGTCTCGAAGGCCGGCCGCATGGCCGTGAAATTGGTCGCGGCGATCGCACTGACGATGCCCATGAGGCTGCAAGCGACCAGCACCTCGATGAGCGTCAGTCCCGCTTCACTGCGAAGGCGTTTTCGGACGTGCAACATGGGCAATCCCCCAACGCGCATCGAGCAAGAAGTGCTCCCGCGCTCCGAAGGGTGTCTGGTCCGAGGTGGCGCGTAGTTACGCGACCCCGCAGGCATCGGCGCACGCAACTGGGAGTGGCAGGACTGACGGTGTCATCGGGATGCCACCAGTTGCTTTGACAGGTGAGAGCGAGGGCCGGATAAGCCAGCCGTGTCGGCCGACGGAGGGCGGGATCGAGAGCGCGCCGGATCCGACGGCGGCGTGGGGGGCGGATACGCCGAGGTCGCGTTGCTTCGGGCGCTGCCGGGGCGAGACGGCCTCACCTACGCGATCCCGCCGGCCATGCGCGGCCGGGTGCGACCGGGAATGCGCGTCGTGGCACCGCTCGGCACCCGCCACGAAACCGGGATCGTGCTCGCGCTCCGCGACGCTCCCCCCGCCGATCTGAAACGCGTGCGCGCGCTCGGCGAGCTGCTCGACCGCGAGGTGATCGTGAGCCCGGACGTCCTGGAGCTCGCGCGCTGGTCGGCGCGCTACTACCTCGCGGGCCTCGCCGACGTGCTCGCCGCGGCGTTGCCGGGCGGCCTCCGCGCCCGCACCGGCCGTGCCGTGCGGGTGGCGGACGGCGGCCCCGCGCCGAAGGGTCCGATCGAAACCGCGATCGTCGACACCGTCCGCGCCGCCGGCGTGATCACGATGACCGCGCTCGCGCGCACCGTCACGCTACCGGAGTCGGATCGTCCACTCATTCCGCCGGGTGCGGAACCCCCGCGCACCAACGCGGCGCGGGCGATCCGCGCTCTCCTTGCCCGCGGCGTGCTCGTCGACGAGGACGTGCGCCAGGGTCCGCCCGTCACCACGCGCTACGCGACCGTGCTCCGGATCGCGCGCGCGCTCGACGACGAGGAACGCGCCGCGCTCGGACGCCGCGCTCCCCGCCGCCTCGCGTGCTATGAACGCGTACGCTCGGCGCCGGGCGGCGGGCTCGACGCCGCCGAGCTGAACCCCGCCGGCCGCACGGCCGCGTCCGCGCTCGTCGCGCGCGGCGTGCTCCGCCGCGAGCAGATCGAACGCTACCGAACGACCGGCGCCGCCGCCGCCGCGACGCCCGAACCGGAGCTCACCGCGGCGCAGGCCGCGGCGGTCGCAGCGGTCGGCATGGATGCGTTCCAGGTGCACCTGCTGCACGGGGTGACCGGCAGCGGCAAGACGGAGGTCTATCTCCGCCTCGCGGCGCGAGCGCGCGCGGCCGGACGCTCGGCGCTTCTTCTGGTGCCGGAGATCGCCCTCACCCATCAGCTCGTCACGCGGGCGCAGGAACGGTTCGGGGCGGAGGTCGCGGTGCTCCATAGCGGCCTCGCTCCCGGACAACGTTGGGACGAGTGGCGGCGGGTCGCGCGCGGCGAGGCCCGCGTCGTCGTCGGCACGCGCTCGGCGGTGTTCGCGCCGCTCGTGGATCTCGGCCTCCTCGTCGTCGACGAGGAGCACGACCCCGCCTACAAGCAGGACGAGGGGCTCCGCTACCACGGCCGCGACCTCGCGATCGTGCGCGCGCAGCTGGCCGGCGTTCCGGCGCTGTTGGGCTCGGCGACGCCATCGATCGAGAGCCATCAACAAGCGCTCGCCGGGAAATACCGACTACTGACACTCGAAGAGCGCGTGCATGGTCGGCCGCTCCCGGAGGTGACGATCGTCGATCTCCGAAGCGACGCCGGCCGGCCGACGCGTGTGCCCGTCGACGAAGCCTCTCCACCCCGTCCGACCGCGGCCGGCGCCGTCACGGAGCCGGACGCGCCGCTCTTCTCGCCGGCGTTGCTCGCGGCGATCCAGGCGACGCTCGAGCGCGGTGAACAGACCCTGCTCTTCCTCAATCGCCGCGGCTTCGCGAGCGCGCTCCACTGTCTCGTTTGCGGCGAGCCGGCCGGGTGTCCGTCGTGCAGCGTGAGCCTCACCTTCCACCGCCGGCGCGCCGCGCTCCTCTGTCATCACTGCGGCTATGCGCGCGCGGCCCGCGACGTCACCTGCGGCGCCTGCGGGCGCGGCGCGCTCGCGGCGCTCGGCCTCGGCACCGAGCGCGTCGAGGCGGAGATCGCACGCCTCTTCCCGAGCGCGCGCGTCGGACGCCTCGATCGCGACACGACGACGCGGCAGGGAGCCCATCGCCGCATCCTGGACGCCTGGGCCCGCGGCGCGCTCGACGTGCTGATCGGCACGCAGATGGTCGCGAAGGGCCACGACGTTCCGGGCGTGACGCTCGTCGGCGTGCTCCAGGCCGACGTGGCGCTCAGCATGCCGGACTTCCGGGCGGCGGAACGCGCCTTCCAGCTGCTGACGCAGGTCGCGGGACGGGCCGGACGCGGCGAGCGCCCGGGACGCGTGATCGTGCAGACCTATCGGCCGACGCATCACAGTCTCGTCGCCGCGGCCGCGCACGACTACGCGAGCTTCGCGCCTCCTGAGCTCGAGGCGCGCCGCGAGGTCGGCTATCCGCCGTTCGTCCGGCTCGTGGTCCTCCGGCTCGAAGGCCCGGACGCCGCCCGCACCGCGAGCTTCGCCGAAACGCTCGCGGATGGCGTCCGCGCCGCGTGCCACGCGACCGGCGTCGCGCTGCGCGGCCCCGCCCCAGCGCCGATCGAGCGTCTCCGCGGCCGCTTCCGCTGGCAGATCCTCGTGAGCTCGGAGCGCACGCGCGCGCTCCACGACGTCGTCCGGAGCATGCAGCGCGCGTGGAAGGCCGCGTCCGCGGCTCGCACGATCCGTCTCGTCGTTGATGTCGATCCAGTCAGCATGTTATGAAACCCATGTGATTCGGCGGATTTACACGTATCCGGAGCCCGTGCTGAAAGAGGTCGCCACCGACGTCGACGACATCGACGGGGTCGTCGCCACCACCCTCGAAGACATGGTCGAGACGATGTACGCGGCGCCGGGCGTCGGGCTCGCCGCCCCCCAGATCGGCCTCTCGCAACGGATCATCGTCCTCGACGTCGATCACGAGAACAAAGGCAAGCAGCTCCTGAAGCTCGTGAACCCCGTCATCGCGGAATCCGAGGGCGAGGTGTTGTGGGAAGAGGGCTGCCTTTCGGTCCGCGACTACCAAGCCGAGGTGCTCCGTGCCGAGCGCGTGCTCGTGAAGGCCTGGACGGTCGACCAGAAAGAGATCGAGGTCGAGGGCACCGGCCTTCTCGCGGTCGCCCTCCAGCACGAGATCGATCATCTCAACGGAACGCTCTTCATCGATCGCCTGAGCCGCCTGAAGCGCGACCTCTACAAGCGGCGCTTGAAGAAGATGGACCGTGAAGGACGCGAACCGACTCCGCGTCGCGTCGTGATCTAGGAGCGCCGCCGCTGGCGCGCGTGCTCACTTGGGCGGCCGACCGGCCGCTGCGTTCGGTCTTCATGGGCACGCCGGCGTTCGCGGTGCCGAGTCTCCGCGCGCTCGCAGGGGCCACCACGCTGATCGGCGTCGTGTCGCAGCCGGATCGGCCGCGCGGACGCGGGCTCGCGTCGCAGCCGTCGCCGGTTTCGGCCGTCGCGTTCGACCTCGGCGTGCCGCTGCTGCGCCCGGCGAGCGTGAAGGATCCCGAGACGCAGCAGGCTCTCGCCACATGGAAGCCGGACGTCCTCGTCGTCGCGGCCTACGGAAAGATCCTGCCGCGCGTGTTGCTCGACCTCCCGACGCTCGCCCCGGTGAACGTGCACGCGTCGCTCCTGCCCCGCCATCGCGGCGCGGCGCCGATCGCGGCGGCCATCCGTGCCGGCGACGCCGAGACGGGGGTTTCGATCATGTTGATGAGCGAGGCAATGGACGCGGGCGACGTCCTGCTCCAGCGATCCATCCCCATCACCGGCGCGCACACGACCGAGTCGTTGACCACGGATCTCGCGGCGCTCGGCGCGAACGCGCTCGCCGAGGCGCTCGCGGCGCTCCGCGCGGACGGCCTCACGGCGACTCCGCAGAACCCTGACCTCGTCACGTACGCGGCGCGGCTCGAAAAGGACGACGGACGCATCGACTGGACGGCCGACGCGGCCACGATCGAGCGCACCATTCGCGCCTACACGCCCTGGCCATCGGCCTTCACGACACTCGAGGGCCGGACCGTGAAAGTCCTCGCGGCGCGGGTCGCCGACGCGACGGTCGCCGGACCACCTGGGAGCATCGAGGTGCGCGGCGATTCGGTCCGTGTCGCGACGGGGGGAGCGGCGCTCGATCTCATGACCGTACAGGCCGAAGGCAGGAAGGCGATGCCCGCCCCCGCGTTCGCGGCCGGTGCGCGACTCGCGGCCGGCGCGCGCTTCGGCACGTGACCGGCGCGCCATCACCCCCGCCGAGCGACGCGCTCGCCGCGCGGGCGCTCGCGCTCGAGGTGCTGCTCCGCGTGGAAGAGGGCGGCGCCTACGCGGACGTCACGCTCGCCAGCGCGCTCGCCACGTCGAAGCTCACGGTCCGCGACCGCGGGTTCGCGAGCCGGCTCGTCTACGGAACGCTCGCGTGGCAGCGCCGGCTCGACTGGCAGCTCGCGCACCTCGCCAACCGCGATCCCGTGACGCTCGAGCCGCGCGTCCGCGCGATCCTCCGGCTCGGATTGCACCAGATCACTCTCTTGGATCGGGTGCCGGACCACGCCGCCGTCGCGACGAGCGTCGATCTGGCCAAGCGGCACGCGCCCCCCGCGAGCGGACTCGTCAACGCCGTGCTCCGCCGGGCCGTGCGCGAGCGCGGACGCCTCGAGACCTTCCTCCCGGATCCCGCGCGCGATCCGGTCGAGCACCTCGCGATCGCGGAGTCGCACCCGACGTGGTTGGTAGAGCGGTGGCAGCGGCGGTTCGGCCTCGACGCGACCCGCGCGCTCCTCGCCGCCGACAACGAGGCCGCGCCGACCGTGCTGCGCGCCCGGCCGGGCGATCGCGACGCGCTCGTCGAACACCTCGGCGCAGCGGGCATCGTGGCCGAGCCCGGACGATTCGGGCCGGATGCGCTGCGCGTGCAGGCAGTCGATCCCCATGGACTCGCCGGATGGGCGACCGGCGAGCTCAGCGTGCAGGAAGAGGCGTCGCAGCTCGTGGTCCGTCTCCTCGATCCCCGCCCCGGAATGCGCGTTCTCGACGCGTGCGCGGCGCCGGGCGGAAAGAGCGCGTACGCGGCGGAGCTCATGGAGGGCCGCGGGCTCGTCCTCGCGCTCGACCATCGCCGGCGCGGCGCCCGCGCGATCGCGCGGAACGCCGCCCGACTGCGCCTCGGCAACGTCGCGGCGCTCGCGCTCGACGCCCGCCGTGCCGACGCCGCGCTCGCGGGAGCGCGCTTCGATCGCATTCTCGTCGACGCGCCGTGCAGCGGGCTCGGAACGCTCCGCGCACATCCGGAGATCCGCTGGCGGCGGACGCCCGAAGATCTCGACCGTCTTGCCGTGCAGCAGGCGACCATCCTCGAGGCCGTGACGCCGCTCGTGGCACCGGGCGGCGTGATCGTCTACGCGACATGCACCCTCACCGACGAGGAGAACGAGGGCGTCGTCGCGCCGTGGCTCGGGGCGCACGCCGAGCTCGTACGAGAGGACGCGCGCGACCATCTGCCGGTGAGTGCGCACGCCGTCGTCGACGCGCACGGCGCGCTCTGCACGCTGCCGCACCGCGACGGGCTCGACGGCTTCTTCGCCGTGCGCGCGCGCCGGCGCTGACGCGCGCCGACGTCGCCGTCGCCTTGCGGGGTTCGATGCCCGGTCGTATATCCAGCTCGCCGTGCCCTGCGCCGCCGCCGCTCACCGCCACATCGCGCCGTCCGTGCTTTCGGCCGATTTCGGCCGGCTCGCGGAGGAGGTTCAGGCCGCCGCGGCGGCCGGCGCCGACTGGCTGCACCTCGACGTCATGGACGGACATTTCGTTCCGAACCTGACGATGGGACCCGACATCGTCGCCGCCATCCGGCGCGCCACGTCGATTCCGCTCGACGTCCATATGATGGTCACCGAGCCCGGCCGTTACGCACCGCAGTTCATCGACGCCGGCGCCGACTGGGTGTCCGTCCATCACGAGGCCTGCGCGAAACCCGCGGCGGTCATCGAGGACATCCGGAAGCGCGGCGCCCACCCGTCCCTCGGCATCAATCCCGGAACGCCGGTATCGGCGGCCGAACCGACGGCGGCCGCCCTCGACATGCTCCTCGTGATGAGCGTCCACCCAGGCTTCGGCGGCCAGAAGTTCATTCCCGAAGCACTCGGCAAGCTCACGGACGCACGCGCCCTCCGGGAACGGCTCGGGTTGCGCTTCCTCATAGAGGTCGACGGCGGCATCACCGCCGAGAACGCCGGCGCCGCCGCGAAAGCCGGCGCCGACGTGATCGTCGCCGGCACCGCCATCTTCCGCGCCCCCGACTACACCGCCGCGATCACCGCCATGCGCCGCAACATCGAGTCGGCGTAGCGCTGCAATCCTCCTCCTGACCGGCAGCGGCCAGGTCAGTTCGAAAGCCGCGGCGGTGCTGAGCGCGGAGTATGGGGACGGCTCCGGTCACGGCGGCGTCGCGTGTGTTCGGCGCGTCGCGGGCAAGCGGGCTCATGATTCGCTTCGCGCCGATCGGCGCATGCGGCTCGCCTGGGATCGGCTGTGTGACGTCGCGTTCGAAGTGGCCGGTCCACCCGGGCGGTAAACGAGCTTTGACAACTCGTTCCGGTATGTTACGCACCTTCCCCTGGTTCCTTTGGCGGGGTGTAGCTCAGACTGGCAGAGCGCTGCGTTCGGGACGCAGAAGTCGCTGGTTCAAATCCAGTCACCCCGACTCTCTCTCCCCTTTCGTCGCATCCGGTTGATGCTGTTGGGTGGGGTGGTCACGGCCGCAGTCGGTGGTGGCGCCACTCCGAGCATTGCCGCGAGCGTCACCGCCCGTGCCGGTGAGACCGTCGCACGTGAGGCGCCCGACAGTGGTCAGGCCGGGATCGCCGTCATTCGCGGAAGCGACCGTGTGCGGCTGCTCGCTGAGCGCGAGGAGTGGAGCGAAATCCAACTCCCCGACGGCCGGCGCGCCTGGGTGCCGACGGCCGAGGTGACCCGCGTGGAGGACCCGCCCCGTGATCCGCCGCGGGTGCGGGAAAGTGCCGTGGCGACTGCCGGCCCGACCCCGTCCGAGACGCCCGCCCCATTGGAACCGCCCACGGACGAACTCGGGGCCGAGATCGACCGGCTGCGCGGTGTCGTAGACGATCTGGAGCACCGCCGGATGGAGGCAACGCCACCCCGTGCGAGCGTTCTCGCCGACCAGGCAGTACTCATCGCGGGCGCGGCGTTGCTCGTCGGCATCATCCTCGGTAGTGCGTGGGAGCGTCGCCGCAGCCGCCGCGATCGCTCCCTCAAGTTCTGATCCGATGACCCTCGCCGTCCTGATCGTGCTCGCCTACGTCTGTGGCTCCATCCCGACGGGCGTATGGCTGGCGCGCCGGCGGGGCGTCGACCCGCGGGACATCGGCAGCGGAAACATCGGCGCGACCAACGTCGCTCGCGCGGCCGGCAACACGGCGGGCGCCCTCACGCTGTTCGGCGACACCGCCAAAGGGCTCCTCCCCGTGCTCGTCGCGACCCACCTCGGCCTCGGCGACCTCGGAAACGCGCTCGTGGCGCTCGCGGCCTTCCTCGGACACCTGTTCCCGTTTTCCCTGGAGTTTCAGGGCGGCAAAGGGGTCGCGGTTTCCCTGGGTGTTCTCCTCGGGTTGGCACCCCTCGGGATGATGATCGTGGTGCCGATCTTTGCCGTGATCGTGGGGGTCACCCGCTACGTCTCGCTCGGCTCGATCCTCGCCGCGGCCATCGCGCCGATCGTGCTTGCCGCACTCTCCTATCCCGTGCCGACGACGCTCCTCGCACTCGTCACGGGCATCGGCATCGCCGTTCGCCACCGCGACAACATCCGCCGGATCCGCTTCGGCACCGAGTCGCAGGTCGGGAACCGGCGCTCCGCGTTTCCCGACTCCGACTACGCCTGAGCGGCGTCGCCCAAAGTTTCGGCGATGCCCATAGTTTAGGCAGCACTGACCGATCGAGAATCGTGATCCTACTCGACCGCTTCGGACTATCCGCGGGGTGGTTGGCGGCCCTTGACTTGCATGGCGTCCTCGATCTTCAACTCGGGTTCATTGTCGAACCGAATAGCATCCATCTGGGAGTCGAATGGGAGGAAGTCATGAAAAAAGTCGACGCGATCATCAAACCGTTCAAGCTCGACGAGGTGAAGGAAAGCCTGTCGGCCATCGGCATCCAAGGCATCACGGTCACGGAGGTCAAAGGTTTCGGACGCCAGAAGGGCCACACGGAGCTCTATCGCGGCGCTGAGTACGTGGTCGATTTCCTGCCCAAGGTGAAGCTCGAGATCATCGTCCGGGACGATCAGGTCGCGAACGTCGTCGCCGCCATTGAGAAGTCTGCCAAAACCGGGCGTATTGGCGACGGCAAAATCTTCGTCATGCCCATCGACGAGGTCGTCCGCATCCGCACCGGCGAGCGCGGCGAACAGGCCATCTGACGAAACCACCGCGAGACCGGCCCGGGAGGTCGGCCCACGTTCCACACCACTAGGAGGGAGACAGCGCATGAGTACGGCGAAGGACGCCATGAAGTTGGCGAAAGACAACAAGGCAGTGGCAGTCGATTTCAAGTTCCTGGACTTCCTGGGCATCTGGCAGCACTTTTCGACGCCGATCAGCGAGCTCGAGGACGAGGTGTTCGAGGGCGGTCTCGGTTTCGACGGATCGTCGATCCGCGGCTGGCAGCCCATCAACGCCTCCGACATGCTCGTGATGCCGGACGCCTCGACGGCCATCATGGATCCGTTCATGGCCCATCCGACGCTGTCGCTCATCTGCAACATCGTCGATCCGATCACCAAGGAAGAGTACTCGCGCGACCCGCGCAACATCGCGCGGAAGGCCGAGGCGTACCTGAAGTCGACCGGCATCGGCGACACCGCGTACTTCGGTCCCGAGCCCGAGTTCTTCGTGTTCGACGACGTGCGCTACGACCAGACCGCGCACAGCGGCTACTACCACATCGATTCCGTCGAGGGCATCTGGAACACGGGCCGCGTGGAGCAGGGCGGCAACCTCGGCTACAAGCCGCGCCACAAGGAAGGCTACTTCCCCGTTTCCCCGACCGACTCGCAGCAGGATCTCCGCGCCGAGATGGTGCTGATGATGGAGAAGGTCGGCATTCGCGTGGAGCGCCAGCACCACGAGGTCGCGACCGCCGGTCAGGCCGAGATCGACATGCGGTTCATGTCGCTCACGAAGATGGGCGACGCGCTCATGTGGTACAAGCACTGCGTCAAGAACGTCGCGTTCAAGCACGGCAAGACCGCGACGTTCATGCCGAAGCCCGTCTTCGGCGACAACGGCTCCGGCATGCATTGCCATCAGTCGATCTGGAAGGGCGACAAGCCCCTCTTCGCGGGTGACGGCTACGGCGGCATGAGCGAGCTCGCGATGCACTACATCGGCGGCATCCTGAAGCACGCGAAAGCGATCGCCGCGTTCACGAATCCGACCGTGAACTCGTACCACCGCCTGGTGCCGGGCTTCGAGGCGCCGGTGAACCTCGCGTACTCGTCGCGGAACCGGTCCGCGGCCGTCCGCATCCCGATGTACTCGCCGTCTCCGAAGGCGAAGCGCATCGAGGTGCGGTTCCCCGACCCCGCGTGCAACGGGTACATGGCCTTCGCGGCCATGCTGATGGCCGGCCTCGACGGCATCGAACGGCGCCTGTCGCCGGGCGATCCGCTCGACAAGGACATCTACGCGCTCACGCCCGAGGAGCTGAAGGACGTGCCCTCGATGCCGGGCTCGCTCGACGCGGCGCTCAAGCACCTCGAAGAGGACCACGAGTTCCTGCTCAAGGGCGACGTGTTCACCGAGGACGTGATCGAGACTTGGATCGAGTACAAGAAGACGAAGGAGATCGATCCGATTCGCCTTCGTCCGCATCCGTACGAGTTCGCGCTGTACTACGACGTTTAAGCTTCTCGTCGTCGGATCGAACGGCTGTCGAGGGGGCGGGCTCTTGCGAGTCCGCCCCTTCTTTTTTGCTTTGCGCACGAGTGGTCGCGTCTGGACGGGCGGGTGGAGGTCGCCTTGCGGCTCCCGGTCGCTGGAGCCGGCCCTTACTACCCGCCGGAGCCACGATGTCCTGCGGTCGACCGGGAGCTGTCTGTCGCCGCAAGACGACCTCCACCCGCCCGTTCGCACCGCCGCTGCGCGACCCGCAAAAGATGCGAAGTCGGAGCGCAAGCGACGCGGGTCTACGTCGTGGAGCGTTCGGGGGCGGGTTCGCCCTTGAGGGCGTCGAGGCAGAGCACGACTACGCCGCAGGTTATGGCGGCGTCGGCGATGTTGAAGGCGGGCCAGTGCCAGGTGCCGAGGTAGACGTCGAAGAAGTCGATCACCTCGCCGTAGGCCGCGCGGTCGATCATGTTGCCGATCGCGCCGCCGAGGACCGCACCGCAAGCGGCGATCACGAGCTTCCGATCGGCAGGCACGGTGCGGACGAACCAGAGGAGCACGCCGAGCGCGAGACCCGCGACCGCGAGGAGCGCCGGGACGCGGAGCGCCGAGTCGTGGCCCGCGAAGATGCCGAACGCCGCGCCCGTATTCCGCACGTAGGTGAGCGCGAAAAAACCGTCGAGGATCGGAACGGATTGGTGCAGGTCCATGCGCGCGAGCACGATCAACTTCGTGAGCTGGTCGAGGACGATCACGATCGACGCCGGGACGAGGGTGAGCCCCCACTTGCCCTTCATGCGTTCACCTTGGGAAGCGTGGCGAGCACGGCTACGCACCGGCCGCAGAGCCCAGGAACCTCGGGATCGCGGCCGGCGTCGTCGCGATAGTTCCAGCAGCGCGGACACT
>DAIQBH010000010.1:0-58662 GCA_036781285.1 Thermodesulfobacteriota bacterium | reverse complement strand
CTTCCTCGCGGTGCCAAGCTTGCGGGGACGGCTGCGGGCCATCCAGGCGCGCGGTGGGAAGGTGGTCGTCGTCGACCCGCGGCGGACGGAGTCGGCGCGCGAGGCCGACGAGCACGTCGCGATTCGCCCGGGCAGCGACGCGATGTTGATGTTCGCGATGGTCCAGACGCTGCACGCGCGCGGACGGATCGATCGGGCCGCGCTCGATCGCCTGGCCGGCGGCTTCGACGCGATCGCGGCGCTGCTCGCGCCGTTCACGCCGGAGGCGGTGGCGCCGCACGTGGGGATTCCCGCCGCCGACATCGTCCGCCTGGCGCTCGAGCTCGCGGACGCCCCGTCGGCGACCGCGTACTCGCGGATCGGCGTCTGCAACAACGCCCACGGGACGCTCGCGACCTGGGGAACCGACCTGCTGAATCTCGCCGCCGGCAGGCTCGGCGCGGAGGGCGGGGCGCTCTTCACGTCGCCCGCGTTCGACATCTGCGAGTTCTCGCGGAAGCTCGGCGGCGACGGCCACGCGCGCTGGCACTCGCGCGTCCGCGGGCTCCCGGAGACGCTCGGCGACCTCCCGGCCTCGATCCTCGCCGAGGAGATGGAGACGCCGGGGCAGGGACAGGTGCGCGCGCTCCTCACCTTCGCCGGCAACCCCGTGCTTTCGACGCCGAACGGCCGGCGCCTCGATCGCGCGCTCACCGGCCTCGACTTCATGGTTTCGATCGACCTCTACGTGAACGAGACGACGCGCCACGCCGACGTCATCCTGCCGCCGTCGTGGAGCCTCACCGAGGACCACGTCGACCTGATGTTCGCGAACTACATGGTGCGGAACGTCGCGCGCTGGTCGCCGCCCGTCGTCGAGCGCGGGCCGGACGAGCGCGCCGACTGGCAGATCCTCCTCGAGCTGACCGAGCGCCTCGGCGGCGGGCCGAGCGGCAACCGCTGGATGGACGGCGCCTTCGCGATCGCCAAGCGCTTCGGCTTCCGCTGGCACCCCGACACGATGGCCGACCTGGCCCTTCGCACCGGGCGCTACGGCGACGGCTTTCTGCCCTGGTCGAACGGCCTCAACCGGAAGAAGCTCGAAGCCGCGCCACACGGCATCGACCTCGGCCCGCTCGAGACCGGCATCGCCCGCCGCGTCTTCCACGGCGACGGAAAGATGCACCTCGCGGACGGTCCGTTCCCCGCGGCCGTCACCGACCTCGCCAAGACGCTTGCCACCGCACCGGCTGCCGACGAGCTCCTGCTGATCGGCCGCCGCGAGCTCCGCACCAACAACTCGTGGATGCACAACGTCCCCGCCATGGTCGCCGGAAAGGAGCGCTGCGTGCTGCTCGTCCATCCCGACGACGCACGAAGGGCCGGCGTCGCCCACGGCGAGCTCGCCGTCCTCGAAAGCCGCGTCCACATCGGCACCCTCCGCGTCCACGTGAGCGACGAGATGCGCCCGGGCGTCGTCAGCCTCCCCCACGGCTGGGGCCACGCTGCCAGCGCACCCTGGCAACAGGTCGCAGGCCGCCACCCCGGCGTCTCCGTCAACGACTGGACCGACGACCAGGAGGTCGAGAGCATCGTCGGCCAGTCGATCCTCAACGGCGTCCCGGTCAAACTGAGAGCCCGCCGCCCCGACGAGATGCCAGCGACGGCCGCCTAGCGATCGATTCGACCTCCCGCAGAGGGTCACTGCGAAGCGACCCAACGTGCGCGCGGAGTGTGGGGACGGCGGAAGGAGCCGATCTCGGCGAGGAGCGTAACAACGAAGGAGCGCCCGCAAGGCGCCGACCGCCATACGAGCCCCATGCGCCCTCGGACAGGGGTAGCGAACGATGAGCCCGGGTGCAGGCGACGCGCCGGGCACACGCGATGCCGCCGTAGCAACTGGAGCCGTCCCCACACTCCGCGCGCCCGCACCGCCAGCCGCTTCGCAGTGACCCTCTCCGGCGCGCGCACGTTTCAGAATTGAACTGCCCGATCCGTTCCTGGTAAGACCGACGCGGTTTTTCGGTTCGGTTGGGCAGCGCAGGGGGTGGGGTGACCACACGACACGCCGAAGGCCTCGAAGGCCAGTGGCTCAGCTTGGAGGAAGTCGGCGAGCTCGACTTCTTCAAGAGCAGCAAGCGCGCGAAGCTGAAGCTGCCGACGCTGCTCGGCGCGACGCCGGATTCGAAGGAGCCCGGCATCAAGGCCGTCGTGCGGCGCGAGTACGCGGCCGGTGACGTCATCTGCGAGGCCGGCGCCTACGGCTCGACGGCGTTCCTCCTGCTCGAAGGCACGGCGACCGCAGCGCTGCCGGAGCGCGTCGAGGCGAAGGGCATCGAGGGGCGGACGCGGCGCTCGCTCGCGCGGCTCCTCGACACCTTCCGGCGCCGTACACGAGCGGCCGAAAAGGAACCGGACCGGCCGCAAGTCGGCGAGGTCAGCCGTTACGCGACGCTCGCGCACGACCGCCGGCGCGGACCCGTCACGATCCAGCCGGGCGAGCTCTTCGGCGTCGACACCTGCATCAACTTCTATCCGCGCGAAGCCACCGTCCGCGCCGACACCCGTTGCGTCGCGCTCGAGATGCTGCGCTCGGTGCTCGACACGATCCGCGGCGCCGGCGACGCGGTCGACGAAGCCTACGGTGCCAACGCGATTCGCAGCACGCTGCACCAGAGCGAGCTCCTCTCGGAGCTGAGCGCGGTGCAGCTCGAGACGCTGGCCGGCGCGAGCACGCTGCTCACCCCCGATTCCGACGACGTGACGGAGGGCGTGATCTACGCGCAGGGCGTGCCGGCCGACGCGCTCTATCTGGTGCGCGCCGGGACCATCAAGCTCTCCGAGACGTCCAAGAGCGGCGGCGAGTTCGTATTCACCTATCTCGGCCGGGGCGGCGCCTTCGGCTTCGAGGCGCTCATGCCGGCGCGCCCGAAGACCCGGCTCGCGCTCCGCTGCACGTCGCATCCCGGCCAGTTTCCCGAGGTGCCGATCACCAAGCCGATCACGATCGGACGCAGCGAGGCCTGTGATCTTCCGGTGCCGCACGACGCGCGGGCCGTCGGGCGCCGCCACTGCCGGGTCGAAGAACGCGACGGCGAGATCTGGATCAAGGACCTCGACAGCGCCAACCACACGATGCTGAACGGCGAGCGCATCCGCGAGGCGATCCTCGCCGAGGGCGACCGCATCGGAGTCGTGGAGTTCATTTTCGAGCTCGTCCGCGAGGCGGTGACGGCCGTCGAGGCGACGGTGCCGACACGGGTCGCGCAGGCGGCCGGGCTCGACAGCTTCGAGGTCGTGAAGGTGCCGATGGACGCGCTCGCGCGCCTCGTCGAGAGCACGCCGCACGTGCTCGCGACCGCGCAGCAGGCGTCGCGCGCGCTCGAGGCCGCCGCGTTCAGCCGCTCGGCGACCGAGCAGGCGATGATCGAGGAGAACGTCTCGCTGAACCTCTACAACTCGCAGAACGTGCTCCTGATCGACCTCGACCGGTGCACGCGCTGCGACGAGTGCGTGCGCGCGTGCTCCGACGCGCACGGCGGCGTGGCGCGGTTCACGCGCGACGGACCCCGCGTCGGCCGCTACCTCGTCACGATGGCATGCCGGTCCTGCACCGACCCGAAGTGCATGGTCGGGTGCCCGGTCGGCTCGATCCGTCGCGAGGACTCGCTCGAGATCAAGATCGAGGACTGGTGCATCGGCTGCGAGCGCTGCGCCAACCAGTGCCCGTTCGGCAACATCAACATGGTGGAGCTGGCGGCGCTGCCGAAGCCGCCGCCGCCGCGCGAGGGCGTCGCCCTCCGCGCGACCGTCTGCGACCTCTGTGCTGGCTACGACGGTCCGAACTGCGTGTACGCCTGTCCGCACGACGCCGCGATCCGGGTGGCGCCGGGCGCGTTCCTGTCGCCGGCCGACCTCCGGTGAGGATCAACAAGGACCATCGCGGCTGGATGATCGCGACGGTCGCGATCACGATCGCCTGCGCGTTCCACTATCGGATCTACGTCGCGGCGAGCCCGTACGGGCCGTCGGGCGGGAGCTGGATCGGGCTCGGGTACGGGATCGCCGGCACCGTCGCGATGGTGCTCGCCGGCTTCCTCGCGGCGCGGAAGAAGGTCCGCACCTGGCGCATCGGCTCGGCGCGGGCGTGGATGCAGATGCACATCTGGCTGGCGCTCCTCGCCGTGCCGCTGATCCTCTTCCATGCCGGATTCCGCTTGGGTGGGCTCCTCACGACCACGCTGATGCTCCTCTTCGCGATCGTGACGCTGAGCGGAATCTTCGGGCTCGTGTTGCAGCAGTACCTGCCGGCGACGATGACGCAGCGGGTGCCGCTCGAGACCGTGATCGGGCAGCTCGATCACGTGCGCCAGGGCCTCGCGACCGACGCCTACGAGATCGTCGCGAGCGTCGCCGGGGTCATGCCCGAGGCGGCGGAGGAGCAGGCCCGGCTCCAGGCCGAGCACGAGGAATCCCAGAAGCGGCCCGGCAACTGGAAGGCGATCGCGCGAAAGCCGCCGGCGGCGACGCCGGAGCCGGAGTCCGCCGTGCTGAAGGAGGTCTACCTGAAGGAGGTCCGGCCGTTCCTCACGCGTGACGCGCGCTCGCGGGCGACGCCGCCCGACATCCGGACGCTCGCCGTCCGCTCGCCGGAGGAATGGCGGCCGAAGCTCGAGCGCCTGGCCGCGATCTGCGAGGAGTCGTACCAACTCGCGGTACAACGCCGCCTCCACGACGTGCTGCACGGCTGGCTCTTCATTCACGCGCCGCTCTCGTTCGCGCTCTTCGTGCTGGCGGCCTTCCACATCGTCTGGGCCCTCAAGTACTGACGCATGCCGCGCGCCAGCAAAGACCTCGCGAAGCGACTCCGGTTCGATCTCTTTCCGCGTCCGGACACGTTCCGGCGCTGGTACTGGCTCGTCGGCCTCGTCTGCACGCTCGCGGGAGGCGCCCTCTGGTGGGTCATGCAGACGGGCGGCGGGCAGCAGCAGTATCTCCCCGGACCGGTGTCGCAGGGCCACGCGAGCTTCGGCACGCGCTGCGAGAGCTGCCACGAGCCGTACGGCGGGGTCCCGTCGGCCAACTGTCTCGGCTGCCACGCCGACCGCGTGCACTCGAAGTTCGAGGTCGCGACCCCGGATTGCGGCTCGTGCCACGTCGAGCACCGTGCGACCGGCGTCTTCCTCGCCGTCTCGAACCAGAGCTGCGTCGATTGCCACGGCGACCTCCAATCGACGCGCGAGCCCGAGATCCAGCGCGCGATCCGCGGCTTCGCCGACCATCCCGAGCTGACGCCGCTCCGCACCGGCAAGAAGGACGAAGCGGCCATCCGCTTCAACCACGAGCTCCACTTCGCGACGACGAAGATCGGCGAGGGCGACAAGCTCGCGTGCGCATCGTGTCACGTCGTGGCACCCAATGGCGGCCTCATGCAGCCGATCACGTTCGAGAAGCACTGCCAGAAGTGCCACGCGCCCGGCGGCCTCGGCCCCGACTCGTCGGTCACGACCGTGCACGACACGCCCGAGGTGATCCGCGAGGATCTGAAGGCGAAGCTGCTCTTCTCGGCCGTGAACAATCCGCAGGGCATCTTCGGGTCCACCGACCCCGAGATCCCGGGCCGCGTGCGGCGCGATCCGCTCTCGGCCGCGACGTCGCTCGCGAACTTCATCGACGCGACCGACCCGAAGAGCGCGCTCGCGCAAGCCGAGGCGAAGCTGTACGCACCGCTCGATCCGACGGTCGGCGAGGGCTCGACCTCACTCCTCGACAACAACAAGTACTGCTTTCTCTGCCACGACGAAGACGGCACGCGCGCCACCGGCGAGCTGCCGCGGATCAAGGCGCCGAACATCCCGGGACGCTGGCTCGTGCACGGCGAATTCTCGCACCGTGTCCACGACCTCCTGAAGTGCGAGCACTGTCATCCCGACGTGAAGGAGAGCGCGACCACGGCCGGCGTGAACCTGCCGCCGAAGGACGTCTGCGCGCGCTGTCACATCGACGGCGAGCTCCAGTCGGCCGGCACGAGCTGCATGCTCTGCCACCTGTACCACGACACCTCGAAGGACCACCTGATCCGCGACGCCGGCCGCAAAGAGATCTCGATCGAGGCGATCTTCGGCAAGGAAGCACCGCCGGCTGGGCAGCATCAGCCGAAGATGTAGCTGATCGCTGGCGTTCGTTTCGGGCGCGCGCGCATCCGGGTCGCAGGCGGCGGGTCGTGCGGCTCTCCTCCGAGGCGGCACCCATCCCCCAGTGGGGCCCTGCCGCCTCTCCGCGAGAGCCGCACGACCCGCCGTCGCTCCGCTCGGCGGGCGCACGCCCGAACGCGACGGTGCGCTCATGACTTTGGCCTGTGGCGAGTTTTCGGAACGCGGCGGCCGCCGTGGCGATCCTGCCGTGTCGGTGGGGCGTGCGGTCAGCAGCCCGTGGCGGCGGAAGGTCGGGGTGCTGCGCGGAAGGGCGGCAGGGCCCCACTGGGGGATGGGTGCCGCCCTGGAGGCAGCACCACGACCTTCCGAACCGACGAGAGGTGCTTTGAGTGGATCAGCGGACGCCGACGACGAGAGCCGTAGAGTTGTCCCGGCCGCCGCGCTCGTTGGCGAGGGCGATCAGCTCGGCGCACGCGCCGCGGAAATCCTCGCCGTTGCGGTCGACGATCTCGAGCATCTCGGCGTCGCTCACCTGGCCGTGCACGCCGTCGGTGCAGAGGACGAAGCACTCGCCGGGAAGGACCGGCTCGACGCGCCAGCTCGCTTCGACCATCGGCTGCGCGCCGAGCGCCCGCGAGAGCACGTTGGCGGCGATCGCGTGGTCTTCGGTCAGGCGCTCGATGCCGCCGTTGCGGATGCGGTAGATGCGGCTGTCGCCGACGTGACAGAGATTCGCGAACCCGTCGGCGAAGTGGAGGGCGGCGACGGTGGTGCCCATGCCGCGCTGGCTCGGATTGGACGCCGCCGTGCGGAAGATGGCGTCGTTGGCGCACTCGACCGCGATCACGAGGCGGCGGGCGCCGACGCACGGCTTGCCGTTGGCGTCCCGGAACGGGGTCAGGTCGTCGTCGGCGAGCAGCTCCTGGAGCTTGGCCGTGATCGTGTCGGCGGCCGTGCGGCTCGCGACCTCACCGGCGGCGTGGCCGCCCATGCCGTCGGCGACCAAGAAGAGGTCGAGCTCCGGCTCGTAGGCGTACGCGTCCTCGTTGAGCTCGCGGCGGAGCCCCCGATCGGACAGCACATCACCGACGACCTGCATCGCCCCCACTGTCCCATAATGGCCCACGGGTACGCAACGCGGCTAGCCGCGAATATCTGACGCCTCAGGTCGAGGGACCGACGCGATAGCGGACGGGCTCGAGGTTTTGCCGTCCCGGCAGGATGCGGCCGCTGCCGGCGAGCGTGATCTCCTCCCGCGTGACCCGAAAGGTGTCGCCGCCGTCGGTCAGGACCCACGTGCCGTTGGTGGAGCGATCCACCAGGAGGAACTTGTCGCCCCGCAGCACGACCTCGCAGTGGCGGCGCGACACGACGGTTTCGTCGATGCTGATGTCGTTGTCGGGATCGCGTCCGATCGTGAACTTCGGCCGCGCCGGACCGAGCGCGTACTTCTCGGCGCCGTACGTGAGCTCGAGTGCCGCCGTGTAGCCGCGCGGGCGGACGTTGGTGCTGACCGTCGCGCCCTCCTGCTTCCAAAGATACTGGTAGACGAGCACCCAATCGGGGCGCCCGCGGAGCGCGAGTTGATCGATGACGCGAACGGGATCGCGCATCGCCGCGGGGAGGGCCTCGTACGTCTCGCCCGCCATGAAGACCTCGTCGGCCCCGGCGAGCGAGGTGAGCCGCGCGGCGACGTTGACGACGTCGCCGTAGATGTCGCCTGCATCCAGCACCGCGGTGCCGGTCGCGATCCCGACCCGCACGCGGACGCCCTCGGCATGGACCTCGCTGCCGGGAGCTTCGAGCGCCATCTGCATGTGCTGGGCGGCGTGCACGGCGGGCTCGGCCGCGTCGAACACGGCGAGGATGGCGTCGCCGACGCGTTTGATGACGCGTCCGCCGAACCGCTGCACCTCGCCTTCGAGCGTCGTCAGGCACGACGACACCAGCTTGTAGGCGGTTTCGTCGCCGCGCACCGCGCAGAGCATGGTGCTGCCGCTGATGTCCGCGAAGATGACGGTGATCGGTGCGTCCGCCATTGCCCTCTCGCAGCAGCTAGCATGTGCCCCGTTGATTTGACAGGCGCGGCGGGGGTTCTGCATAAGTGCCGCGCCGGCCGGGCCCGCCGGCATGATGGACGCCGTCTCGATCGACACGCCGCTCGTGCGGTCCGCTCTCTGGCTGCTGCTCGCGGGCGTCGTGGTGGCGGGTTGGTGGCTCGCGCGCGCGCGGCCCGTGGCGCGCCGCTACGGGGGCGCAATCTGGTGCCTCGTCGTCGCGATCGCGGTCGAGGCGGTGATGCCGTGGCTCACGGGCCGCCCCGCGGGGATCGCGTTCGTCCTCGCCATCGCGGCGCTGTCGTTCGCGGTCGTCCGCGGCCTCGCGGTGACGGCCGATCTGGTCGCGCGGCGGCGGCAGATGCACGCCTCGACGATTCTCCGCGATCTCGCGACCCTGCTCGTCTACGTCGTCGTCGTGGTCGCCGTCCTCGACTCGGTGGACGTGGACGTGTCCGGCTTGCTCACCACGTCGGCGATCGTCACCGCCGTAATCGGCCTCGCCCTGCAAGAGACGCTCGGCAACGTCTTCAGCGGACTGTCGCTCCAGCTCCAGAAGCCGTTCGAGCCGGGAGACTGGATCGGCTTCGACAAGCACGTCGGCCGCGTGCAGGGCATCGGCTGGCGCTCGACCTCGATCATCACCCGCAACCTCGAGATCCTCGACGTGCCGAACGCGCTCCTCGCCCGCGAGGTCGTCCGGAATTTTCGCGGTCAGGCCATCGGCGACGAGCTGTTCGTCGGCGTCTCCTACGCGAGCCCTCCGAACGCGGTGAAGGAAGTCATCGTCGAGGTGCTGCGCGCCGTTCCCGAGGTGGTGGGGATGCCGCCGCCCGCGGCCGAGGTCGTCGAGTACGGCGACTTCGCCATCAAGTATCGGGTCCGCTTCTGGATGCGCGATTTCGGGCCGCAGCCGGCCGTCCGCGACGCGATCATGAACAAGCTCTGGTACGCCTTGCGGCGGAACGGCATGGAGATCCCGTTTCCCATTCGCAACGTCTACCTCCACGAGCGCGGCGCCGTCCGGAACGAGAGCGAGTCGGGGTCGCCGGTCGGGGCCCTCCGCCAGGTCGACTTTCTCACGGATCTCGACGACGCCGAGCTCGATCTCCTGCGCACGGACGTCCGAGAAGCGGTGTTCGGCCGCGCGGAGGTCGTGTGCCGCGAGGGCGATGCCGGCGACGCATTCTTCGTGTTGCGCAGCGGCACCGTGGAGGTCGTCGCCCGTGGCGTAGACGGCCGGGACACACATGTGGCCGATCTCACGGCCCCGGCGTTCTTCGGTGAGATGGCTCTGCTCACCGGCGAGCCTCGCTCGGCGACGGTCCGCGCCAAGGGCGACGTCGAGCTCCTGGTCGTCGCCCGCGCGGGTTTCGAGACGCTCTTCAAGACCCGGCCTGGCGTCGCCGCCGCGGTGAGCCGCGTGATCGCCGCCCGCCAGAGCGAGCTCCGCGAGCGTCGGGAGCAGACGAGCGTCACCGAGAGCCCCGAGAGTCGGTCGCGTCGCCTGCTCGCCAAGATGCAGGCGATCTTCCGTTTCTGACGGGGCGCGTGGCGGCAATGCGGCATTCCGCAGGATTGCCAGGCCCGACAGGGGATGGGTGCGTGCGCTGGCGCCCGCGACGGCGGCAGGCGGCTTGCTTCTTGCGACCGATGGCCCTTGGTCCGTTCACCGCGCGTTTCGCGCTCTGCCTGCTCGTGCTCGCGTGCACGGCCACGCCGGCGACGGGGCGCGTGATTCCGGGCGACGCTTTCCTGTGCGGCGACGCCAAGGTGCCGCGGGCGGCGCGCGGGGCTCCGCCGCCCGGGGTGTTCCACGCCCGGGTCGCCGTGCCGGTGATCGATCGGTACACCCGCCCATTGCCGAGCGGACGGTACACGGTCGACCTCAGGCGCGCTGATGCGTTCTGCCGGCCGGTGCGGCTCGACGAGGCCGAGCTCACCGCGCCGCTCCACGGCATCGAGCTCTACGAGGCCCGCCGGACGCGGCGGAAGCCCGCGCCGCCGCCGCTGCCCAAGGTGACCGAGGTCGTCGAGAGCGCGTTCGGGACCGTGCGCTTCAAGGTCGGAGCCATCGTCACGCTCGGGGTCCCGACGCTGGCGGCGGGGAGCGTCGGCGGCGGAGCGAGCGTCGAACGGGACCACTTCGCCTGCTATCAGGGACGCTCGGAGCGCGCCGTCGGCGAGCGCCTGCGGCCGTTTCGTACCGTGGTGCGAACGGTCGACGGGCCCCGAACCATCGACGTGCGGAAGCCGATCGGGCTTTGCGTGCCGGCGAGCGTACGCGAGGACGATCCGAGCGCGCCCAAGCACCCCGTCGATCTCTTGTGCTGGGACGCGCGCGTCGTCGCGGGCGACGACGCGCCGCGGCCCGCGACGGAGGTCGTCGCCACGCGGAACGCATTCGGGCCCGAGCTTCTCAAGGTGGCTCCCCCGCGCATGCTCTGCGTGCCGGCCGCGCGGCTCGACGTCGCCGTTCCGACTCCGACCCCGTTTCCCACGTTCACGCCGCCGCCGACGCCGGTGCCGAGCGCGACGGCCGGCGTGACGCCGCGGCCCGCCGCCGTTCGCGTCGACCCTCCCGCGCTCGACGGTCTCGTGCGCGATCGCCAGTGCTTCACGGCCTGGGCCGACCTTCCGAACGGCGCGACGGTCGACGTCACCACGACCGCCATCTGGCGCGTCTTCGACAACGCGCTCGCCGCGCCGTCGGGCTTTCTCGACGGCAAGAAGTGCTTCGTCGGCATCGCGATCGGCACGACCGCGATCACGGCGCGCGATCCGGCGACCGGGGCCACGTCGGCGGCCGCGAGCCTGACGGCGAGCTGGCCCATCTTCCAGCTCGAGGTCGCGCCGAAGCAGCTCGGCATGCGCCCGGGCGAGACCGAGACGTTGACGGTGACGGCGCACCTCACCGGCAACCGGACGCGGAACGTCACGCAGCACGTCCTCTACGAATCCTCGAACCCGACGATCGCGAGCATGCCGAACGCCACCGGGAACCGCAGCCGCATCGACGCGGCCGGGACCGGAAGCGCGACGATCGTGGTGCGCGACACGTTCTCGAGCCTCTCGGACGCGGCGTCCGTCGCGGTCGGCGATCTCACGGCCGTCGAGGTCGAGCAGGGGCCGCTGCTCTTCCCGGGCGAGAGCGCGAAGATGAAGGCGATCGGCGTCTTCGCCGGCGGGTTCCGCGGGAACGTCACGTCGCTGGCCACCTTCACGTCGAGCGCGCCCCACGTCCTGGTCGCGCAGAACGCGCCCGGCGAGCGCGGGCGCGTCGAGGCGATCGCGCCCGGCAGCGCCGTCGTCGACGCGACCGACGGGCCGTCCGGCATTCGGTCGACGTGCTGCGGGACCGTGCGGGTGCTCGGCGACGCGCTGCACGTGACGCTCGCGCCGACGCTCTTCGAGCGCCGGCTCGGCGTCGATACGGCCCCGCTTTTCGTCACGGCGACGGGACAATACGCGGTGCCGCCGAACGACAGCGCGACCCGCATCGTGAGCGACCACGTCACCTGGGCGTCGAGCGACGAAGCGGTCGTTGCCATCGGCGACGTCGACGCACGCGCGCGGCGCGAGCTCCTCGTGGTCGGCGGCGGTCAGGCGACCGTGGTCGCGACCGACCCCTCGAACGGCCTCACGTCCGCACCGGCGACCGTGACCGTCTTCGGCACCCTGGACCGCGTCGAGGTCGGGACGGCACCGAACGATCCCGCCGAGAACCAGACGCGAACGATTGCGGTCGGGCAGGCCGTCGGGTTCTACGCGCACGGCTATTTCGACGGCGGCCGCTATCGGCAGCTGAACGATTTCCAGCTGATCGCGAGCGATCCGAGCGTCGTGCAAATCGGCAGCGGCCGCTTCGTCACGGGTCTTCGGGCCGGAACCGTGACGATCTCGGCCGTGGATCGGCCGAGCGGCGTGTCGTCGGCGGACGGCGGCCGCGACGGCGTTCTGCACGTCATCGGCGGCATCGTGCGCCTCGTGCTCGCGCCGCCGACGGTCGACCTCGAGCTCGGCCAGTCGATCAGCCTCACGGCGACCGGCTACGACGCGGCCGGCGGGACGGAAAACGTCACCCAGCGGGCGATCTATTCGTCGAGCGATCCGAACGTCGCGTTTGCGGAGAACGCGCCCGGGAACCAGAGCCGCATCCACGCCGTCGGCAGCGGCACGGCGACGATCTCGGCATACGATCCGGTCTCGGGGCTCTCGACGAGCGCGACGGGCGACGACACGGTCGTCGTCGTCCACGACGATTCGCTCGTACGGATCGCCGTCGCCCCCGCGAACGTGCGCCTGGCGGTCGGGTCGATACGCCGCTTCACCGCGACCGGGCACCGCGCCGATGGCAGCACGGTGAATCTCACCCAGCACGTGGAGTGGGTCGTCGAGGATCCCACGGTCGCGGCGGCCCCGAACGTGAGGGGCGACCGGAGCCGTATCGAGGCGGTGGCGCCCGGTGTCACCATGGTCGACGCCTACGATCGCGGCACCGGGATACGCGCCAGTGACGGCGGTGACCACGGGACGCTGGCCGTCGCGGCGCTCGCGGCGATCGAGCTCTCACCCGCCGAGGTCACGCTGACGGTCGGCCAGCGCTTCTCCCTCACCGCGCTCGGGCGGTCCGACGACGGCACGACCGTGAACCTGACGCAGGAGGCGACCTACGCCTCGAGCGATCCCGGCGTCGTCGCCGCGCTGAACACGGCCAACAACCGGAGCCAGATCGAAGCGATCGCGCCGGGCGTCGCGACGATCACGGCCTCGCGCGCGAGCAGCTACCCGCAGGCGACGGAAAGCGCGCCCGTCACGATCGTCGTGACGGGCGCCGAGTGAGCCGTCGCCGCCTCAGGGCGTGACGATGAAGTCGATGTCCGGCTCGTTCGTGGTCGCGTAGGTCGTCGTTAGGTACGGATCGTAGACGGTTTCGCCGAGCAGGTGGCGTCGGAAGAATGCCGTCGCGTAGAGATTCTGGAGCCGGGTCGCCTCGGCGATCGGGAACGCGGGCGGGATGCAGGTGTCGTTGTAGGGCGCGACGAGCGCACCGGCGCCGATCGACGCCCACTGGCCCGGCTGGAAGCCGGCGGCGATGAGCGCGGCCGCGATGTCGCAGATGTTGGCGAAGTGCGTGTGGATCGCGCCGATGACGTCGGCCCGGTAGTTGAACGGGCTCGATT
Organism: Thermodesulfobacteriota bacterium; assembly: GCA_036781285.1. Taxonomy (GTDB): domain Bacteria; phylum Desulfobacterota; class Binatia; order UTPRO1; family UTPRO1; genus UTPRO1. Next base: position 45,288 of record DAIQBH010000010.1, on the reverse strand, counting down.
GGATGAGGCCGGCGGCGCGCACCTCGTCGGCGAGCAGCGGGTCGAGCGTGCCGGTCATGAAGAGGGTCGGGACGGTGATCGACGCGAGCTCGGGATCGGTGAGGGCGCTCGCGGACGGGGCGACCGGCATGATCGCCTTGACGCGCGCGTCTGGGAGGTTGCCCGAGTAACCGCTCTTCACGGCGAGCGCGGTGAAGCCGCCGAGCGAGTGACCGGTGACGCCGACGTTCGTCGTGTCGATCCGTCCGAAGAACGGGTCGGCCGGCGTGGTGGCGAGGCTCTCCATGTGCGTGATCACGAAGGTGACGTCCGGCACGCGATCGAGCAGTGCTTGCGCGGGGGACACGGTGGTCGGCGGGACCGCGGTTCCGTCGCTGGTCGTGTTGCCCGTGTGGTTCGGCGCGACGACGACGAAGCCGTGGCTCGCGAGCCGCTCCATGAGGCGAAGCGACTGAATCGCGATGCCGCCCGACCCGTGCGAGAAAACGATCAAGGGGCGCGCGCCGCCCGCGGAGACGGCGGCGTTTTCGTGGGCGAGCTCGGACGGCAAGGTCACGATGTTCTGTAGCGAGTAGCCCGTGAACGGGCCGTACGCGTCGGGCGCGTCGACCGGGTACCACACCTCGAGGGGTAGGTAGCGGCCGACCGAGCAGGTGCTGCTCGGACAGTTCGCGTCGGTGGTGCACGCGCGGCCGACCTTCGAGCCGCCCATGCAGCGGAGACCGTTCGTGCGCGAGGCGTCGACGCTGACGAGCTGCCGGTGTCCGACGCCCCAGGGTCCGGTGGCGCCAGGCTCGTCGGCCGGGGCACAGGTGCCCGACGACAGGCACCGACCCGCGGGATGGAACGTGCCGGAGATCGTGGTGCACTCCGCTTCGGCCCCGGGCCCCTCGAAGCATTGTCCGGCCATCGCGCCGTCGCAGCACCCGGTCGCGGTCGGTGCCCGCTTCTCGATGCACCCGCCCGAGGCGCCGTCGCAGACGAGCGCCGGGCCGCTGAGAATTCCGGCGAGGCCTGCGCACTCGGACGTGTTCGCCGCCGAGAGGTCGGCGCAATATCCGTCACCCGCGTTCTCGCAACAGCGAGCGGCCGGCGTCACCGCCGGCGTGCCGTTCACGACGCTCGCGACGAACGCGTCGATGCGGGGGCCGATGGCTCCCGCGACGCCGAACGCGCCGCACCCCGGGCTCTTCGTTTCTTCCTTCGCGAACGCGGCGGCGAACTTGGCGTCGGCCTTCGCGAGACAGGCGGGGTCGACGGAGGTCCCGCCTTTCGTCGCCTTGGCATGGCAGCCGAGCTTCGCGGCAGCGGTCTTGCCCGCGTTCTTCTGCTTGGCCGCGGCGCACTTCGCGACGCCGCTCGGAGGCGTCGCGCCGACGACGTCGTTGGTCAGGCTCGCGGCGAGCGCGACGAGATCGCCGCCGTAGCCCGGCAGCAGGCACCCGCCCGCACCGTCCTGCTTGAGCGCCGTCGCGGACAGCTTGTCCGCCGCCTTCGAGAGGCAGAGCGCGTCGACGGGCTCGCCCTTCTGCGTCGCCTTGGCGTGACAGCCGAGCTGCGACGCCGCGGTCTTGCCGGCGGCTTTCTGCTCGGCCGAAGCACAGCTCGCCGCGGTCGCGGCGGCGTGCCCGGCACTCGTCGTTCCGAGGACGAGCAGCGCGGTCAGGAGGGGAATGACGAAACGGCGAACGGGGGCGGCCGGAGAGGCCGAAAAGGGGGTAGTCGGCATCGTGCCGACGTAGGATTCCCCGTCGGCTCCTGTCAACCGACAAATGCCGGCGCGGCGCGTCAGAGACGAAACCGTCGCGAACGCCGCGCGCCTATGGGCCTGCCGCAGGCGCCAGCGACGATGCGCATGGACGGCGACTACGACAGCGGATCCGCGTAGACGGCGTCGACCGCGAGCGTGACGTCGAGCGACGGCAGCGCGATGTGCTCGCCGGGGACCGACTCGGAGTACTCCCAGAGGCCGCGCTCGTTGCGGTGGAAGACCTCGATGCGCCGCTCGTGCTGGTTCACGAGGACGTATTCGCGGAGCGACGCGAGGCGCCGGTAGTGGGCCGCCTTGGCGCCGCGGTCGTAGGCCTCGGTCGAATCCGAGAGCACCTCGACGATCACCGTCGGATTCACGATCGCGTGCGGATCGTCGGGAAACGACTCCGCCTGCTGGCAGACGACGCTCACGTCCGGGTACGTGCAGAGCTCGGTCGCGAGGTCCGTCGCTCGGACGCGGACACGAAGGTCGGAGCCGTACACGGCACACCGTCGGCCGCGGAGCGCGGCGCCGAGCTCGACGGCGACGGCAGTGCTGAGCCGGGCGTGCTCGATGGTGCCGCCCGCCATGGCGAAGACCTCGCCGCACACGAACTCGTGCTTGACGTCGCTCGTCGCCTCGCGCGCGACGTACTCGGCGTAGGACATGCGGTCGCCCGGAGCTCGGTGGCTCATGCGTCGGACCCTACCCGGAGCGGAAAGCCCGGTCGAGTGTACGATTAGCCAGTCAGGACAGCCCGCCCGCGACCGACGCGGCGCCGAGGAGGCCCGCGTCGGGATCGCCGATGATCCACACCGGGATCTCCCGCAGCAGGCGCTCGTAGCGCCCCTTGGCCGTGAACGCTTGCAGGAAACCGCCGCGCGTCATCACGGGGAGCAGCTTTCCGACGATGCCGCCGCCGATGTAGACGCCGCCCGTCGCCATGCCGGTGAGCGCGAGGTTCCCCGCTTGCGCTCCGTAGATCGCGACGAAGCGCTCGACGGCGGCGACCGACGCCGCGCACGACCCGGCGACGCCTTGCGCGCCGATCACGGCCGCCGCGTCCTCGGTCGCGAGGCGCCGGCGGGTCTCGTCGGCGACCGCCAGACCGACGTGCTCGTCCAGGAACTGGAAGATGTTGACGAGACCGTGACCGGAGACGGTGCGCTCGTACGAGACGTGGCCGTCGTACTTGCGCTCGAGCCAGCGGAGGAGGTCGTGCTCGACCTCGTCGCGCGGCGCGAAGTCGGCGTGGCCTCCTTCGGTCGCGACCGGCACGTGGCGCGTCCCGTCCCAGAAGAGGAGGGCCTGGCCGAGTCCCGTGCCGGCGGCGATGACGGCGCGGTTGCCCGTCCGCGGCATGCCGGCGTTCAGCGTGTGCACCTTGTCGGCGGGCAGCACGAGCGCGCCGTACGCGATCGCTTCGAGGTCGTTCAGCAAGCGGACGTGCGGCGTGCCGAGCCTTTCGCGCAAGGAGGCGCCGCGGATGTGCCAGGGCAGGTTGGTCGTATTGACGGCATCGTCGACGACCGGGCCCGCGATGCCGAACGCCGCGGCGGCGATCGGGCCTGCGTCGGCCCCGAGGAACTTCGCCATGACCTCCTCGAGGCCGGCGTAGTCGCGGCTCGGATACGTTTCGTGACGGACGGCGGTCAGCGCGCCCCGCGCGCCGACCGAGTAGAGCGCGAGCCGCGAGTTCGTACCGCCGATGTCACCTGCGAGAACGTTGCTCGTCTTCGTCTCCGATCCACTCGGTGTGGAAGATGCCCTCGCGGTCGAGGCGCTCGTAGGTGTGGGCGCCGAAGAAGTCGCGCTGGCCCTGGATGAGATTGGCGGGCGTCCGCGCCCGGCGGAACCCGTCGAAGTACGCGAGCGACGCCGACATGGCGGGGAGCGCGATCCCGAGCTTCACGCCCAGGTGCACGGTCTTCCGCCACGACTCGGCCCGCGTCTTGATCGCCTTCGCGAAGTCCTTGTCGAGGAGCAGATTGGCGAGGTTGGGATCGCGCTCGAATGCCTGGCGGATGCGGTCGAGGAACACGGCGCGGATGATGCACCCGCCCTTCCAGATGCGCGCCATCTCGCCGAGCTTCACCCCGTAGCCGAACGACTTCGACGCTTCGGCGAGGAGTACGAAGCCCTGCGCGTAGGAGCAGATCTTCGACGCGTAGAGCGCGGCACGGATGTCGGCGATCGCGGCCTTCTTGCCGGTCTTGATCGGCTTCGGCGCCGGCGGGAACGCCTTCGCGGCGACGAGGCGCGTCGCGCGCTGCGACGACATGATGCGCGCGTCGACCGCCGCCGTGATCGTCGGGATCGCGACCCCGAGGTCGAGCGCCGCGTTCGTCGTCCACTTGCCGGTACCCTTCTGGCCGGCGGCGTCGACGATCGCGTCGATGAGCGGCTTCTTCCCGCCCCGGTCGTCTTTGAAGTTCACGATCTTCGCAGTGATCTCGATCAGGAAGGACTGGAGGTCGCCGGCGTTCCAATCGGCGAACACGTCGGCGATCTCGGCGGACGTCAGGCCGAGGCCGTAGCGCAGGAGATCGTACGACTCGGCGATCAGCTGCATGTCGCCGTACTCGATCCCGTTGTGGACCATCTTCACGAAGTGGCCCGCGCTCTTCTTCCCGACGTAGGTGACGCAGGGCCCGGAGTCGGCCTTCGCCGCGATCTTCGTGAGGATGGGCTCCAGGTGGCGATACGTCTGCTCGTCGCCGCCGGACATGATGCTCGGGCCCCAGAGCGCGCCTTCCTCGCCGCCGCTCACGCCCATGCCGAAGAACTTGATGCCGGTCGGGTCGAGGGCGGTGACGCGACGGTCGGTGTCGACGAAGTGGGAGTTGCCGCCGTCGACGAGGATGTCGCCGGCTTCGAGCAATCCCTTGAGCTCGTCGATCACGGCGTCGACGGGTCCGCCGGCTTTCACCATGGTGATGATGCGGCGCGGGCGCTCGAGCGATGCGACGAGCTCGGCCGGCGTCTTCGCGCCGACGAAGTTCTTGCCCTTGGCGTGGCCGTTCAGGAGCGCCTCGGTCTTCTCCCAGCTCCGGTTGTAGACGGCGATGGGGAAACCGTTGCGCTCGATGTTGCGGGCCAGGTTCTCGCCCATCACCGCGAGCCCGATCAGTCCAATCTGTTGTGGCATGCTCGTCCTTTCTTCTGCTCAGCGGCCCGCGGCCGCGGTGTCCAGGAACCAGATCAGCTCGCCGTCGGTCGGCCGCACGCCGAGCATCGGGTACGGCGGCGGGTCGTCGCGCCGCGGCGCCGCGGCGAGGCACTCGGCGACGACCGCGCGCTTGCCCGCGCCCGCGATCAGGAACCAGACGCGGTCGGCGGCGTTCAGGACCGGATAGGTGAGGGTCATGCGGCGCGTCTTCAGCTGGGGGACGTCGTTCATCGCGACCCAGGCACTGCGCTCGGCGAGCGCCGCGGTGCCGGGGAAGAGCGACGCCGTGTGGCCGTCCTCGCCCATGCCGAGCAGCACGAGGTCGAGCACGGGGATGCCGTTCCGGCGGCGCGCGACACGCTCGCCGAGGAGCCGGGCGTAGCCGGCGGCGTCGTCCTTCTCGGCCGCCATGCGATGCGCCGTCACCGGCACGTGGTCGAGCAGCGCGCGCTTCGCCATCCCGTAGTTGGAGTCCGGGTGCTCGGGCGGCACCGCCCGCTCGTCGCCGAAGTACAGCTCCACGTCGGCCCAGCGGATCCGGTCGCGGCGCGGCGGCGCCGCGAGCAGCTCGTAGAGCCGCTTCGGCGTCGAGCCGCCGGCGAGCGCGATCGTGAAGGGCCGCGCCGGCGCGGCCGCGAGGACGCAGATCTCGTCCGCGACCGCCGCCGCGAGCGCTTCGGCGTCGTCGAAGATCCGCGTGTCGATCCCGGCCCCCACCGGGGCAGCTATGCCGACTTTCGGCGACTGCCTCAAGGACGCCGCGGTCTTTCGCCGGCGTTCGCGTCGACGGCGTGGAGCTCGGCGACGACGGCCGCGACGAAGGCATCCGGCTCCTCGAACGGCGGGTTGTGTGCCGAGTGCTCGAACCACCGGAGCCGCTTCGCCGGCGCTTCCAGCGCGTCGAGGTACGCCGCCGCGAGTCGCGCGTCGGCATGGCGATCGTGACGTCCGAGCAGGAACGCGACGGGCACGTCGAGCCGCGGCGCCGCGCTCCGCAGATCGAGGTCCCGGAGCTCGGCGTGCATCGCGCCGAGGGACGCCTCGTTCCCGCGGATGAAGCGTGGGATTTCCCACGGCGTCACGACGCCGCCGGCGATGCCGCGCAGCACGGTCCACAGCCGCGGCGGCGGCCGGTGGAACACGCCGCCGTAGCGGTCGGTCAGGCGCTCCACGGCCAGCACCTCGCCGGCATCGTCATACGGCGGAGGGCCGAGCGCCGCGAGACGCGCGAGTGCGTCGCGGTCGTTCCGTCGCGCTGCCTCGGCGGCGACGAACGCGTGCTCGGACTCCCAGGCCGCGCGGGTGGCGCCGAGCGGGGCGGTGGCGATCACCGCCGCGACCGCGCCGGGATGCGCCGTCGCGTAGAGCAGCGCGAGCGCCGCCCCCCACGAATGACCGAGCAGCACGACGCGGGCGCGTCCGGACACGCCGCGGAGGTGGTGCACGACCGCGTCGAGGTCGGCGACGTGACGCGCGATCGTCAACGCGCGCGGGTCGGCGTCGGGATCGAACGACCGTCCGCTCCCACGCTGATCGAGGTAGGCGACGAGGGCGTGGTCCTCCAGCGCGCCGTCGAAGAGTCGGAACAGGGGACGCTCCGCGCCGCCGGGGCCGCCGTGCAGCCAGAGGACGAGCGGGGCGTCCGCGTCCGCGCCGCGCACCTCGACATAGAGCTGCGCGCCGTCGACCGACACGTGGTCGACGCGATCGACTTCGCGCGCGGCGACCGCCGCCGGCGCGAGCGACACGACGACGAGGACGGCGACGCACCCCCAGCGGATCACGGCGGGTGCCGACGCCATTCCTGGCGGGCGGCCGAGTCCATCGGTCGGAGCGGTGCGAGGACGCGCGCGAGCCGCGCGTTGAACTCGTCGGGGCTCTCGATCTGCGGAATGTGGCCGACGCCCGCGATCACCTCGAGGCGGCCGTGCGGCACGAGCGCCACGAGCCGCTCGCCCTGCGCGAGCGGCGTCACGGTGTCGCGGTCGCCCCAGATCGCGATGACCGGCATCGCGAGCTCGCGGTAGGCGGCGGCGGACTCGCTCCGTGACGGGGCCGGCGGCGCGACGAGCTCCGGCAGCCACGATGCCACGGCCGCCGTCGTGCCCCACACCGCGAGGGGGCGCTGGTACACGGCGACGCGCGCATCGGTCGCGACGGCGGGATCGGCGACGAAGCCCCGGAGCAATTGGCGCGTGAACCACGGGTTCGTGAGGAACGTGGCGACGAGGCTCGTGCGCACGAGTCCGAAGCCGAGCGCGGTACGGACGAGCGCGGGTGGCTGTGTCTCGGGTGCGTCGTCGGCGCCGATGCCGAGCGCGGCATCGACCAGGACGAGGCCACGGACCCGCGCCGGCGCCTGGAGGGCGGCCTCGACCGTCGGGCCGCCGCCGAAGGAATGGCCGACGAGGACCGCGGACGGCGCGTCGAGGGTCTTCAGCAGACCGACGATGCGTGCTCCTTGATCCGCCTTGGCGTAGCGGCTGCCCCGTGGGCGCTCGGAGTAGCCGAAGGGTGGAAGATCGATCGCGACCGCGCGCCACCCCGCCGCCGCGAGGGCGTCGAGCGTCGCACGCCAGGTCTCGCTCCACGCGCCCGTGCCGTGCATCAGCACGACGACCGGGCCGTTCAGGGGCCCCGCCTCCTGCACGAACATCTGCACGTCGCCTGCGGTGACGAAGCGGCCCGTCTTCGGCGCCGCGACGGCGGCATGGTCGCGCTCCCGGCGCGCGGCGAGCGCCACGAACGCCGCCGGCACGACGAGCGCGACGATCACGACGAGGATCAGGAAGCGGAAGACCCAGCGCATCAGACGACGATCGGGATGCCGTGATCGTGGGCGTCGGTCAGGATCTCGAACGCGGCGCGGCCGGCCGTGCGCAGCGTGCGTGCCGGGCGCCCGCGGCGCTCGACCGTGACCTCGCACGAGGCGACCTTCGAGTTCAGGCACTGATGGGTACCGCCGGGCGGGTTGTAGTACGTGAGGCCGACGAAGTCGGCCGGCGTGGCGGTCATGTGGCCGCGGACTCGCGTGTCGCCGTCGCTGGCCGCGCGTAGTCGACGCGCGGCATGGCAGCGCGACGACCAGCCCTCCGAAGAGTCGAAGTCCCAGCGGAACCACCGCCACCCGCCACGCGAGCGGAGGGCGGTTGCGAGGCCGTTCAGGCGGATCTCGTCGTCGCCGAGGCGGAGGACGAGCAGCGTGAGGCGCGGCGTCCAGAGCGGGCCGACCTTCACCTGCGCCGTGACGACCTCGAGGAACGCGCTCGGGTCGTCGTCGAAGCCCGCGACCTGGCCCCAGGCGTACGTGTCGGTGTGCCGCGAGCCCCAGTTGTGGTTCTCGCTCCCGACCCAGTCCGTGAGCGTGATCGCCGTGCCGTCGACCTCGAGGGTGCCCGAGAAGCGCGCGAGCGGCCGGGGCGTCACGGACTTCGCGCGCGGCAGGCGCGCGCCATAGAGCGCCGGTGGCAGGAAGACGAGGGGCGGTCCGCCGCCGGCGTACCGGAGATCCCATCGCAGCGTCCCCGGCGCGCCGACCTCGCCCCGCGCCCGTCCCGGCACGAGGGTCGCGTCGCCGATGCGGACGTCGAGCCCCTCGGTCGCGAACGTGCACGGCCCGAGCGGCGTCTCGCGCTTCCCCGCGACGATGCGGCCGGACGCGCCGTCGAAGTGGATCGCCCAGAGCTCGCCGATCGCGTCGGCCGGCCGCGCGTGCGGCACGAAGATCGTGTAGCGGATCCAGAACCCCTCGCGCCGTGTCGGGGAATTGGCCCGCAAGAACCAGCTCTCGTAGTGGCCGTCCGTCTGTCCCGCGCGGTAGCGGGCCGCCTGCCACGGCGCGGGATCCGTCGGGAGCGCGTCCACGCCGGACGGGTTAGCGCGACCCGGCGGGAGAGCCAAGCGTCAGCGCGCCCGCGTGACCTCGGCGCGAACGAACGCCGCGTTCGCGACTTGCATCCCGACCCAGAGCTCGCGCCACGCGGCGTCGGTGATGCCGACGGGCGCGCACTCGCACGCGAACGTCACGCGGCACGCGTCGGATCCCGCCGGCGCGACCACGACCAGGCCGCGATAGTTCACGATCGGCACGCCGCCGGTCTCGAGCATCGTGTAGGTCAGGCGCCGGGCTGCGGCGTCTTCCTCGTCGAGGCGCTCGACGAGGCGCGCGCCCGTGCCGAGTGTCACGACCCGGATCGCGCCTGGTACCGCGCGCCGCTCCTGGTACGCGACGTCGGCGAAGAAGCCGCCGGGACGCATCGCGGCGAGGTTGTCCCACCGGAAGAACGGCCACACCCGATCGGCCTCGGCGGCGATCGGCTCGACGTGCTCGAGGCGGACGGTCATCCGCGGGCTCCGAGCGGTTGACGCGATCGCCGGCCTCGGGATTCATGCAGCTCCCCATGCCGAAGATCGTCGATCGCGATTCGCGCCGGCTCGAGATCGTCGGCGCGGCGACGAAGGTGTTCGCCTCCCGCGGATACCATGCGACCCGCATGGAGGACGTCGCGGCCGAGCTCGGGATCTCCAAGGGGCTCCTCTACGCCTACTTCGAGACCAAGGAAGACCTCTTCATGCAGGTCTGCCTCGCGCTCGTGCCGTGGCAGGACCTGGCCGCCGACGCGAGCACGCCCGCGCGGCGGCTGCGGGCGCTGATCGCCGCCATCGTCGCCCGCTACGAGGAGTCGCAGAACTTCTTCCTGATCCTCTCCGACTTCTGGACGGCGGCGATGCGCGGGCCGAACGCGAAACGGGCCGCGCTCCACGCGACCGGCGCCGAGTTCTACGTGCCGGTGCGGCGCGCGCTCGCCGCCGCGATTCGGCACGGGCAGCGGAGCGGCGACTTCGCGGCCGACGCCGACGCCGCGACGCTCGCCAACCTCGTGATCGCGGCGGTCGAGGGCGTGCGGCTCCAGCACGAGCTCGACCCGCGCGCGGCACGGAAGGATCGCGTCGTGGCGGCCGTCGCCGATCTCGTGCTGCGCGCGCTCGGCGCGCCGTCCGATCGGCCGCATGGTCAGAACGGCCGGGCGCGCCGGCCGCGTCGCGTCGGGGTCACGTGATGAACGGCCGCGACGGGTGGGCGCGCGGGTAGGCGCGCAGGAACTTGAAGTAGCGCGCGAGCGTGCGATCGGATTTCGTGAGCAGGCCGGGCCGGAAGCGCATCGTCGACATCACGTTCGTGTCCTCGCCGACGATGGCCATCTCGAGGAGCAGCACGGACTCGAGAAACTCGCGGTCGCCCGCCGGGTCGGCCGTCTTCTGCACGGCGACCGTCATGAAGTTCTTCGCGAAGCCGGGCTTCGGGAGGCCCATGGGGACGAGGAAGCCGAACCACCGGCCGTCGATCGCGGCGCTCTGGTAGTAGAGCGACGTCCCGAAGACCCCGATCCGCCACTCGGCGCGGACGCCGGTGTCGTAGCGGCCGCGGAAGTCGTACTGCACGTCGTACGGGCCCCACTCGATGATCTCGTCGGGATCGCCGTCCTCGAACGTCACGCGGTGCAGGGTCTTGATGTGCTGCATGTCGGGCGTGTTCGCGCACTGCACCCACGGGTCGACGGGCATCCACTGCGGCAGCTCGATCGTCTTCATGAGGAGCGTGTCCGCCGGATGGGGAAAGACCGGCAGCTGGTAGAGCGGCGCCTCGCCGTTGAAGGCCCAGACGAGGCCGTACTGCTCGACCGAGGGAAAGACGAAGAGGCGCGCGTTCGGCGGCGCCGCGTCGCCGATCGCCGTCGCGATGCAGCGGCCGTCGCGGCCGTAGCGCCAGTGGTGGAATGCGCAGCGCAGCTCGCCGTCGACGACGTCGCCCGCTTCCAGGCTCGCGCCCATGTGCGGGCAGAAGGCGCTGGTCACGTGCGCGACGCCGCCGGCGTCGCGCCACACCACGACGCGCCCGTCGAGAAACTCGTAGCCCTTCACCGTGCCGGGCGGCACGTCGCGCGCGAGGCAGATCGGGAACCACGATTGCGTGAACAGCCCGTCCTGGCCCTCCGCCGGGACCTCGTTCCAGTTGCGGGCGGGTGGCACGATCGCCGCGGCGTCGTTCACGCGCGCGACGGGCTCGTCGAGCAGCGGCATGGAGCGGACGAGGGCCGCCAGCTCGGGCGGGATCGCGGCGATCGCGGAGTTCAGGACCGGGCGCTTCGTCTCGTCGTTCGCCATGGCCGTCGCGCATGGACTACCCTTTATTGACCCGCGGGTCAAAAACGGGGAAGTTGCGGGACGGCAGGAGGGAGCGACGCATGACGGACGACGAACGCGCGCTGCGCGCGCTGGCCGCGGCAGGACTGGACGCGATCTCGTGGCGCGAAGGGCAAGCGCCCGACTGGCAGCGGTTTTTCGGTCCCTACGTCGACGGCGCCGTGCTGTGCCCATCCGCCCGGCCGGCCGTCACGACGACACCCGACGCGTTCCGCGCCCGCATGGAGGCGCAGCGGACGTCGAACGCGCTCCGCTCGCTCGAGGAGCGTCCGCTGGGGACGTCGGTGCAGGTCTTCGGCAACGTCGCGACCGTCCTGAGCGCCTTCGAGATGCGCGCGAACGGCGGCGCGCCGGCTCGCGGGGTGAACGCTTATCTCTGCGTGAAGGACGACGGGCTCTGGAAGATCGTCGCGGTCGCCTGGGACAACGAGAGCGCGGCCGCGAAGCTGCCGTCCGATCTCGAACGCGCCGACCCGTAGTCGTCCGACGGCGGACGTGCGCGCCCATGGCGACGGACGTGCGGACGCGCCATCATCGCCGTCCATGACGCTCGCGCTTCCCGGACCGACCTCTCGCTTCTTCGTATCGCAGCGGCTGCGGTTGCACTACGTCGACTGGGGCAATCCCGACGCGCCGCCGCTGCTCTTGGTGCACGGCGGCCGCGACCACTGCCGCAACTGGGACTGGGTCGCGGAACGTCTCCGCCGCGACTGGCACGTGCTCGCCCCCGATCTCCGCGGCCACGGCGACTCGGAATGGGCGAAGGGATCGAGCTACATGCTGATCGACGACGTGTACGATCTCGCCCAGCTCGTCCACCAGCAATCGCTCGCGCCGGTGACGATCATCGGCCACTCGCTCGGCGGCGCGATCAGCCTCGCGTACACCGGCCTCTACCCGGATCAGGTCGCCAAGGTCGTCGCGATCGAAGGTCTCGGGCCGCCGCCCGCGATGATCGCCGCGCGGGTGAAGGCGCCGTTCCCGGAGCGCGTGACGCAGTGGATCGAGTCGGTGCGCGGGCTCGCGGCACGGACGCCCCGGAAGTACGCCACGATCGATGAAGCGATCGCGCGCATGCAGACGGAGAACCCGCGGCTCAGCGCCGAGCAGGCGCGGCACCTGACCGTCCACGGCATGAACCAGAACGAGGACGGTACCTACAGCTGGAAGTTCGACAACTACATCCGAGCCTTCTCGCCGTACGCGTTCAACCCCGACGACGCGCGCGCGCTCTGGAGCCGGATCACGTGCCCGACGCTGCTGATCCGCGGCATGGAAAGCTGGGTCGGGGACCCGTTCGAGGACGGCCGCGATCGGTTCTTTGCGAACGCGCGCGTGGTCAACGTCGAGAAGGCCGGACATTGGGTGCATCACGACCAGCTCGAGGTGTTCCTCGCGGCCGTGACCGAGTTCTTGCACTGAAGCACGAGCACGAATCGGCCGAGTACCTGGCCGTCAATCCGATGGGGAAGGTGCCGGCGATCGTCCATCGCGGCGCGGTCGTGACCGAGGCGACGGCCGTCGCTTCCTGACCGCCGTTGCGTGGCCTGCGCTCGCGACCTTGCGCGTTCCCTGCTACCGTCCGCGCGCGATGATCGGCTGGACGCGGCTCCGCGAACGCGTGCGACGCTTGGCCTCCCTCCGCGCACCCCGCATGCGCGCGATCGTCCTCAGCTGCGACCGCTACGCGCCGATGGCGGCGCACATGGTCCGCACCTATCGGGTGCTCTGGCCCGATCACCCGTTCCTGTTCCGCATTCCGTACCAGGACGCCGCGAGCTGGCCCGAGGCCTGGCGGGATCCCGCGATCGAGCTCGTGCCGTCACCCGGCGGAATCGTCGCGACCGTCGAGACCCTGCTGCGCGACCTTCCCGACGACGAGTGGATCTACTGGTGCATCGACGACAAGTTCCTGATCGAGCTCGACGTGGCGGCCGTCACGCGGTTGCACCGCTGGCTCGTTGCGCTCGATGACCCGGCCGTCACGGGCCTGATCTTCTGCCGCTGCCGCATGCTCCTCTGCGACGGCCACGTCCGCGAGAGCGGCGGCACCACCACGCCCGATGGCGAGCACCTGCTCGCGCGCGTCGACTACTCGCAATTCTGGATCCACCAGTACCTGCGCGTGCGCGTGCTGCGCGACGCGTTCCGTCGCTTCCCCGGCGAGCCGGCCCGGGCCAAGCAGATGGACGCGTGGATCGGCCAGGAGCCGGGGACCGTGATCTGGAAGATTCCGGACGACGAGCTCCGGTACGTCACCACCCGGAACCTCGCCGTCTTCGGCGAGAGCACGGACGCGGGCCGCCTGCTCTCCGCGTGCGCGGAGAGCATGGATCGGCACGGGATCGCGCTGCCGCCCGCTTTCGAACGCGTCGACGCCGACGTCCGCATGGGGGGGCCGCTCGCATGAGCCTCGACCTCGCCCGCGAGCGCGTCTGCGTGACCGGCGGCACGGGCTTTCTCGGCCGTCACGTCGTGGCGGCGCTGGCAGCGCGCGGCTGCCGCGACGTGATCGTGCCGCGGCGGACCGACTACGATCTCCGCGCGGCCGACGCGACCGCGCGGCTCTTCGCCGAGACGCGTCCGACCGTCGTGATCCATCTCGCCGCGGTCGTCGGCGGGATCGGCGCGAACCGCGCGCACCCGGGCTCGTTCTTCTACGACAACGCGGCGATGGGGCTGCACGTCGTCGAGCAGAGTCGCCGCGCCGGCGTCCGGAAGGTCGCCTGCGTCGGGACGGTCTGCGCGTATCCGAAGCACACGCCGGTGCCGTTCTCCGAGGAGGATCTCTGGAACGGTTACCCCGAGGAAACCAACGCGGCGTACGGTCTCGCCAAGAAGATGCTGCTCGTGCAGCTCCAGGCGTATCGCGAGGAGTACGGGCTCTCGGGCATCTATCTGCTGCCGGTGAATCTCTACGGACCCCACGACAGCGACGATCCCGCGAAGTCGCACGTGATCCCGGCGCTCATCCGGAAGTGTCGCGAGGCGCGTGAGGCGGGGGCGTCGGCGATCCTCTGCTGGGGCGACGGCTCCGCGACACGCGAGTTCCTCTACGTCGAGGACGCCGCCGAGGGGATCGTGCTCGCGACCGAGCGCTACGATGCGCCCGAGCCCGTGAACCTCGGCTCGGGCGTCGAGATCTCGATTCGCGACCTCGCGCACACGATCGCGCGCGAGACCGGGTTCGAGGGGGAGATCGTGTGGGACGCGACGCAGCCGAACGGGCAACCCCGCCGCCGGCTCGACACGAGCCGCGCGCGCGACCGCTTCGGGTTCGTCGCGCGGACGAGCTTCGTCGCGGGGCTCCGCAGGACGATCGCCTGGACCGAGGAAGCGCGGCTCAGCGCGCGCGTCGCGGCGCGCTGACGGTCGCGAACGCCGCCGCGATCAGGGTCGTCGACGCCACGACGTAGGCCGCGACCACCGTAGCCGGGGATCCGAAGACCTCCGTCGACCAGGAGGCGAGCACGAGGAAGAGCGCGAACCCCGCGCTCGCGAGCGCGCCGAGACGCTCCGGCATGACGCCGGACCGGGCCCAGTACGCGACGAGCGGCAGGAAGCCGAGGATGCTCGGCACGCTGTAGTCGTGCGCGATCGTCGGATACGCGAGGAGCAGGATCGCGGCGCCGGCCGCAAACGGGGCGAGCGCCGCGTCGTGCGGCGCGCGCCCGCGGAGACCGATCGCGCCGAGCGCCGCGAGCGCGAAGGGCAGGAGCTTCACGACCGGGCGAGGAAGGAAGAGGACGAGGCTCAGGCCGTTGGACCGGCTCGTCAGCTCTTGATGCTGGAGGCCCTCGAAGAAGGCGATGCCGGCCTCGGGCAGGCAGACGAAAAGCGCCGCGAATGTCGCCGCGAAGATCAGCGCGGGGCGCGCCCGTCGCCGACACTCGCCGACCGATCGGCCCGAGAGCGCGTACGCGCCGAGCACCACGCACGTGAACGGGAGCGACGTCCACTTGAGGAACGCGAGCGCGGCCGCCGCGATCACGTACCGCGGGCGCTCGAAGAGGATGCCGAGCACCAACCAGCAGTAGCCGAGGCCGACGTAGACCGACCACTGGCCGCGCTCCAGGAACGCGAGTCCGACCGGCGCGAGGCAGAGACAGGCGGCCGCGAGCGCCAGCATCGTGGGCAGCGACTCGCGTGGCAGGGCCAGCAGCTGCCGAGCGCGTACGAGCGTGTATCCGAGCAGCCCGAGCTGGAGCGCGAGGTGTGCGAGGCTCGCCCACCCGTACGGCAACGAGCACACGGTCCAGCCGCACGCCGCATGCACGAGGGGCGCGAACCGGGAGTGGCGGGTCCACGGGTCGAGCGGCGACGCTCGCTGATAGGCGTACGCCAGGGGCGTCTCGGCGCGCGCGGGGAAGTACACCTGAGCGAAGTCGGCGGCGAGCCGTCCGGCCGCGCCGCCGGTCGCGGCGAGGTCGCTCGGCGGGATGCGCAGTGCCGGGTAGCGCGGCGGCACGACGAGCCGCGCGATCGAGCCGTCGCCCGTGACGAAGTCGCGCCCGAGCCAGGTCAGCTGATACGCGGCCGCGCCGAGCACGAGCGCGCAGAGGAGCCATCCGACCCGGCGGGCGGCGGACGTTTCCGAAAGCCGGAGCACGCCCACGAGGGCGACGGTGGCGAGCGCGTACACGGAACGGTACGCAGTAAACGCCCGCGCCCCAAATGTGAAGCGCGCCCGTCTGGGCCGAGGGAGAGGTCCCTCGAGTGAATCAGTCGGCGTCGCTTGGCGGGGTGCAGCCCGTTTTCGCGGCGAGCTCCGCGAGCGACTGCGCGCCGCTCTCGCGAGAACCGTCCGAGAACGTCCAGGTCGGATAGCTGTCGACCTTGGCTTTCCGGCAGGCGGCCGTGGTTTCGCGCGTCCCGTCGATCGAGCACTCGACGTAGCGCACGTAGTCGGCCGCGTCGCCGAGCGTCTCGCGCTGCGCGTCGCAATGCGGGCACCACGACGTGCCGTAGAAGGTGGCGCCCTTGCTCTTCAGGCAGCGCCCGAAGCTCGAGAGCGTCGCGGCTCCCGCGTCCGTCGCCGCGAGGACGAGGAGCCCGACCAGCGTGACCAGGATGAAGCGTGACCGCGTACCGCGCATCGTATCGACCTCCTCCGGTTGGATGCCGGACTTCGACATCAGATCTCGGTGCCGTGGATGGGGACGACCGCCTCCTCCGGCGGTGGCACGCCGGCACGACACGCGAGCAAGCGCGTGCCGATCTCCCACGACAACGCCGCCCCCGCGAGCGAGCACGCGAGCAAGGCCGCGCCGAGAACGCAGCCGACGACCGCGGCGTGGCGCGCCGGCGCGCCCGTCAGGATCCGCCGGGCGCCCCAGCTCCAGATGCCGGCGGGCGGGAACCGTTCGTCGCGGCGCGCCCGCCGTCCGGCCGCCATCAGCGATCCGCCGAGGGCACCGGTCAGCACGAACAGACCGATCCCGCCGATCCGGAGCTCGGTCGCGAGCTGCCGCCGCGCGGCGATCGGATCGGACGCAGCGAGCTCCTGGAGTGCCGCCAGGTGGTCCTGGACGAGGTGATTCAGCAGGAGACCGGCGATCACGGCACCCGCCATGATCACGACGAGCTGCCACGTCGCCCGCCGCGGCCCGGTCGGCAGCGGCAGGCTCGACGTCGATCCGTCGGCGGCGGCCACGGCGTCGATGCTGCCGTTCCGGCGCGCGCGGCTCAAGCCCGCATTTCGTCGGCGCGCCGGCTCGTCAGCGGCGCGCGATCACTCGAACGCCACCGTCGACGGGATGCAGAGATCGCGCGGCCCGAAGAACGGATACGCGTCCGGCCCGAAGAGATTTCGCGTGTATACCACCGGCGGGGCGGTGCTCGGCCGGATTCCGCGCACGAGGTAGCACATCAAAGCCGCATTCGGTTGCGGCACCGGCTCGCCGTTCACCGAGGCCGCAAGGCAGAGATGGAGCGGCTTCTTGATCGCGACCTCGATCGACCCGAACTGATCGGTGATGGTGAGCCCGTCCGCACGGGTGCGCGCCGCCGACAGGCGGTAGCACTTGAAGTAGTCGATCCCGGTCGTGAGCGGCGCGGGATAGTCGAGCAGGCTCTTCGCGGTCGGGACGAGCAGGCGGTCCGGCTTCGCGAGCTTCACCGGGATCGTGCCGAGCTCGTTCGTCACCGTCGCGCGCGCCGCCGTGAAGGGCGTGCGCTGGCGCAGCGTGTAGTAGGTGAGGTGGCCGGGCGCGAGCGGCGCGGTCGGGTCGCGGCCGTCGACGTCGGCTGGCGCGCAGATGCGCTTCGCGCGCTTGATGACCACCGTGCTCGCGCCGACCTGGTCCACGACCGATGCCTCACGGTCGAAGGTCGGACGGTGGATCTCGTAGCACTGGAAGCGCCGCTCCTCTTCCTCGTCGGGCGGCTCGCCGTCGGTCGGCGGCTCCTGGCGGGTCACGTCGTTGCTGGCGTCGCCCGTGATGCGCTGGGCCCAGTAGCGGCCATGCAGCTGGTTGATGCCGCCCATGTCGAGCCAGCCGGTCGGCGAGAAGAACTGCATGTGCAGCTCGGAGCGGTGCGCGAAGTTCACGACGGGCAGCTGGTTCGCGCCGAAGCCGAGCGCGCCGAGGTAGACGCGCGCGCCGGAGCGCGTGCCGACGCCGAACTGGAGGCCGTCGTTCACGTGCCAATCGCGGTCGATCTGGATGACCGTGCGGTCGGTGACGTTCACCGTGACGTTCGTGCCGACGGAGAGGCTCCGGAAATCGTAGGTACCGTCGCCGAGGTTCAGCGTCTTCCGATCGTTCACACGCACGTCGCGATAGGCGCCGGGCGCCATCGTGTGGGGGCTCGGAAGACCGATGCCGCCGACCTGCACGTCGGCGGCGCCGTCGGTGAGCGCGCGGCCCGGAGTGAATGGCAAGACCGGGAGGTTCGCGGTTGGGATGATTGGCGTCGTGAAGGGCAGCGGCCCCGCGCCGAGGATCGTGGCGTCGAAGCTCGCGTTCACGGAGTTCGCGAAGAGGTTGAAGAAGACGCCCTGCGCGTTGGCCGCCCGCACGCTGTCCGCGACCGCGTTGCTCCCCGCGTCCATGATCACGGGACCGAGAGTCGCGTAGGAGAGCGAGGGGCTGCCGTCCTGGCCGCGGTCCGCGTAGTTCACGCCGATGTCGCCGCCGCGGATGTAGCCGCGATCGACCGTCCCGACCGCGCCCTTCAGGATCATCTCGTCGTAGGCGAAGAGGACGTAGCTCCGGATGTCGCGCGAGGGCGCGAGCGGCGGATCCGCATGGACCGGGGACGCAACGAAGCCGGCGACGACGAACGCGACGAAAGCGCGCAGCAGAGGGGGCATTGCGGAATCTCCTTGGAAGGGAAGGCCGAAGGGGGGGCCGGGAGGAGCGCAAACTCTAAGGAGCCGCGCTTACGTAGTCCACTGAAATCTTCGGTGTGCGGATCGGACGCGCACGCACGCACGGGACGGCGGACGCGCACCGTCGGGGTTCAGTCGCGCGCGCGACGTCTCGGTACGATCGGGGGGCGCTCGGCGCCCACCCTAGTTGTACGCGCTCTCGCCGTGCTCGCTGATGTCGAGCCCGGCGTGCTCCTGCTCGGCCTCGACGCGAAGCCCGATCGTGGCGTCGATCCCCTTCAGGATGACGAACGTCACGACCGCCGCCAGCGCGGCGGTAAAGAGCACCGCCTGGAGCTGGTTCAGGAACTGCGCGGGGCCGCCCGCGAGCGAGACCGCCTGCTCGCCGACCTTGAAGGTCGTCGCGATCGCGGGGTTCACGTCCGCGCTGGCGAGCCAGCCGAGGAGGCACATGCCGACCACGCTGCCGACGCAGTGGACGCCGAAGACGTCGAGCGAATCGTCGTAGCGGAACGTCGCCTTGAGGCGCGTGACCGCGAGATAACAGGCGATCCCGCCGGTGAGGCCGATGCCGACCGCGCCGCCGACGCTCACGAAGCCTGACGCGGGCGTGATGGTCGCGAGACCCGCGACCATCCCGGACGCGGTGCCGAGCACGCTCGGCTTCCCCTTGTCGAGCCATTCGGCGACCGTCCAGCTGAGCCCGCCCGCAGCGCCCGCGAAGTGGGTGGCGGCGAAGGCGGCGGTCGCGAGGCTCCCGGCGTTGAGCGCGCTACCCGCGTTGAAGCCGAACCAGCCGACCCAGAGGAGCCCGGCGCCGATCAACGACAGCACGACGTTGTGCGGCGGCATCGGCTCGTTCGGGAAGCCGCGGCGCTGGCCGAGCACGAGCGCGCAGACGAGCGCCGACACGCCCGAGCTGATGTGGACGACCGTTCCGCCGGCGAAGTCGAGGACGGGCAAGCTCCCGCCGAGGGCCCAGTTGAAGTAGCCGCCCTTGCCCCAGACCATGTGGGCGAGGGGACAGTAGACGAGCGGCAGCCAGAGCAGCATGAGCGCGACGAACGCCGCGAACTTCATGCGCTCCGCGAACGCTCCGGTGATGAGCGCGGGCGTGATGATCGCGAACATCATCTGAAACAGCATGAACGTCTGCGCGGGAATCGTGGCCGCGTAGTCGGCGGCCGGCGCCGCCCCGACCCCTTGAAGGAACAGGTGCTGCGTCGGGCTGCCGAGAAAGGCGTTCCCTTCACCGAACGCCAGGCCGTACCCGAACACGAACCAGGCGATCGACATGAGCGACATGAGGAACATGCTCTGCATCATCGTCGCGAGCACGTTCTTGGTGCGCACGAGGCCGCCGTAGAAGAGCGCGAGCCCCGGTCCGGTCATCATGAGCACGAGCGCCGAGCTCACGAGGAGCCATGCGTTGTCGCCGGTATCGATCGTCGAGGGAGGCATGGGGCGGAGCATCCACCAGAATGCTCCGCATAAGTAAAGACTTTCGATGCGATAAGTGTTGCCTATTTTATGGGCAAGCCATCTACACGTCTCCGATTTTCACGGGCATGGGCAGCACGGCGCGCACCCGCAGGCGCCGGCGGTCTGGCTGCAGACCTGACGGAACGGACAGGCGTTGATGCCGCACGACGGGGGCCCGAAGCCGCTGCCGCAGGGCGGAGGGCTCGGCGTGGGGATCGGGCATGCGAAGGGATCGCCGGCGGCCGGCCTGCACGTCGGCACGGGGGTCGCGGGCGTCGCCGGCGGCGGGCACGCGCACGCGACGCACGGGAGCGACGGCGTCGCCGTGAGGGTCGGGGTCGCGACGACGGTCGGCGTGGCCGTCGGGCAATCGGTCGCCGCGCCGAGGCGGCACGCGGTGTCGTGCTCGAAGGCGTCGACCCGCGCTGCGAGCGCGGCCACGTCGCCGTACGTGAGGCAGCTCGGCGCGCGCTCCGGCCTGGCGAAGCAGCCGCGGGTCGGGTCGGCGCCGCCGTCGAGACGCGACCGGCACCGCGCGAGACGATCCTCGGCCGCCGCGCCGCTCTGGACGGCGGCGCGGCGGGCGGCGAGCAGGCACTTCACTTCGGCGCGAACGCAGCGGAGCTTGCCGGCCGTGCAGCGGTTCAGGTCGGCCGCCGGATCGGGATCGAGGCTTCCGACCACGTCGGCGGCGAACGCGGTGACGTTGCTCGCGTGCTGCTCGACGTCCCCGTTGACCGCGCACGCGTTCTTGGCTTCGACCTTCGCGAAGCATCCCTGCGACGGGTGCGCGCCGCCGTCGAAGCGCGCGGAACACCGCGCGAGCTTCGTCACGTCGGGGGTGCGACCCGCGGCGCGCGCGTCGGCCTCGACCGCGAGGAGGCACGCGGTCGTTTGCGCCACGCAGGCGAGCTTGCCGGCGCGGCATCGCTCCGGCGTGGCGCTGACGGTCGACGCGGCCGCGAGCACCAGGACGGCCGCGGCCACGGCGGTGATCGAGCGAGGACGAGGGGGCATCGCGAACCTCCACGCTGCGGGTCGGTGCGGGCGAGTGTCCTCCCCGGGTCGCCGCGATGTCAACGAAAATCCGAGGTTTTCGCGGCAGGTTGGTCGTTCGACGAAAGCCGCGGGCCTCGTTGTCGAGATGACGACCGTCCGATCGACGAGGTGACACGAGGAGGAATGACCATGCCCCATCCCGCGATCGTCTCGCCCGAGGAGTGGCAGCGCGCGCTCGACGCGCTCCGCGTGAAGGAGAAAGCCGCGACGCGCGCTCGCGACGCCCTGGCCGCCGAGCGGCGCCGCCTGCCGATGGTGCGGATCGAGCGCTCCTACACGTTCGAGGGCCGGAACGGGACGCGCAAGACGCTGCTCGACTGCTTCGACGGCCGCCGGCAGCTGCTGCTTTACCATTACATGTTCGGACCGAATCGGACGCAGGGCTGCGACGGCTGCGCGATGGTGCTCGACCAGATTTGCCATCTGGCGCATCTGCGCGCGCGGGATACGTCGTTCGTCGCCGTGTCCCGCGTCCCGATCGCGAAGATCGAGGCGTTTCGGCAGCGCATGGGATGGACGCATCCGTGGGTGTCGTCGTTCGGCACGAGCTTCAGCCACGACTTCGGCCTCGGCCTGCACGAGCCCGACCCCGCGCGCTATCAAGACGGCGAAGACTTCGGCCTGAGCGTCTTTCTGCGCGAAGGCGACGACGTCTACCGAACCTACTTCACCAAGGCGCGCGGCGTGGAAGCGCTCGGGCCGGTGTGGACGCTCCTCGATCTGACGCCCTTCGGCCGTCAGGAAACGTGGGAGGACTCACCTCCCGGGTATCCGCAGACGCCACCGTACGAATGGTGGCGTCTGCACGACCAGTACGAAGCGAGTTAAGCGAGGAGGTTCTGTAGCCGCTCCGTCGCGTCGATGTAATCCTGCACCATCTCCTGGATCACGTGGCGCGCGGAGCGGACCTCGTTCATGCGGCCGACGATCTGGCCGACCGGATTGAAGCCGACGGCCTGTGCCTTCGACGCGTAATGGTGGCCGCGGCTGACCGCGTCGGCCGTCACCATGAACTGGAGCGGCATGCCGAGCGGCTTCGGATTCTCGGGCTTCTCCCACGCTTCCGTCCAGTCGTTCTTCAGCATGCGGCAGGGCTTGCCCGTCCACGACCGCGAGCGCACCGTGTCGCGGCTCGTGGCCTTCAAGAAGCTCTCCTTCTGCGCGGGCGGCGTGTCGGCCTCCGTGACCGTCAGCCAGATCGATCCGGTCCAGACGCCCTGCGCGCCGAGCGCCATCGCGGCCGCCATCTGCTTGCCGCTGCCGATGCCGCCCGCGGCGAGCACCGGGATCGGCGCCGCGGCCTCGATGACCTCGGGCCAGAGGACGATGCTGCCGATCTCGCCGGTGTGGCCGCCGCCTTCGGTGCCCTGCGCGATGATGAAGTCGAGGCCGGCTTCCTTGTGGGAGAGCGCCTGCTTGGCGCTGCCGCAGAGCGCGCCCACGAGCCGGCCGGTCGCCTGGATCTCCTTGATCACCTCGGCGGGCGGCGTGCCGAGCGCGTTCGCGAAGGCGCGCACCTTCGGATGCTTGAGCGCGACCTCCACCTGGAGCCCGGCGGTCGCCTGCGTCCAGCCGAGGAGCTCGCGCGGCTTCTCCTCGGTGGGGAGCTCGGGCACCCCGTGATCGGCGAGCAGCTTCTTCGCGAAGGCGCGGTGCTCGGCGGGGACCTGCGCGGCGAGCATGGCCTGGAGCTTCTCGACGTCCATCTCGCCCATGCCGACGTACTTACCGGGGATGACGATGTCGACGCCGTAGCCGCCCTCGACGTGCTCGTCGAGCCAGTCGAGCTCGATCGCGAGCTGCTCGGCCGAGAAGCCGACCGCGCCGAGCACGCCGAAGCCACCGGCATTGCTGACCGCGGCGACCACGTCGCGACAGTGACTGAAAGCGAAGATCGGGAACTCGATCCCGAGGCGATTGCAGATCTCGGTTTTCATGACGTCTTCCTCTTGGGTTTTGCCGCCGGACGGCGGGATGCCGTGCGCGCGGTGGTGGTGGGTGTCAGCAATCGGTCGCCGAGCAACGTCAGCGACGCGCGGAGCCTGCGTTCGAGTGGGTACGCGGGATCGTTGATCCAGTGGGTCATGCAGCCGATCACGACCGAGACGAGGATCTCGGCGGTGAGCTCGATGTCGAGGTCGTCGGGCACGTCTTTCGCGAGGGCGTCGTCGGCACGTCCGAGTCGCAGCAGCTGGGCAAACGCGGCCTGCATCGACGCGAGCTCGGCGCCCGCTTCGCCGGGACGCGGGGCGCGCAGCACGGCCATCAGCACGCGCCGGGTCATCTCGGGCGCGCGCCGCACCAGCGCGGCACCGCGGGTCGCGAACCCGTGCAGCCGCTCCAGGCTCGCCACCGGACGCGCGAGCTGCTCGTCGACCAGGCGGCGGAAGTGCGAGAACACGTCCTGGCCGATCTCGCGGAGCACGTCTTCCTTGCTGCGGAAGTGGTTGAAGAAGGTCGCGGGCGCGATGTCGACCGCCTTGGTGATCCGCTCGACCGTGGTCGCCTCGTAACCGTCGCGCGCGAAGAGCTCGGCGGCGGTGGCGAGGATGCTCTGATGGAGCTCGCGGCGGCGCCGGCTGCGGCGGCCTTCCGAGGCATCGAGAGGCGCGGTGTCGAACATGGAGATTCTCCAAGATTGGATGATCTCCACCCGGATTGTCAACCCGAGCCTCCGCCCTAGGCGATGCGCTCTCGACAGCGGCAGGCCCCGCCGGGCATGACCCGGACGAGCCCGTGCGCGTCGACCGCCTCACGATCTTCAGCCACCTCTGGGCGATTGCCGGACTCTGCGAGTGGACGCGGTGGACGTTCACGGAGAGCGGCGGGAGCTGGATGCTGCTGGCCGCCGCCGGCGCCCTCTTCCTGGCGCCGAATTCCGTCCCGGCGCTCGCGAGTTTCGCGGCGGTGCAGGCGGTCTTCCACGTCCTCGCCGCCAACCGGCCGTGGAACCACGGGCTCTTCATGGCGCTCGTGAACGTGACCGTCCTCGCCGGGATCGGGCACTGGCGCGCCCGTGGCGGGCGCGCGACGTCGGTGGCCGACCGCGAGGCGCTCGTCGAGACGTTCGGTCCGCCCGTCCGCCTCGGGTTGATCGCGCTCTATGTGATGACGTTCACGCACAAGCTGAACGCCGACTTCCTGAACCCCGACGTGAGTTGCGCGGGATGGCTGCTCGGATTCCTCGGCCGCGCGTATCGCGTCGTGCCGGTCGCGGAGTGGTCGGTCGTCGGCAGCATCTGGGGGACGCTCCTCGTCGAGCTGCTGGTGCCGCTGCTCCTGTGCTTCCGGCGGACGGCGTACGCCGGGTTGGTCATGGGAGCCGGCTTCCATCTCTTCTTGTCGCAGTTCGGGGGCCTGCACGGGTTCGCCGCCATGCTGTTCGCGGTCTACTTCCTGTTCCTTCCGCGCGGGTTCACCGATCGGGTGGCGGCGCGCGCGGCACGCTGGCCGGCGCCGGGCCTCGTCGCCACGGCGGTCGGCGTCGGCGCGGCCCTCGTCGCGTGGAAGCTGCTCGGCCGCGTCGGACACCTGCCGCACATCTATCGCGGGCTCGTGCTCTGGGACTTCTGGCTTCTGACGGTGGTCGTGGTGCTCGGCGGCGACCTCGTGCGGGCCTGGCGCGTGCCCGCCGACTTCGGGCTCCGACCGCGGTGGGCGCCGCTCTGGGCGCTCCCCCTCGTCGTCGTGCTGAACGGCCTCTCGCCCTACGTCGGGCTCAAGACCGAGACGAGCTGGGCGATGTACAGCAACCTCCGCACCGAGACCCGCGCGAATCATTTCGTCGTCCCGCAGTCGGCGAAGCTATTCGGTTACCAGGACGACCTCGTCGAGATCGTGGAGACGACGCTCCCCGCGCTCCGCGATTTCGCGAAGCCCGACGTGCGGCTCACCTTCTTCGAGCTCCGGCGGATCTGTAGCGCCGAGGCCGAGGACTTCACGGCGACCTACCGCCGCGACGGCGAGCTGCGGACGCTCGCGGTCGCAGGCGGCGTCGCGAGCGATCCCGAAGCGTGCCGTCCGCATCCGTGGCTCGTCGGGAAGCTTCTGCGCTTCCGTCCGGTGGACGTGGGGACCCACGCGCGATGCCGACATTGAGCGCCACGGTGGAAGTCGGACGCCGCCGCCGGACTCTCGCCCACGTCTGGCGGCGTGGCTGCGACATCGTGCGCCACGAGGGGTGGAGACGGCTCCTGTTCGTGGTGCTCGCCGACCTCGGCTACCGGCGGTTTCTCTTGTACGAGCGGCGGCTCGACGAGCCGATCGTGCCGGTCACGACGCGGCTCGCCCTCGTCTTCGAGCCGTTCCGGCCGGCGGCCTTCGAGGAGTATCTCCGGATGCACCCGCTGGTCCCCCGCGCGCAATTGGAGGAGCGGCTCGCGGGCGGCGACGAGTGCTTCCTGGCCCGTGCCGAGGGCCGCATCGCGGCCGTCGTCTGGATCTCACGCGACGCGCACTTCTTCCGCTCGATCGGATGCCGCTACGTGCTGCCCGCCGGCGAGGTCTATTTCTACGACTCGTTCACCGATCCGCGCCTGCGCGGGTACGGCATCGCCCCCGCGCTCGGCCTCTGGGTGCTCGAGCGTCTCCGCCAGTCCGGTGTGACTCGTGCCGTCCTCGCCATCGTGCCCGAGAACACCGCGAATCGGCGGGCCCGCGCGAAGAACGGCTTCCGGCCGTTCATGCGCATCGACTACGTTCGCATCGGCCGGCGGTGGTGGCATTGGCACCGCCCGACCGACGCGCGCGGCCGCACGCGGGCGCGATAGCGGTCGATCCTCGTCGTCGGTCCCTGGAGCGACTACGGCAGCGTCACCGTCGACGGTACGCAGAAGTCGCGCGGGCCAAAGATCGGATACGAGTCGTTGCCGAATTGGTTCAGCGTGTGGACCGTCGGCAGCACGTCGGGCGGCAGGCCGTTCACCTTGTAACACATGAGCGCCGTGCCGGGATCGACGAGCGGGCCCTCGTGCTCCTTCTCCGCGGGGAGACAGAGGTGGAGCGGCTTCTTGACGTCGACCGTGATGTCGCCGAATTGGTCGACGATCGAGATGCCGGGCACGTGCAGCTTCGCGCCGGCGACCTTGTAGCACTTGTAGTGATCGATCGGCCGCGTGAGCGGCGCCGGCGGGCCGGTCAGGCTCTTCGCCGTCGGCACCAGCATGCGGTCAGGCTTCGTGAGCATCATCGTCCGCGTGCCGAACTGGTTCTCGACGGTGACGCCCTTCACCTTGGTGAACGGGGACGTCTGCTTGAGCGTGTAGTATGTGAAGTGCTCGTCCTGCGTCGGCGCGTCGGGATCCTCGCCGTTCTTGTCGGCCGGCGCGCAGAGACGCTTGGCGCGCTTGATCGTGACCGTGCTGGCCCCGAGGGCGTCGTCGAGCGACACGCCCGTGCGGTTGAAGCTCTTGCGGTGGATCTCGTAGCACTGGACGTGCGGCACCGGATCGAAGGTGTTCCCGAAGTCGTTGTCCGGGTAGTTCCCGCCGCTCGTGAACGACTCCTCGTAGTAGCAGCCGAACGCGTCGGCCGTCGGCGGGAACGTGCACGCGAAGCCCGGTTGCTGGACCTCGCGCACCTTCCAGGTGCCCGGCGTGATGCCCGTCAGGGCGTACGCGCCGTTCGCGTCGGTCACGCCGGACGGCTCGCCGGGATCGAGCACGCCGTCGCCGTCGTAGTCGACGTAGATCGTCCAGCCGGCGAGGCCGGGCTCGCCCGGCTCGCGCGGCGCGCCGTCGCCGTCGAGGTCGCCGAACTTGACGCCGGACTTGGTGGCCTCGCGCCAGTTGCCGAAGTCGTTGTCGGTGTAGGCGGTGCCGGTGACGAACGTCTCCTCGTAGAAGCACCCGAAGGCGTCGTTCGCCGCCGGAAAGGAGCAGGTCCACCCGGCCTGGCCGATCTCGCGCACCTTCCACGTGCCGGCCGCGACGTTCACGATCGCGTAGGCGCCGGTCGCATCGGTGACATCGGACGGTTCGCCGGGATCGAGCGCGCCGTCGCCGTCGTAGTCGACCCAGATCGTCCAGCCAGCGAGCCCCGGTTCGCCAGGCTCGCGCGAGTTGCCGTCGGCGTCGAGATCCTCGAACTTCGTGCCGCTCTTGCTGATGCCGCTCCAATTGGCGAAGTCGAGGCCGTCCACTGATTGGCCGTCGCCGATCGCGAGCGCGTAGGCGCAGGCACCCGGGAACGAGCAGACGAAGCTCGGATCCTCGAGCTCGCGAACCGTCCACGCGCCCGCGGCCACGTTCTCGATGACGTAGTCGCCGTTGGCGTCGCTGACGCCGGTCGGCTCGCCGGGGTCGAGCGCGGCGTCGCCGTCGTAGTCGACGTAGAACGTGAGCCCGCCGATGCCGGGCTCGCCCGGATCGACGGCACCGTTGCCGTTGACGTCGAGATACTTGGTGCCACCGAGCGTCGCGGCCGCGCGGTAGGTCACGTTGATGTTGGTGTCGTTCCGGATCGTGTCGGCCCACACGCGCCCGAAGATGTTCGTGCAGTCGCCGAGATTGATGCGGCCGTTCGGAATGAAGAACTGTCCGTGCACGGCGATGGTCTCCGGACAGTTCGGCTCGGAGTTGTAGCCGAGCGTGAACGAGAACGTCGACGGCCCGAGGCCGTCGGAGCGGATGTAGAAGCGCGCCAGGTCGGAGCCCTGAATGGTGATGTCGTTGTTGCTGCGGAAGTCGACCGCGATCCGGACGTCGGTCGCGGCCGTCGTGTTGATGGTCACGTTCCGGCCGGTTTGCAGCGAGTGCAGCTCGTAGATGCCGGCGCCGAGGTTCAGGATGCCGTCGTCGTTGATGTCGACGTCGCCGTAGCTCCCGGGGGCCATGTTCAGGATGAAGCCCGGCGGCACGCTCACGTCGGGCAGCGCGTTCAGCGCGGCCTCCGACGCGAAGGCCGGCAGCACCGGCCGATAGGGTCCGCCGGGATGGGTGAACGCCACGAACGCCGGCAGCAGGGGATCGATGATGGGCGGGACGAAGCAGATCGGCCCGTCGTTCCGCACCGACGCCGGCGTGAAGTCGTTGTTGGTGATCTCGTTCGTGAAGAGGTTCCATACGCTCGTCGGCAAGAGCGGGTGGCCGGGTCCGAGCGTGATGCGGTCGGCGACGGCCGCATTGCCGTCGGACAGGTAGACGCCGTAGTTCGTGCCGATCGTCGCGTTCGGGTCGCCGACGGTCGCGATGCCGTTCGACCCGAGGTTGCCGCCGGTGAAGAGCCCGCGCCCGGGCACCGCCGCGGTGCCGCCCTTCACGTAGAGATCCGTGTACGCGAAGAGCAGGTAGGTGTTGATGTCGCGCGGCGGCTCGGGTCCGCTCGTGCAGGCCGGCGGCGCGGCGTGCGCGCTCGCCAGGCATCCGAAAACCAAGAAGCACGCCGCGACGGCGACACACACGTGATGCCGCGTCGCGACGATCCGTCGCGAGTGTTTCGAAGTTCGCATCGCTCGACTCCAGCGCGCGAGAGGCGCGTCGCAGAAGAGGCCTCGATCGAGGCCAGTAAGGGGGTGCAACGATCGACACGGAAGTCTTCGACCGATCGCGGCGACCTGTCAAGAAAACCGCGTGTGACCGAGCGAGGATCCATGCTTCGTTTCGGGGCACGCGAACTCATCACCTCCGGTGATGGGCGTGATCGTCATCGCTTCGGATGGCGGGGATCTAGGAGCTGACGGTCACTGGCGCAGATTGTCGGGGAGGCGCTCCCAGAGTGCCTGGGAATGCGGGCTGACCCGCACTGCGCGGACCTCGCGCAGGGTGTCGCGCGCCTCGGTCGTGCGACCGGTGCCGAGCAGGATTCCCGCGGCGGTCTCGAGGCCGGTGGCGGCACGCGGATCGAGATCGTGGGCTTTCCGCAGCGCGGCGAGCGCGCCCGCGGCGTCACCCTGGCGGAGAAGAAAGGGGACACGGAGCTCGTGGACCAAGGGCCATTCGGGACGCTCGAGCGCGAGGCCGCGGAGGATGTCGGCGTCGCGCGGGTCCACGATTCCGACCTCGAGTCGCAGTGCCACGTCTGTCAGGGCGCGGGCCGGCTCGTCCATTCCGCGCTCGAGGACGAAGACGGAGCCGTAGCGGCGGACCGGATGAAAGGCTCGGCGAAGAACGGCCCGCATGTGCTCCGGCGGGTCGGGCATCGCGTACCAGGATCGGGTGACGATCACGTAGCGCGCGGGGGAGTCGAGGAGCCGCTGCATCTCGCGCTCCTTCCGCGCGTGCGTGACGAGGCTGTTGTGGGCGCGCGGCCGCTCGATGAGCAGGCCCGTCGGATTCGGGCGCTCGATCAAGAGGTAGTACGACGCGAGCAGGGGAAGCGCGAGAAAGGGCTCGCCGGGGGCCGCGTGGCTGTCGAGGAACTCGCGCACGAGACGCACCTCCTCCGCGCGCGCCCAGGGGAGATAGACGGTGTCGCCGCCGAGGATCGGGGTGGGCTCGGTGTGTCGCCGCATGCGCCAGGCGCCCGTGAACTCGTCGCCGGGGATGACGTTCGCTATGCCGACGTTCACGAGCCAGACGACCCAGGCGGCGGCGAGGATCGTGATGCCGGCGCCGACGACGCGTATGGGGATCCACTGCGGCTTCCCGGAGATCGACCCGATCGCGCGTCCGACCTCGAGCACGAGGTACGCCGCCAGCAGGTAGAAGGGGAGCGCGCTCTGGAGCAGGCGGATGACGAACGGCATCGAGTACGCTTGTGGCAGGGTCGCGACGCCGAAGGCGAGAAGCGCGGCCGTCAACACGTCTCGAGCGACGAGGCCCTCGCGGACGAGGCGCACGAGCAACACGATGCCGACCGCCGCGTAGACGAAGAGGGGAGCGACGAGGAAAAACCCAGCCGCGCGTCCCTCGCGCGCCTCCGCGAACGTGGAGGGCGTGACGAGACCTTTCAAGGGCGTGATCCAGTCCGGCATCTGGCCGAAGCCTTTGACGAACATCATCTGCGCCATCGCGCCGAGCGCTCCCTGGCTTGCGTAGTAGAGGACGACCGGCAGGACCATGACCAAGACGCCCGCGACGGTCACGACGACGTCGCGACCGGCAGTGCGCCAGGTCGCGATTCCCCACGCGGTCGCGTTGCCTCCGAAACGGACGGGAGCGACCGTCGGAAGCGCCGCCGCCACGACGGCGATGCCGAGCTGCGCGATGCCCAGCTCGTGCCGCGCCACCAACGTGAGGCCGCACGCTGCCCCCATCCACGCGCATCGTCGAGGGCCGGGTCGCTCCAGCGCGCGCGCGAGCGCGAGGAAGAACAGCATGCTGCAGAAGGCGTAGTTCACCTTGAACCACGGGCCGGGCACGAGCACGAACAGGAGGGGCGGGCACCACGCGATCCACACCGGGAGCCAGCGCCGCGCTACCCGATACGCGAGCGCCGCGGTCGCGACGATCAGGATCAGCGACTGCGTGCGCGACACGAGGAACGACCGCCCGAACAGCTCGAAGACCCATCCGAGCAGATGGTAGGGCAGCGGGGCGTAATACGTGAGGACGTCGCGGTAGAGCACCTCGCCGTCGAGCATTCGGAGCGTCGGGTGCAGGAGCCACCCTTCGTTGCCCATCTGCAGTCCGTAGGGGCGCAGGGGAAACAGCACTGCGGCCGAAACCAGGGTGAGGGCGAGGAGGACCGCGCGGTCGCGGGCCTGCTCGCTCACGGAGGGGCCTGCATCGTGCTCGTGTAGCGGACCCGTGTCGCGGCGCGCAAGGCGCTCGCCGCGGACGTTGCGCGCAGCGACGCGTTCGCGTGGCATCGGCCAGCCATTCGCAACCGGGTCGCGGGTCGCGTAAGAGCCCCGCATGTCCAACGATGCCTTCGGTGCTCGCTACGGCCCCTGGGCCCTCGTCGCCGTCGCCGCCGTCGGTCTCGGCGCCGAGTACGCGCGGCAGCTCGCCGCGCGCGGCCTCTCGCTCGTCCTCGTCGACCGCGACGCCGGTGCGCTCGACGCGACCGCAGGCGCGATCCGAGCTGAGGCCGCGGTCGAGGTGCGCAGCCTCGTGCTCGACCTCGCCCGTCCGGACATCGGAGCGACGGTGCTCCGGGAGACGGCCGGTCTGGAGATCGGACTCGTCGTCTACAACGCGGCGATCGGGACCGTCGCTCCGTTTCTCGAAATGTCACAGGCCAACATCCAGGCGATGCTCGACGTCAACTGTCGGGGCCCGCTCCTGCTGGCGCACGCGCTCGCGCCCGCGATGGTCGCGCGCGGTCGCGGCGGCGTGATCGTCATGTCGTCGATGGCCGGCAACCTCGGCTCGGCGCAGCTCACCGTCTACGCGGCGAGCAAGGCCTTCGATCTCGTGTTCGCCGAGGCGCTCTGGGCCGAGCTCCGCGGCCACGGCGTCGACGTGCTCGCGGTTCAACCCGGCTCGACGCGCACGCCGGGTTGGCAATCGTCGCAACCGCCCGAGCTGCGCGGCCCGGGACCGCACGTCATGGAGCCCGAGGAGGTCGTGCGCGAAGCGCTCGACACGCTCGGCATGGAGCCGGGCATCGTCGCGGGCGAGATGAACCGGCAGAGCGTGCAGCTGCTCGCGAGCCTGCCCCGCCGCCAAGCGATCGAGCTCGTCAGCGAGATCACGTCGAAGCTCCTACAGACCGGCCGGACCAGCTGACGACTAGGATACGAGCAGCGTCGCCTTTCGTTGGTAGATGCCGTCGCGGAGCTCGCCGAAAAAATCCGCGACCTGCGGATGGCGGACCGGACGGCCGGTCTCGTCGAGCAGCAGATTCTGCTCCGAAACGTACGCGAGGTAGGTCGTCTCCGCGTTCTCGGCAAGGAGATGGTAATACGGTTGATCCTTCCGCGGCCGCTTGTCCTCGGGGATCGCGAGCCACCATTCCTCGGTGTTGGCGAACTCGGGGTCGACGTCGAAGATGACGCCGCGAAACGGGTAGAAGCGGTGGCGGACCACCTGGCCGACGTGAAACTTCGCTTCGCGCACCACCATCGTCATGCTCGCGCGAGTTTCCGCCGTCGGCTCGAACGATTCAACGGGTTCGCCCGCGCGTAGCGTGAATTCGCTGTCACGGTGCGCCTCGACTACTCGATCTCCGCGCCCGGGAACTGCTCGCGGATCAGGCGCAGCAGCTGCCGCTCTTCTTCCGGCTGCTTCCGCTGGCGGCCGATCCGGCGGCGGACGCCGTCGAGCAGCCGGAGCCAGTCGTCCAGCTCCGGGCGCGGAAGCGGCTCCCACTGGTTCCCGCGCCCGACCCGGCTCGCGAAATCCCAGGCGTCCCCCGTGCGCCGCGCGCGCATGTCGTGCTTCACGTCGTCGACGACCTTCGTCCACGCGATCTCGGTGCGGTTCCCCACGGGGTCTTCGTAGCGCGCACGACCCGGCTTCGAAAGCGCGGCGCGAGCAGCTAGGGTGGCGTCACCGGCTCGGTGATCCCGCGTCAGGCGAGGTCGTCGCGCCGGAGACCCTCAGGAGGAGAACCAATGACCCGATTCCGTACAGCGTCGACCCTGCTGGCCGCGATGTTCGCCGCCGTCGCCCTGATGCACGCCGTCGCGGCGACCGCCGGCACCCTCGAGAAGGTTCCGGCGGACCGCGTCTGCATGGTGAACGACACGCGCTTCCCGAACGCGCAGATTCCGGTGCCGGTCGAGGGCAAGACGTACTTCGGCTGCTGCGAGATGTGCAAAGGACGCCTCGCGACCGACACGGTCGTGCGCACGGCGGTCGATCCCGTCTCCGGCAAGCAGGTCGACAAGGCGACGGCGACGATCGGCGCGTTGCCGAGCGGCAAGGTGCTCTATTTCGAGAACGAGAAGAACCTGAAGGCCTATCAGGCGCCGTGACGCGCGCGCGCCCGGCGCGATCCGATGGCGAGCCTCCGCGACGCGGCGAGACGAAGGCCTTGCGGCGCAAGGCGAAAGCCCTGCCGCCGAAGCCCGCCAACACCGGCACGCATCCCCTGAAGCGCACGCGATCGGCGGCGGAGGACCGCGCCGTCGAACGTCTCCGTTGCGTGTGCCTCGCGCTGCCCGGCGTGACGGAGAAGATCGCGTGGGGCGAGCTCACCTGGCGGGCGCAGAAGATGTTCGCCCAGATGGACACGCACCACCAGGGCGCCCCGCACCTCGCGGTGTGGCTCGCGGTCCCGCCCGGTTTGCAGGAGGCGCTCGTCGACGAGGATCCCGTGCGCTTCTTTCGGCCTCCCTACGTCGGCCACAAGGGCTGGGTCGGCGTGCGCATCGACGGGCGGCCCGATTGGAAGATCGTGGCCGGCGTCGTCCGCGACGCGTACGACCACGCGCAGGCGGCGCCGCGGCGGCGCGCCGACCGTTCCGAGTAGGAACCTTTCCGCTCGGGCGTCGATTGCCCCGCGCCTGCCGGGAGCGATACCCGTCGAATGATCGTGAAGCGATCACCCCGGTAGGCATTCCCGAAGATCGCGATGCGTTACCCGGTCGCGGTGAACGGCAACGCCTCGTAGCGCCGTACGAAGCTGCCGGGCGCGAAGACGCCGCGTGCGGCATCGACGGCGAACTCCGGGCACCGGGCGAGCAGCTCCTCGAGCACGATCCGACCCTGGAGACGCGCGGCGGCGGCGCCGAGGCAGAAGTGCGCCCCGAAACTGAAGGTCAGGATCTGACGCGGGGCGCGGTGGACGTCGAGGCGCTCGGCGTCCGCGCCGAACTCGCGCGGATCGCGGTTGGCCGCCCCGTAGAGCAACATGACCTTGCGGCCGGCCGGGATCGTCGTGCCGCGGATCGTGACGTCCGTCGTGACGGTGCGCGCGAGGCCCTGGACGGGGCTCGTGAGCCGCAGGAGCTCGTCGACGGCATCGGGGATGCGCGTCGGGTCGTCGCGCAGCAGGCGGCGTTGCACGGGCTCGGCGGCGAGCAGCTCGGCGGCGCCGGCGAGGAGGCCGGTCGTCGTGTCGTTGCCGCCGGCCACCATCGTGAAGGCGAAGCCGAGGATGCGCATCAGCGGCACCTCGGGGTCGTCGTCGCCCATGGCCACGAGCTGCGAGATCGTGTCGTCGCCCGGCTCGACGCGCCGGCGGGCGATCAGCTCGGAGAAGTAGCCGAAGAGATCGCCGACGGCTTCGGGCGCCGCGAGGACGTCGCCCGCGGCGTTGGCCGCCACGATGGCCTCGGTCCAGCGGTCGAAGCGATGCCGGTCGGCGGCGGGCACGCCGAGGTAATGGGCGACCACGAGGCTCGGGAGCGGCTTGAAGAGCGCGGCGACGATGTCGTGCTCGCCGCCGGCCGCGCGGAGCTCCTCCAGGCGCGCGACGACGAAGGCACGCACCTCGGGCTCGAGCGCGACGACCTGGCGCGGAGTGAAGCCGCGCGCGACCAGGCGGCGAAAGGCCGTGTGCTCCGGCGGGTCGAGCATGACCATCGGCGCCGCGGCGCGGAGGCCGGCGCGCTCCATGTCGTCGTACGCGAAGGTCAGGCCCTGCGCGGACGAGAACGTGGTCGTGTCCTGCGCCGCGGCGAGCACGTCTGCGAAGCGCGAGAGGACCCAGTAGTCGCCGTCGGCCACGTGGTGCACCGGATCGTCGTCGCGGAGCGCCGCGTACATGGGGAAGGGATCGCGCCACGTCTCCGCGGACCGGGGCACGAAGCGGGCACGATCCGGCGCGGCCATGCGCGGCGGATACCCCGTGCGGGCGCGGGAAGACAACCGCGCTCTCCCGTTGCTCAGGGGTCGGGCGGCCCGTCGATGATGCGATTCGTGATCTTGGTGAGGAGACCGTCGCTCTCGGCGCCGGGCTCCGCGATGTAGTACTGCACGCGCCCGTCGGGTTGTGCGGCGAGTCGATAGCAGTGCTCGTCGGCCGAGAAGCTTCCGTTCAGCACGCAGAGGCGGGCCCCGTCGACACGCCACCGGTCGCCGTCGCGCCCGTCGGGGCTGGTGGCCCATTGCGTGTTCCGGTAGACGAAGCGACCGTCCGGCCGGAAGTACGAGTATTCGACGTAGCGCTCGGCTCGCCCGCCGGGCGCGGTGCCGTATTCGAAGACGTGGGTCCGGCCGCTCACCAAGCGCCCGAGGGCCTCGCCCGCGACGTCCGTGCCGCGCGTCGTCTGCCGCGTCGCCGCCCGCATGCCGGCGACGGCGCGCGCCCGCTCGGCCCGCCGCTGGCGCGAGAAGTTCTCCGCGTCCGAACGGAAGGCCTCGCACCCGAGCGCCGAGGCGAGGAAGAGCAGCACCGCGAGCAGCGCGCGCCGAGCCATGCGCGCCTCTGTAGCGCGACGGCGACGGCGTCGCGAGGTCGCCGACTCAGTGGGTCGTACGCGAGACCGGATCGTGGGACGCTTGCTCGTGGAGGCGCTCCATCGCTTCCAGCATCGTCGACGCGAGCTCCGTGCAGGCGAGGGGCTCGAGCCGCACCGTCAGCACGCCGAGCGTGACGTGCAGCGTTCCGCACGGACACTGGTCGACCCGAAACGCTCCCCGTCGTGCCAGGGTCGTGCGTCGTGGGGCATCGCAGCTCATCGGTTTCCTCCCGGTCCACATTGAAATTGAAAGTCGTTTTCAATTAGCCGCCGATTGCGGAGCTGTCAACGGGCCGCGTCCGGCCGCGGGCCCTTTCCGGACCCGGCGGGACCGTGGGGCCGCCTCTCGCCAAATGCGATCGGCCGAGGCATTCAACTCATCCATGGGACTTCTCGACAAGCTGAAGCCGCAACCGCGCTGGAAACACGCCGACCCCGCCGTTCGGCTCCAGGCGATTTCCGAACTGGAGAGCCCGAGCGATCTCGCCGCTCTGGCGGAGCACGATGCCGACGCGAAGGTACGGAGGGCCGCGATCGAAAAGGTCGCCGACCCGGGCGTACTAGGGCGCGTGGCCACGGCGGACCCGGATTCCGGTGTCCGCGACGCGGCTGCCGATCGACTGCTCGCGCTCGCCCTCGCCGCGTCCTCAGAGGACGCGGCGGCAGCGGCGGGCGTGCTGTCGGACGTCCGGCGCGTGTCGGCCATCGCGAAGAGCGATGCGGCCGATGCCGTCCGCGAGGTGGCCCTTGCCAAGCTGACCGACGAGCGCGCGCTCGGCGGGGTCGCCCGTCACGCCAAGGTGGAGACCACGGCGCTCGCCGCCTCCGCGCGCCTGAGCTCGCACGAGGAGCTGCTTTCCACGGTGCTGAACAGCGACCACCGGGACGTCGCGCTCGCGGTGTTCGACCGGGTCGTGCACGCGGGGACGGCGTCCGGCGCCGACGTGGCGCTGCTGGAGACGATCGCGGCGCGGACGCAGCAAAAGGCCGTAGCGCGGCGCGCGAAGGCGATGCTCCAGGAGATCGCGGACGCGGACGAGGCGCGGCGCGCGGCCGAAGCGGAGCGGCAGCGGCACGAGGCGTCGCTGTGTGCCGCCGTCGAGGAGCTCGCGTCCTCGACCGACCCCGAGCGCGCGGCGGCGGAGCTCGCGCGCCTCACGACGGCGTGGGACGCGCTCGCGAGTACGGACACGCCGATGGCGCGGCGGTTCGCCGCCGGCGCCGACGCGGCGCGGGCGCGGATCGCGCAGCGCCGCGGCGAAATCGAGGCGGCGCTCGCCGCCACGCGCCGACGCGACGAGGCGCTCGCGAGTCGCGAGGCGCTGCTCGAGCGCCTCCAGGGGATCGACGGGGACGACGTCCTCGCGCGCGTGGATGCCGTCGAGGCGGAGTGGGCCGCGCTCCCGCCGCTCGCCGAGTACGAGAAGGAGGGCACCGCGCTGGCGGCGCGATTCGCCGCAGCCGCGACCGCCTGCCGTGATCGGCACGCGCGCGGCGTCGCGCTGCAACAATCCCGCAACGTGCTCGAGGCGCTCGTCGCCGAGGCGGACGCGCTCGCCGCCGACGTCGGTGACACGGCGGCTGCGCGGTGGCGGGCCCTGTCGCGCGACGCGCGCGCGCTGGTGGCGAAGCTGAGCGAGGCGTCGCAGCCGGTCTCCGATCTGGCGGAACGGTTGGCGGCCGTTGCCGGCCTGTTCGAGGCGCATATCGCCGCGGCACGGGACGCCGCCGCGAAGACCAAGCAGGATCGTGTGGCCAAGCTCACGCGGCTGGCCGAGCGCGCCAAGCGCACCACCGAATCGGAAACGATCACCCTGCGGGAAGGCGAGCGGGTGCTTCGCGAGATCACCGCGGCAATCGATGAAGCCGGAAGCACGCCCGCGAAGGAGACGCGGGAGGCCGTCGCGGCACTGCGGACGATCCAGGAGCAGCTGGCGCCGCGCGTGAAGGAGCTCCGCGAGATGGACGATTGGCGGAGATTCGCCAACGTCCAGCCGCAGGAGGAGCTCATCGCGATGGCGGAAGCCATCGTCGCGTCGCTCAAGGCCGAAGAAGAGGCGGGCACGGACAGCGATCTCGCGGCCACGGCCACGGCGCTCCGTGAGCTCCACCTGCGGTGGCAGGACGTGGCGGCCGTCCCGCACCACAGCGCGCGACGGCTGTGGGATCGCTTCAAGGGCGCGACCGACTTCATCCGCAGCCGCTGCGAGATTTACTTCGTCCAGCAGCGCGAAGAGCGCACCGCGAATCTGGCGGCCAAGAAGGCGCTCGTCGAGGAGGCGGAGGCGCTGGCGAGGTCGACGGACTGGAGCAAGACCTCTGCCCGGCTCCAGGAGATCCAAAAGGCATGGGAGGCGATGGGACCGGTCCCGAACGAGGCGGGCCGCGGCTTGGCGCAACGCTTCCGGGCGGCGTGCAACGCGTTCTTCACCGAGCGTCGCGGCGCGATGTCCTCCATGAAGAAGGAATGGGACGAGAACCTCGCGCGCCGTGAGGCGCTGTGCGAGCGTGCCGAGCAGTTGAGCGCGTCGACGGAGTGGGACGCGACCGCCTCCGAGCTCAAGAAGCTCCAAGCCGAGTGGAAGACGATCGGCCCCGTCGGTCACAAGCAGCGCGAAGCGATCTGGAATCGCTTCCGAGCCGCCGCGGACGGATTCTTCACGCGGTACCACGACCGGCACAACATCGCCGCCGCCGAGCAGGTCGCCGAGCACGCGGCGACGGTGGCCGCACTCGAAGCGCTTGCCGCGCTCGAAGAGGCTCCCGAGGATCTCGCTGCTCAGGTGCAAGCGTTACGGACGACGTTCGGGGGCCTGCCGCGGGTCGAGAGCGGAGTGATGCAGGCGCTCCACGAACGTTGGCGCGCCGCGCTCGCGGCGCTGGCAGCGCGGTGGCCCGAGGTCTTCACGGGCACGGACCTCGATTCCGCCGCGATCCAAGGGCGCTTGGAGAGGCTGCTCGCGAAGGTCGAGCGTCTCCTGAACGAGGACGCTTCCGGCACGGCGGCGCCCGCCTCCGACACCGCGTCGCTCGCCGACCGGTTGCGATCGGCGCTCGCCAACAACGCGATGGGCGTGCGCCCCGACGAGTCGAAGTGGCGTGCCGCGCGGAAGGCGGTCGAAGAGGCGCAGGACGCGTGGCGGCGGATCACCGTCGTGCCGACGGACGAAACGCGGGCGCTCGAGGCCAGGTTCACGGCGGCCTGCGGGCGAGTCATGGAGCAGGTGAAGCGGCACGTCCGGCCGACGGAGGATTTCGAGGACGCTCCGCGCGGCCGTGGCCGTCGCGAACGCTCCGGGGGCGGAGGACGTCCTGGAGATCCGCGGTCGCGGCGCGAGCCGAGGTCGGGTGCGCCGGGCGGGGCGGGACGGCCCACCGACGCCAGAACCCGGCGCTAAGTGCCCGGCGCGGCGAACCCGATGGGTCGCCGCGCCGGAGAGGTCCGTCGCCTGCCTACTCGACCCGGATCGTCGCCTTCGTGATCTCGAGCTTTTCCTTGGTCCGGCCGCTGTCGGAGCCCGCGCTCTCGAGCGCCTTCAGGGTCTCCACGCCCTTCACCGTCTCGCCGAAGACCGTGTGCTTGCCGTCGAGGTAGCCGGTCGGGACGAACGTCAGGAAGAACTGGCTGCCGTCCGTGCCGGGACCCGCGTTCGCCATCGAGAGGATGCCGGGCTTGTCGTGCTTGGCGCCGCCCTTGAACTCGCCGTCGTACTGGTACCCGGGGCCGCCGGTGCCGTTGCCGCTCGGATCACCGCCCTGCGCCATGAAGCCCGGGATCACGCGGTGGAAGGTCAGACCGTCGTAGAAGCCGAGGTTGGTCAAGTAGATCGTGCTCGTCACGTGCATCGGCGCGCTGTCGGCGAGCAGCCGGACCTCGATCGGGCCTTTGTTGGTCTCGAGGATCCAGAGGTACTTCTTGCCGGCCGTGAAGCTCACCTGCGTCGGCTTGGCCAGGCGCCTCTTCCAGCTCGGATTCGACTTGTCGACCTTGAGGTCCGCGATCTGCTTGTCGATGGCGGCGATCGCCGCGTCGGTAGTGGCCATCTTCTTCTCCTCTGCGGCGTGAGCCGGGACGACGAAATGGATCGTGGACATCAGGAACATCGCGATGATTGCGGTGATTCCGGCACGGGACATGGGCAACGATCTCTCCTTGGCAATGGTGCGTCGGGGCGACGTAGGGCTGGCGACCTCCGATACCGGAGACCGACGGCGGAATCCACGGACCGGTGCATGATCCTCGAAGCGACCGCTGCGCCGCACCGTCACGACGGGCGTCGCGCCGGCGTGAAGCGGCACGAAACCTCGGTGCCGCCTTCGCGCAAGGGCGCGATCGTGAGCCGGCCGCCGATCAATCCGGCGCGGTATCGCATGACGTGCAGACCCATGCCGGAACATCCCGCATCGGAGGCGATCCCACGACCATCGTCGGTGATGCGCAGCAGCAACCGTGCGCCTTCGCCGCTCAGCCTGATCCGCACGTGCGCCGCCTGGCCGTGGCGGACGGCGTTCCGCACCGCCTCTTGCGCGATGCGATACAGCTGGCTCGTCGCGACGGGGTCGTCGACGTGCGCGGCCGGAGCATCGTACTCCAGCGTGCAGCGCGTCCCGTACGTCGCCTCGACGCTGCCCGCGAACTGGCGGAGCGCGCCGAGGAGCCCGTCGCCGCCGGGAAGCATCGGATCGGCGGCACAGGCGACCTGGCGGGTGTGGTCGATCGCGTGCACGATGGCGCGCTCGATGCGGCGCAATCGATCGGCGAGCGCATCGTTTCCACCTTCGAGCTCGGCGCGTACGGAGGCCGTGAGGTACGCGATGCCGGCGAGCTCCTGGAGCACGCCGTCGTGAAGATCGGCCGCGACGCGGCGCCGCTCCTCCTCGCCGATGCGCGCGACCTCCGCCTCGGCGCGTTTGCGGGCGGTGATGTCGTGCATGACTCCCGAGATCTGGGTGACGGTGCCGTCGCGGTCGCGCAAATACCCGCTGATGGTTCCGAGGATGTGGCGCGTGACGCCGTCCGCGGCGACGACTCTGCACTCGACCACGTCGTCGGGAAGCGACCCGTTCATCAACATCCGGCCGAACGTCGCAAGCCGTCCGCGATCCTCCGGGTGGACCGCCCGCGCGAGCACGTCCATCGCGGGCGGCGTGTCGGTCGCGAGGCCGAAGATGCGGTACACCTCGGGTGACCAGGCGACCTCCCCATCGGCGAGGCGCCACGTCCAGTGCCCGACGTGCGCGATTTCCTCCGACCGTTCGAGGCGCCGTCGCCAGAGCTCTTCGATGCGCTTGCGCTCCGTGACGTCGAGGTTGATGCCGCGGAACCGGAGCGCCCGGCCGTCGGCATCGCGCTCCACCGATCCGACGCCCGCCATCCAGCGCACGCCGTGTACGGGATGGAGTACGCGAAACTCCTCGTTCCAGGTGCTGTCGGCGCCGGGCTCGAGGAGCGCGGCGACGCGCGCACCGAGGGCGTCGCGGTCGTCGGGGTGGACGCGTGCGAGCCAGCCTTCGTAGGTCGGACGCTCGTCCGCGGGAAAGCCGTACAGCTCGTGATAGCGCGCGTCCCAGGAGCTCGTGTTCGTCGCGACGTCCCACGACCACGTGCCGGCGTGCGAGGCGTCGAGCGCGAGCTCGAGGAAGGCCTGGCTGTCGGGCAAGGCGCGCGTCGCGGCGGTGAGGGCGTCGGCGGGCATGGCCGGAGATTCGTGCGGTGCCGTCATGCCACACGGCCAGGCGTCCCACCAAGCGTCCTTCCCGGGTCGGCGGCGGCTGCGCATGCGAACGCGAAGCAGGACGTCAGGTTTCCTCAGGGCCGCCGAAGTAGAGCTGGATCCAGGCGCGGTCTTCCGGCTTCGAGAAAAGGTAGACGTGATCGCCCGGCGTCAGGACGGTGTCGCCGCGCGCCGCGATCACGTCCTCGCCGCGCACGACCAACACGACGCTCGTGCCGTCGGGGAACTCGATGTCCGCGAGCCGCGCTCCCGACACCGCCGACCGCTGGTCGATGAAGAACGACACGAGGTCGCCGTGCAACGGCATGCGGGCGTTGATTTCGAGCACCGCGGACGGCGTCGGCGGCCCCGGCGCGTCGAGCCCGAGCCGGCGCGTCAGCGGCCGGATCGTCGCGCCGGGAAAGACCGCGCTCACGACGACGATGAAGAAGACGATGTTGAAGACCCGGCCCGCGCCCTCGACGCCCGCGAGCGCCGGGAAGGTCGCCAGGATGATCGGGACCGCGCCGCGAAGACCGATCACGCTGACGTAGAAGAGCTCCTTCGCCGGGTACCCGAACGGCCGGAGGCACGGCCACACCGCGAGCGGCCGCGCGACGAGCGCGAGCAGGACCGCGAGCGCCACGCCGACCCCAGCGACTTCCACGAGCTCCGAGGGGTACACGAGGAGCCCGAACATCAGGAACATCGAGATCTGGCACAGCCACGCCAGTGCGTCGTGGATGCGCGTCAAGCCGCTGCGGTACGGGATCGGGGTGTTGCCGAGCACGACGGCCGCCGCATAGACGGCCATGATGCCGCTCCCGTGGAGCACCGTCGCGGCTCCGAACGCCATGAAGGCGAGGGCGAGCGTCAGCGCCGGATAGAGGCCGACGGTCGGGAGGCGCGCGCGGCGCAGTACGACGACGCCGAGTCGGCCCATGCCGATCCCGACGCCGGCGCCGATCACGAGCTGCGCCGGGACATCGAGCACGAGCCACCACCCGAGCGCCGTCTGCCCCGTCAGCGACCCGATCATGGTCATCGTGAGGACGAGCGCCATCGGGTCGTTGATGCACGACTCGATCTCGATCGTCCGGCCGACGCGCGGCTTCAGGTGGAGGCTGCCGCCGCGGAGCACCGCGAACACGGCGGCGGCGTCGGTGGACGACACGACGGCCCCGAGCAAGAGCGCCTCGGGCCACGCCAGCCCGAGCCCCCGCCCCGCGACCGCGAGGACGCCGGCCGTGATTGCGACACCCACCGTCGCGAGTAGCGTCGCCGGGAGAAACACCTGGCGTACGGAGGCGATCGTCGTGTTGAGCCCCCCGTCGAAAAGGATCAACACCAGGGCGATGGTGCCGAGCCGCATGGCGACGGCATGGCTCGCGAACTCCAGTCCCCCGATTCCTTCCGAACCCCCGACCATCCCGAGCAGCAGGAAGAGCAGCACGATCGGCACCCCGAGCCGGTCGAAGGTCCGGCTGAAGAGGGCGCTCACCGCGATCAGCACGCCGACGATGGCCATGAAAAGTGCGGTCGCGTGCGGCTCCGCGAAGCTCGCGGGCCCGGGAACGGGCGTCATGTGGGCCGTTATCGCACGGGATGGATGCGGCCACGACCGGCCGCGCATCGACTGCGGCTCGACGAGGCGGCCGACCCGCGGGGCACGGGAACCCGGAGCGCGGCGCCAGAGGCGGATGTCTTGGTTTGACTCCGCGGCCGCTCCGGCGTGAAACGGTCGCTATCCGTGATGAACCGAATCGTGACCCACGCGGTGCCCCTTGCCGCCCTCGCCGCCGCCATCGTGCTGCGTTTCGCCCTCGACCCGTGGCTCGGCGATTTGGTGCCGTTCCCGCTCGTCTTCGGGGCAGTCGCCGCCGCGGTCTGGAGCGGCGGTCATCGGCCGGCCCTGCTCGTCGCGTCGATCGGCTACGTCGTGTGCGAATACTTCTTCGTCCCGCCCCGCTTCGGATTCGCCCTCGACTTTGCACACGCCGTCAGCTTCCTGACCTTCTCTTTCACGGCCGCCCTCATCGTCGCGTTCGGCGGGGCGATGCGTGCCGCTCAGGTACGCGCGCGCGCGCAACGAGAGATCGTCCGGGTGACCCTCGCGAGCATCGGCGACGGCGTCATCACCACCGACGTCGATGGCCGCGTCTCGTATCTGAACGGCGTCGCCGAGGAGCTCACGGGCTGGAGCACCGATGAGGCGCGCGGCCAGCCGCTCGACGCCGTGTTCCGGATCGTCAACGAGTCGACGCGCGCGACGGTGGAGAATCCGGCGATCCGCGCGCTGCGAACCGGAATCGTGGTCGGGCTCGCCAACCACACCTTGCTCATCAAGCGGAACGGCGATGAAATCCCGATCGACGACAGCGCCGCCCCGATTCGCGACGTCGACGGCCGCGTATCGGGGTGTGTGCTCATCTTCCGCGACGTCAGCGCGCAACGCCGCGTCGAGCGGGAGCGCGCGCGCCAGCTGATCACCGCGCGGACGCTCGCGTCCATCGTCGAATCGTCCGACGACGCGATCGTCAGCAAGTCGCTCGCCGGCGTGGTCCAGAGCTGGAACGCCGGCGCGGAGCGGATCTTCGGTTGGCGCGCGGACGAGATGATCGGCCGTCACGTCTCGGCCGTCATCCCGCCCGAGCGCCTCGCCGAAGAGGACCACATCCTCGCGAAGCTCCGTGCCGGCGAACGCATCGACCACTTCGAGACCGAGCGCGTGCGCCGTGACGGCGAGCGCATCCGCGTGTCCCTCACGATCTCGCCGATTCGCGACGATGCCGGAACGGTCATCGGCGCGTCCAAGATCGTCCGCGACGTCACCGGCCAGCGTCGCGGCGAGGAGCGCGGGCGTCAGCTCCTCGCGGAAGCGGCCCAAGCGAACGCCAAGTTCCGCGCCTTCTTCGATCAAGGCGCGATCTTCGCGGGGATCATGCAGCTCGACGGGACGGTCGTCGAGGCGAATCAGCTCTCGTGGGAAGGCTGCGGCTTCACCAGGGAGCAGGTCATCGGCAAAGTGTTCTGGGAGGGTCCGTGGTGGGCGCCGTCGCGGGCG
Source organism: Thermodesulfobacteriota bacterium (assembly GCA_036781285.1). Lineage (GTDB taxonomy): Bacteria > Desulfobacterota > Binatia > UTPRO1 > UTPRO1 > UTPRO1. The sequence goes on along the minus strand of DAIQBH010000010.1, from coordinate 1,280 downwards.
CTCGTCGAGCGCATCCAGGCGGGGGCGGCGCAGGCGATGGCGGGCCGGTCGTTTCGCGCCGAGATGCCCTACTTCGTCGGCGACGGCAGCGAGCGCATGGTCGACGTCTCGATCCAGCCGATCAAGGACGAGGACGGGCGCGTCATTTTCCTCGCGCCGATCGGCACCGACATCACCGACCGCAGGCGCGTCGAGGCGGACCGCGAGCGCTTCGCGACGCTGATCGAGAACAGCACCGACTTCATCGGCATCTGCGGCCTCGACGGCATGCCCGTCTACGTCAATCGGGCGGGGCTCGCGCTCGTCGGTCTCGACGACGTGGAGGCGGCGCGCGCGACGCCGATCGCCGAGTTCTTCTTTCCGGAGGACCGCGCCCGCATCATGGAGCAGTTCTTCCCGATCGCGCTCGATCGCGGGCACGCCGAAATCGAGGTTCGCTTCCGGCACTTCAAGACGCACGAGGCGCGCTGGATGGCGTACAAGGTGCTCGCGTTGCGCGACCCGGCCGGAAGGCCGACGGCGATCGCGACCGTCAGCCAGGACGTCACCGATCGGAAGCGGATGGAGGACGATCTACGCGTCCTCGCCGCGCACCTCTCCGAAGCCGATCGGCGAAAGGACGAGTTCCTGGCGACGCTCGCGCACGAGCTCCGCAACCCGTTGGCGCCGATCCGCAACATGCTCGAGGTCATGAAGCGGGCCGACGGCGATCGCGGGATCATCGAGCGCGCCCTCGACACCATGGAACGCCAGCTCGGGCAGATGGTGCGGCTCGTCGACGACCTTCTCGACCTGAACCGGATCTCGCACAACCGCCTCGAGCTGCGCGCGGCGGCGTGCGATCTCGCGTCGGTGATCGAGCAGGCGGTCGAGGCGTCGCGGCCGCTCGTCGACGCGGCCGGCCACGATCTGCGTGTGACGTTACCGGACGAGCCGTTGCCCCTGCACGCCGACACGGCCCGGCTCACACAAGTGTTCGCGAACCTCATCAACAACAGCTGCAAATACACGCCGCCCGGCGGCACCATCGACGTCACCGCGCGGCGTGACGGCGACGCGGCGACGGTGTCGGTGCGGGACGACGGACTCGGCATCCCGGCCGACAAGGTCGACAAGGTCTTCGACATGTTCATGCAAGTCGACCACTCGGCGGAGCGCTCGCAGGGCGGGCTCGGCATCGGCCTCACGCTCGTGAAGCGGCTCGTCGAGATGCACGGCGGATCGATCGCGGTACGCAGCGACGGGCCGGGACGCGGGAGTGAGTTCGCCGTGTGCCTGCC
>DAIQBH010000009.1:0-59710 GCA_036781285.1 Thermodesulfobacteriota bacterium | reverse complement strand
GACGTCGAAGTCGGGGCCGAGCGCGGTCACCGCCGAGGCGACCAGGCGTTCCAAGACCGCGACGCCGAGGCTCATGTTGGGCGCGATGACCGCGCGCGTCTTCGCGGCCAGAGCCTCGGCTCGGGCGCGCTCGTCGGGAGTGAAGCCGGTCGTGCCGATGACGATCGCCGCGCCGGCGGCGGTCGCGATCTCGAGATGGCGGAGCGCGGCGGCGGGCGCGGTGAAATCCAGCGTGACGCTGTTCACGGGGGGCGCGTAGGCATCGGTGATCGGGACGCCGGCATGGGCCACGCCCGCCACTTCGCCCGCGTCGCGCCCGACCGCGGCATTGCCCGGCGCCTCGACGGCCGCCGCGAGCGTCGCGGTCGGCTCGGCGAGCGTGAGCTGTACGAGCAGGCGGCCCATGCGGCCGGCCGCGCCGCAGACGACGATCGGGGTGCTCACGACTTCAGGAGCCCGAGGTCGCGCAGCGCGCTCACGAGATCGGCCCGTGCCTTGCCGTCGGCCATCGGCACGAGCGGCAAGCGTACCTCGTCGCGGCAGAGCCCGAGCAGCGACAACGCGTACTTCAAGGGAATGGGATTCGGCTCTCCGAAGCACGTGCGCATGAGCGGGAAGAGCCGCGCGTGGATCGCGCGGGCGCGAGGCAGGTCGCCGGCCGCGGCCGCCGCCGCGAGGTCGGCCATCTCGCGCGGCACGAGGTTGCCGATGGTCGTGATCACGCCGGCGCCGCCGAGCGCCACGACCGTGAGCGTCGTCGAGTCGTCGCCGCTGTAGATCTCGAAGTCGGGCGGCACCGCGTGGAAGACGTCGAGCGTGTGATCGAGCGAGTCCGATTCCTTGAGGCCGATGATGTTCGGGTGCTTCGCGAGCTCCGCGATCGTCGACGCGTCCATCGCGCGGCCGGTCCGGATCGGGATGTTGTAGAGGATGATCGGCAGGTCGACCGCGTCCGCGACCGCGAGGTAATGCCGGCGGAGGCCCTCCTGATTCGGGCGGTTGTAGTACGGCGAGATCATGAGCGCGGCGCTCGCACCGGCTTCCTTGGCGGCGCGCGTGAGGTTGATCGCCTCCTTCGTCGAGTTCGAGCCGGTGCCGGCGATCACCGGCACGCGGCCCCGCGCCTGTTCCACCGCGAAGCGAACGACCTCTGCATGCTCGGCGTGGTCGAGCGTCGCCGCCTCGCCGGTGGAGCCGCAGGGCACGAGCGCCGACGAGCCGCCGGCGATCTGGCGTTCGATCATCGGGCCGAACGCTTTCCAGTCGACGGCGCTGCCGTTGAAGGGCGTCGCGAGCGCGACCATCGAACCGCTGAACCGTCGTCTGGGTGTCGTCATTGGTGGGTATCCGTGACTGCGTAGAGTTGGTCGAGATCGACGTCGGCCGTGAACACCTCGGCGGCCGCGCCGGTCATCAGGACGTGATCGTCGGCGCGCCACTCGATCGTGAGATCGCCGCCGCGGAGGTGGATCGTCGCGTGCCGCTCGGTTTGCCCCGTCAGCACGCCGGCGACGAGCGCGGCGCACGCGCCGGTCCCGCACGCCTGCGTTTCGCCCGAGCCGCGCTCCCAGACGCGAAAGTCCATCACCGTGCGCGAGCGGACGGCGACGAACTCGGTGTTCACCCGCTTCGGGAAGAATGGATGGTGCTCGAACTGCGGGCCGATCTTCGCGAGGTCGAGCGCGTCGACGTCGGGCACGAAGACGACGCAATGCGGATTGCCCATCGACACGCAGGTGATCCGCCAGTGCATGCCGGCGACCTCGAGCGGCTGATCGACGACGCGCCCTTCGCTCGCGACCGGGATGCGGGGGCCGTCGAGGATCGGTGCGCCCATGTCCACCGTCGCGGTCGCGACGCGACCGCCGACGTCGAGCGAGAAGCTCAACGTCTTCACGCCGGCGTCCGTGTCGATGCGCATCGGGTTCTTCGCGACGCCGCGGTCGTAGACGTACTTGCCGACGCAGCGGATGCCGTTGCCGCACATCTCGCTGCGGCTGCCGTCGGCGTTGTACATCTCCATGCGGCAGTCCGCGTCGGTCGAGGGGCGGACCAGGATCAATCCGTCGGACCCGATGCCGTGATGCCGTCGCGAGACGGCTCGCGCGACTCGCGGCGGATCACTGAGATCGCGGTCGCGGCAGTCGACGTAGACGTAGTCGTTCCCGATGCCGTGCATCTTGGTCATCCGGACGACGTTCGCCATCGGGCGACCATATGCTCCTGCGCGGGTCGCCGCTAGTCCGAAGAGCCTGTCCGGCGGTCGCCGTCATCGGAAACGAAGTCCTCGTCTCTGCGACGTCGGCCGTCGGGAAGTGCGGACGGTGGAGGGCTCGGCGGCGGGTCCTGCGGCGGCGTCGCGCGAGATCGGCGCGTCGCGTGCAACCGGGCTCCCGATCCGATGCCAGAATCCGAGGGCGCATGGGGCTCGCGCTAGGATCGCCGTGTCCGCGGTCGAACTTTCGATTGCGCTCCTCGCCGTCGACCGGACCCGCCGCCGAGCCCTCCACCGTCCGCCCTCGACCCCCGGCGCTCGAAAGACTCGCACCCACCGCCCACCCCACGCTACGTCGGGTGTTCCCTCGCACCACTGCAAACGCCACGTCGGGGGAGGCGGCGCTTCGCGTGTCCGTGAGGTGTGAGCGTGGCGACTTGCGAGTGATGAGTGGAGCGAAGCGACCACGAGGTCCGACGATCCTCGTTGAGTGAGGGTGCGCGGGGGAGGTGTTGCCCGCGGGTCCGATCTCGGTCAGGAGCGCAAACGCAAGTTCGATCGAGGAGCGCCGCGGTCCGTGCGAGCGGCCATGTGCGAGTAGATCGGACGCCGATGGAATGAGCCCGCTGCGCGGACGACGCGCCGAGCTCGCGCGACGCCTCCGTAGGACCCGCGGGCAACACCTCCCCCGCGCGCACTTCCCGACGAACGGCGTCGCAGTCGGCGGACTTCGTTCTCGACGAAAACAGCTACGGCGTCGGGTCGTTCGCGTCCGGGCTAGGTGCCGGAGCCGACGGTGGGCTCCAGGTTATCTCGCCGGCGTCGGACGGCACGCTGTAGTAGCCGTCGGTCGTGTAGGCGACGATGCGGTAGTGATACGTCGCGCCCTCGAGCAGCTGGGAGTCGAGGTAGTCGAAGCGTTTCGCCTTCTGGAACCGCCCCCGGTCGGTGACCGGCACGCGCGCGATTTCCTCGAACTTGGAGTTGTAGCGGTTCCGTTCGACGACGAAGCCGCCGAGGTCCTCCATGCTGCTGCCGTCGACGTACTCCGTCGGACGCGACCAGCGAACGAGGATGCCGTTCTTCTGGGTCGCGAGCGAGATCTCCTGCACCGGTTTCGGCGCGACGAGCTGCGGTGGCTTCGGCATGGTCTTCCGGCCGCACGCCGGCGCGACGAGCGCCAGCGCGAGCAGTACGAGCACGCCTCGCCGGATCATCCTCAGAGGCCCCGCAGCCGGCGTGCCACGTTCGCGGGCGCCGTCCCGCCGCCGGCGACGCGGCGGGCGAGGGCGGCGTCCTGCGAGAGCCACTCCTTCACGTCGGGACCGATCGACTTCGAAAGCTCCTGCCACTCGCGGAGCGTCATGCTCTCGAGCGGGCGGTTCTCGGCGAGGCACTGCCGGACCGCGCGCCCGACGACGTGGTGCGCCTCGCGGAACGGCATGCCCTTCGTGACCAGATAGTCGGCGACGTCGGTCGCGAGGAGGTATCCCTCGGAGGTCGCGGCCTGCATGCGGTCGGCGTTCACGGTGAGCCGCGGCATGAGCGCGGTCAGGATGCCGAGGCAGCCCTTGATCGTGTCGACGGTGTCGAAGAGGGGAGGTTTGTCCTCTTGGAGATCGCGATTGTAGGCGAGCGGCAGCGCTTTCATGATGGTGAGCATCGCCATCAGGTTGCCGTAGACGCGCCCGGTCTTGCCGCGGACGAGCTCCGCGACGTCGGGATTCTTCTTCTGCGGCATGATCGAGCTGCCGGTCGCGAAGTCGTCGGGGAACGTGATGAAGCCGAACTCGCTCGACGACCAGAGCACGAGCTCCTCGGCGAGCCGCGACAGATGGGTCGCGATGATCGCGCTCGCCGCGAGGAACTCGACGATGAAGTCGCGTTCGGAGACGGCGTCGAGGCTGTTGGCCGCGACCTTCGCGAACCGGAGCTCGCGCGCGACCTGCTCCGGGTCGATCGGGAACGTGGTGCCGGCGAGGGCGCCGGCCCCGAGCGGCAGCACGTCGGCGCGGCGGCGGCAGTCGGAGAGGCGCTCGCCGTCGCGTTCGAGCTTCTCGTGGTAGGCGAGGAGATGGTGCGCGAAGAGCACGGGCTGTGCGTGCTGGAGGTGGGTATAGCCCGGCATCACCACCTTTTGGTTCTTGCGAGCCAGGGCGACCAGCGCCTTCTGGAAGGCGGTGATCATCTTCAAGATGGCGCCGATCTCGGCACGGACGAAGAGTCGGAGGTCGAGCGCGACCTGGTCGTTCCGGCTCCGCGCGGTGTGCAGGCGGCCGCCCGCGGGGCCGATCTTCTCGATCAGCCGCCGCTCGATCGCCATGTGGATGTCTTCGTCGGACGGCGAGTACGCGAACGTGCCGGACGTGATCTCTTTTTCGATCTCCGTCAGGCCCTTCGCGATCTTCTTGCCGTCGGCGGCCGGGATGATGCCGCACGCGGCCAGCATGTGGACGTGCGCGAGCGAGCCGGCGATGTCGTACGGCGCGAGGCGCTTGTCGACCTGGATCGACGAGGTGAACTCTTCGACGATCGGCGCCGTCGCGGCCGCGAATCGTCCTTCCCAAGGCTTCGACTTCCGCGTCGGCACGGCGGCCTTATGACTGCTTCGCCGCGCGCTTTGCAACCGCGGCCTGGATGCGAAGCCGGAGCGCGGAGAGCTTGATGAAGCCTTCGGCATCGGCTTGATTGTAGCCGCCGGCGGCTTCGAAGCTCGCGATCGACGGATCGTAGAGCGAGCGCGCCGCTTTCCGTCCCGCGACGGTGACGCTGCCCTTGTAGAGCTTGAGGCGCGCGGTGCCGTTGACGTTCTGCTGCGACTCGTCGATCGCGGTCTGGAGCATGCGGCGCTCGGGCGTGAACCAGTAGCCGTAGTAGACCATCTCGGCGTAGCGCGGCACGAGGCCGTCGCGGATGTGCATGACCTCGCGATCGAGCGTCAGCGACTCGACCGCGCGGTGGGCGGCGAGCATGATCGTCCCGCCGGGCGTCTCGTACACGCCGCGCGACTTCATGCCGACGTAGCGATTCTCGACGAGGTCGAGGCGGCCGACACCGTGGCGGCCGCCGATCTCGTTCAGCTTGGCGAGCAGCGCCGCGGGGGCGAGCCGCTCGCCGTTCACCGCGACCGGGTCGCCCTTCTCGTAATCGACCTCGATGTACTCCGGCTCGTCCGGCGCCTTCGTCGGATCGGTCGTGAGGACGAACATGTCCTCGTACGGTTCCAGCCACGGGTCCTCGAGGATGCCGCTCTCGAAGCTGATGTGCAGGAGGTTGCGGTCGGAGCTGTACGGCTTCTCGCGCGTCACGGGCACCGGGATCTTGTGGCGCTCGGCGTACGCGATCATCGCCTCGCGTCCTTCGAGGTCCCAGATGCGCCACGGCGCGACCACCCGGATGCCGGGCTCGAGCGCGTAGTAGGTGAGCTCGAAGCGCACCTGATCGTTGCCCTTGCCGGTCGCGCCGTGCGCGACGGCGTCGGCGCCGTGCTCCCGCGCCACCTCGATCTGGCGCTTCGCGATCAAGGGGCGGGCGATCGACGTGCCGAGGAGATAGCCGGCCTCGTACACCGCGTTCGCCCGCATCATCGGGAACACGAAGTCGCGCGCGAACTCCTCGCGGAGATCGTCGACGATCACTTTCGAGGCGCCGGTCGCGAGTCCGCGCTGGTTGATCGTCGCGATCTCGTCGGCCTGGCCGAGGTCGGCGCAGAACGCGATGACCTCACACCCGTACGTGTCGATCAGCCACTTCAAGATGATGGAGGTGTCGAGACCTCCCGAGTAGGCGAGGACGATTTTCTTGGGGTTCGCGCTCATTTGCTGCTCTCCCGTGCGAGCCAGGCCATGAGGGCCTTCTGAAGATGGAGACGGTTCTCGGCCTGATCGAAGATGATCGACTGGCGGCCTTCGATGACGGCGTCGGTGATCTCCTCGCCGCGGTGCGCGGGGAGACAGTGCATCACGAGCGCGTCCTTGGCCGCATGGCGGAGCACCTCGTCGTTGATCTGGTAGCCGGCGAAGACGGCGCGGCGGACGGCCGTCTCTTCTTCCTGGCCCATGCTCGTCCAGACGTCCGTATAGAGGACGTCGGCGCTGCGGACGGCGTCGGCGACCGAGGCCGTGACCTCGATCTTGGCGCCGCGCGCCTGGCACTCGGCGACGAGGCCGGTGTTGGGCTCGTAGCCTTTCGGACATGCGACCGCGAACGTGAACGGGAAAAGGACCGCCGCCTCCATCCACGAGTGCACGAGGTTGTTGCCGTCGCCGATGAACGCGACCTTGATCTCGTCGAGCTTCCGGCGGTGCTCGACCAGCGTGAAGAGGTCGGCGAGCACCTGGCAGGGATGGTGCAGGTCGGTGAGCCCGTTGATGACGGGGATCTTCGACTGCGCCGCGAGCTCGACCAGCACCGCGTGCCGGAACGTGCGGGCGACGATCATGTCGACGACGCGCGCGAGATTGCGGGCCACGTCGGCGACGGTTTCGCGCTCGCCGAGTCGGATGTCCCAGGGGGCGAGGTAGATGGCGTGGCCGCCGAGCTGGAACATGCCCGTCTCGAAGCTGACGCGCGTCCGGAGGCTCGGTTTCTCGAAGATCATCGCGAGCGTCTTCCCGGCGAGGAGCGGCCGCGGCTTGCCCGAACGGAGGGCGGTCTTGATCTCGGTCGCGAGCGCGAAGACGGCGTTGGCCTCGTCGCGCGTCAGGTCGACCAAGCGGAGCAAATCACGCTTCATGAGCAGAGTACCTCTTCGACGACCGCGAGCGCGCGGTCGATGTCGTCCTCGGTGATGACGAGCGGCGGCAGGAACCGCAGCACGGTGTCGGCGGTCGCGTTCAGCAGCACGCCTTTCGCGAGGCAGGCGGCGACGATCGGCGCGCCCGCCTCGGTGAGCTGCATGCCTTGGATGAATCCCATGCCGCGGACGGCCGTCACTTTCGGGCTCTTCGCGGCGATGCGGTCGAGGCCGGCACGGAAGTGGGCGGCGCGCTTCCGGACGCCGGGGAGGAAGTCGGGTGCCAGCATCGTCTCGAGCGTCGCGACGGCTGCCGCCGCGGCGACGGCGTTGCCGCCGAAGGTCGAGCCGTGCGCGCCGACGCCGAACACGTCGGCGATGTGGCCGCGCGCGAGACACGCGCCGATCGGGAGGCCGCTCGCGAGCGCCTTCGCGAGGGTGACCACGTCGGGGATGATGCCGGCCTGCTCGTAGGCGAAGAGCGTGCCGGTCCGGCCCATGCCGACCTGGATCTCGTCGAGCATGAGAAGGATGCCGCGCTCGTCACAGAGCTTCCGCACGCCGGCGAGGTAGTCGGGCTTCGGGACGACGACGCCCCCTTCGCCGAGCACGGGTTCGAGCAGCACGGCGGCCGTGGTGTCGGTGAGCGCGCGATCGAGCGCCGCGAGATCGTCGTAGGGCACGTAACGGAACCCGTCGGGCAACGGGTGGAACCCGACGCGGACCTTCTCTTGTCCCGTGGCCGTCAGCGTCGCCAGCGTCCGGCCGTGGAACGAGCCGAGCGCCGTCACGACCTCGAAGCGCTTGCCGCCGTTGGCGTGGCCCCAGCGCCGCGCCAGCTTGATCGCCGCCTCGTTGGCCTCGGCGCCGCTGTTGCAGAGGAAGACGCGGTCCGCGAAGGAGTTCGCGCAGAGCAGCTCGGCGAGCTTCGCCTGCGGCTCGCAGTAGTGGAGGTTCGAGACGTGGAAGAGCTTCGCCGTCTGGGCCGAGATGGCGTCGACGATCGCCTTCGGCGCATGCCCCAGGTTGGTCACCGCGAGGCAAGCGAAGAGGTCGAGATATTCCTTGCCTTCCGCGTCCCAGAGGTGCGCTCCTTCGCCGCGGACGAACGCCACCGGCGCCCGCAGGTAGGTCTGCATCAGATGGCGGTCGGACCGCGCGACGATGTCCTGGCTGCTCATGACGGGATGCGCTGGGAAAGAGGCGAATACTCCGCGCAACGCGCCAGGTTGTCAACAAATTCGCCGGGTCGGCGCCGGTTCAGCCAGGAACATCGGCGGGGTCGAGCAAGCCATGACGACGCCAGCCGATCTGGAGGAGCCACGTTCTTGCCCGTGCTACGGGGCAGAGTGCCGGTGATCTGGTCTCGGCGGGTCGACTGGCGTTCCATCCGTCGAACCAGCGTGCCGACGATGCCGGGTCGAAGCGCGCGGCGGCCCTCGCCGCGACAGCTGCGGCTCGAAGATGGTGGCGCGCGTTCAACAGCACGTAGCGAAGCGCGTGGTGGACCTCGCGCGGCGTTGCCAGAAGGCGCAGATGGTACCGATCCGTGAAGACCTTTCCTCGACGCCGCGCGACGCGATTCACGGCGCGGGCGATTCGGCCCGCGATCGCCTTCATCCCGCAGCCGAGAGAACGTCGATCGCGCGCCTCGACGATGAGGTGGGCGTGATTGCCCTGGAGGGAGTAGTGCACGAGCCGAAAGCCAGGTCGCGCGCAGGCGTCCGCGAAGCTGCGCTCGACGGCGCGGACGATCGCCACGGTGCGGAGCGAGGGTACGCCGGGACCAACGCGCATGGTCACATGCGCGGGCAGCGGCGTGGAGAAGTCCTGCCGTGAAGTGTGAGGCAGCCCTCGATTCGGACCAGGCTTCCTCCCGGCTCGCGGTCGGCGACCGCCCCAGCGTCGCGGCTCACGAAGCGCGAAATCGAGTTGCAGCGACCGCCGTGCCATCTTGATTCGGCGATATACATCGAAAGACAATCTGATCGATGAAAAATATATAAATTCGACAATGGCTGTCACCCAATCCGTCGGCCGGTCCAACGTCGATCGGCGCCACGGCTTGAACGGCGCCGCAACGACTCCTATGGGGCGCGCACGTGAAGCATCAACGCCTCTTTCCCGCGCTTCCGATCGCCATCATTCTCGTGGGCTGGGTGTCGCAATCCGATCATTGGCACTGGTTCGACTCGATGCCCCGGATCGACTTGGGAGTCCGTGCGGTGACCTGGCAGATCGCTGCGACGACGGTCCTCGAATCGACGATTCTCTGGCTCTTGTTGCGCGGGGCTGGTGAAGGGTTCGCCGGCATCCGGCTCGGATTCCGCAAGCTCGTGATCGCCGTCCGAAATCCGCTTCTGTCTTTCGCGCGTCCAGGCCGTGTTCGCGCATCCCGGGTCTCGCAGTTGCGATCCCGGTGCACACCGTACTCTTCGCGCACCAGCACCTCTATCAAGGGCACATGGCGCCCTTCACACGGGCATCCAGGCGGTCGTCATGTCGGTGGTGTTCCTTCGCAGCGCAGGTCGTGCCCGATCGGTCGTCAGGTGGTGCGGACGTGGCGGACCACGCCGATGCAAATCGGGATCAACCCCGCCAGCAACGCGACCAGAGTGACGCCGATCTCGACCCATTGCGGCGTCTGCGGCTCCACGACGAGAAGCGCGTCAGCCTCCGGCTGCACGGCGCGGTCGACGGTGACGTCGTGCAACGCGGCCGGCGTCGTCGCCGTGTTGGCGGCGCGCAGGACCGCCAGCGCTTCGGCGACGCTCTCGTCGGCGCGCGCGCCGGCAGGCACGCCGTAGGTCGCGAGCCATGCGCCGACGTCCGTCGGCGCCGGCGGTGTCGTGACGCGAAAGCGGAGCGGAGCGGTCGGGCCGTTGCCCATCGTCGCCATCGAGCGGATCACCACCAGGTTGCCGTCACGGAGGTTCAACGTCCCGTTCCCCATGATCTCGGCGGCGACCGTGATGCGGAGCGGTTGGAAATCGGGGCCCGGAGCGACGGTCCCGGTCCAGGTTTGGTACACGCGCGCCGGGAAGATATTCGTCGCGACCTGCGCTCCCCAGCTGCCGATCTGGAACGCGATCATCGTCCAGACCAGCACCGGCACGACGAAGGCCACCGCCGCGCGCGCGCGGCGAGGGTCGCCGGCAAGGGGTGCGACGGGTGCTGGGCAGACCTCGTCGATCGCGCGGAGCACGGCGAAGAGCGGGGCCATGCGCTCTTCGTCGCCGTCGAGCTCGCGCACGGCGTGCGGCGCCAGGTCGCTTCGCATCGGCAGCGGCGCGCCGCTCGCCGCGATCTCGCGCATGCGCGGGACGAGCACGAGCTGGAGCCAGTGTTCGAACGGCATCGTGTCCATCGCGAACGGCCGCGAGAAGGGCACGAGCGGCGGCGGCGGATCGCTCCACGCGCCGATCGCGCGCATCGTGCGCTCGAGGTCGTCGGCGAGCGCGGCGAGGCGGCCGTGGCCCGAAGCCATGACCTACGCGCGACCTGTGTGCGCGAGGTTCAAGCGTCGTGCTGAGGCCAGCAGTTTCCGATCCAGCGTCCAAATCTCGCATCCGCTCACGGCGGCGGCGGCGAGGAGGTGGACGTCCGTCCAGCCCAATCCCGATCCGAACAAACGATGGTGGTCGAGAAAGCTGAGAACTTCCTCATCCGTGGCATCGGTTGCGCGTGGCAGCTTTTGCAGGAGGTCCACGGTCGCCGCACTCGACTTGAGGGTGCCGCACGCGAGCTCGCCGATGACGGCCGGATGACAGGCGACGGCTCCCGCGACGAGCATCTCCTGCAACGCGTCGGAGGCTCGCCGAAAGTGCGCGATCCACACCGACGTATCGACGAGCACCACGGCGGTCAGCGAGGCGCCGAGCGGCGGCGCCTGCCGGCGGTCGCGCGTCGATCGGAGCCTCCGAGTTTCGCGAGGCGACGGGCTGCTTCCGCTGCGATGAGCGCTTCGAGCCCCGCGTGAACCAGTGCGGTCTTCTCCGTAATCCGGGTGATCGCCATGGCTTTCTCGACCAGATCTTCACGCAAGTTGAGCGTCGTTCGCATCCATACTCGTATGCATGAACGATGCAGACGCATCAAGGTGCAGCCCGCGAAGACTTGACGGTCGCCCGCACGTGCGCGACGGTCCGCTTCATGGGCAACTCCTTCGACGAGCACCTCCAGCTCGCCCGCCGCGACGGCTACGCCGTCCTCACTCTCGACCGCGGCGCCAAGCGGAACGCGCTCACGTTCGGCATGCGACGCGGGATCGCGGCGGTGTTGACGGACGTCGCGGCCGACGACGCGCTCGCGTGTCTGGTGCTGACCGGCGCCGCGCCGGACTTCTGCGCGGGCATGGACGTGTCGCGCTTCGGCGGCGACGCGGCGAACCGACGGGAGATCGTGGACTCGACGACCGTGCTGTTCGACGCGCTGTCGGCGTTTCCGAAGCCGCTCGTCGCCGCGGTGGAAGGAAAGGCGCTCGGCGGAGGGCTCGGGCTTCTGCTCGCGTGCGACGTCCGGATCGCGGGGCGCGGGGCGATCTTCGGCATGCCGGAGGTGAAGTTCGGGGCGGCCGGCGGCTACGCGGCGCTGCGTGCGGCCATCGGCGACGGGCCGGCGCGCGCGCTCGCTCTCACCGCGCGCTCGTTCGATGCAACGGAGGCGCACCGCCTGGGTATGCTGGCCGAGATCGTCGACGACGCCACGGCGCTCGCGCGCGCGGAGGCGGTCGCCACCGAGCTCGCGGCGCTGCCACGGCACGGGCTTCTCCTCCAGACCGACATCATCCGGCACACGGCTGGGAAGTCGCTCGCCGAGGGCCTCGCCTACGAGCACGACGTCTTCCGCCGCGTCGTGCTGCGCCAGCCCGGATCCCGATGAAGACGATCGGCCTGATCGGCGGCATGAGCTGGGAATCGACGGCGCTCTACTATCGCGCGATCAATCGCGCCGTCGCGTCGCGTCTCGGCGGCCTGCACTCGGCGCGCTTGCTGCTCTACAGCGTCGACTTCGCCGAGATCGAGGACATGCAGCGACGCGGAGCCTGGGACGAGGCCGGTGTGCGACTCGCCGAGGTCGCATGCGCCCTCGAGCGCGGTGGGGCGGACTTCCTCCTCCTCTGCGCCAACACCATGCACGAGGTGGCCGACGCGATCACCGATGGGGTGGGGATTCCGCTGCTGCACATCGCCGACGCGACCGCCGATGCGCTCGTCGCGGCGGGCGTGCGTCGAGTCGGGCTCCTCGGGACGCGCTTCACGATGGAGCGCGACTTCTATCGGCGGCGGCTCGAATCACGCGGGCTCACGGTCGTCGTGCCGTCGGAAGCCGACCGCGAGACGGTGCATCGCGTGATCTACGAGGAGCTTTGCCGGGGCGAGGTGCGGGACGCGTCGCGGGTCGCCTATCGCGAGGTGATCGCACGGCTCGTCGCCGCCGGCGCCGAAGGGATCGCGCTCGCGTGCACCGAGATCGGCATGCTCATCGGTCCGAACGACGCGGCCGTGCCTATCTTCGACACGGGCGAGATCCACGCGCAGGCCGCGACCGACTACGCGCTGCGGGAGTAGCGGCGCGGACGGCCCGCGCTCAGGCGGCGCGCAACGTCTTGGCGTCGACGTAGCGCACCGCGACCAGGCGGTGACGGATCATGTCGACGGCGGCGCTCGATTGCTCGAGCGCGAGATAGCCGAGGAGCGGGTCGTACCGGCCGTCGCGAGGCTCCATCTCCATGAAGATGACCTCGCTGACGATCGGGCGAAACCCCTCGATCTGGATCGTCACCGGACCGCAGACCTCACCGGGGATCACGCGCTGATCGGCGGTTTCGACCTGCTCGGTGCGGATCGTCGGCAACTCCCCGAAGCGATCGCGCCATGCCGTCGGTAGCGTGAGCCAACCGGCTCCGGTGTCGACGAACGCGTCGAAGCGGAGCTCGTGAGCGGGATCGAGCGTGTTGCTCACGGTGACAGAGACGATGATGCGGCCCATGGGTGCCGTTCTAGCGTTCTCCCGTGTGGCCGCAAAGACTGCGAGTAGCTAGGTCCGTCGCCGCCCCAGCCGTCCGAGCCACCCCGGCACCCCGCGCGCCGACGCCGACACGGGCGCCGGCCGCGTCACCTTCGCGTCCGGCACGATCGGGTGACGCTCGCCGTCGCGCGTGGTCGAGAACGTGCGTCGCGGCGCCGGCATCGCGCCCTGCGGCGTCTCGTGCCAGATCGAGAGGTGCGTCCCGAACTCGACGGCGACGCCCTTCAGGTACTTGAGCGCGAAGTCGAGGCTGACGCCGTTTCGCGCGAGGTCGCCGAGCGTCTCCTCGCTCACGACGAACTGGAACTCGCGGAGCTGCCACGTCGCGCCGAGGATGTCCTTCCAGTGGTCGGGGAACATGACGCTCGGGTGGAGGTAGTGCAGCTCGGTGAAGAAGGTGCGGTGGGTATAGATGAAGGCCTCGTCGGTCCACGCGTACGGGGTCCAGATCTCGAGCGTGGCGCCGTTCACGGCGACCCGGCTCATCTCGCGATAGATCAGGGCCTGGTCGGCGAGGTGCTCGAGGCAATGCGAGGTGAAGATGGTGCCGACGCTGCGGTCGGCGAAGGGGAGGGGCTCGCGCTCGACGTCGACGCGGTGGTCGACGTCGGGCACGGCGTCCTTGTCGACGCCGATGAAGCCGGGCCGCTTCGCCCAGCCGCACCCGATGTCGATCGCGAGGCCGTCCGGCACGGCGCCTTTCGATCGCGGACGCTGGATGCCGTCAAATCGCGCGCGTGGGCGCGGTCGAATCGATCGCCTGCGCGCGGACGGTTCCGCCTACGCGCTGTTGGCCGGCGCGACGCTCAACTCGGCGCGTCCCGTCGCCCGGGTGCCCGCGCGCTTGTCGTGGACG
The DNA here is from genome assembly GCA_036781285.1 of Thermodesulfobacteriota bacterium. Lineage (GTDB taxonomy): Bacteria > Desulfobacterota > Binatia > UTPRO1 > UTPRO1 > UTPRO1. The sequence continues at coordinate 45,874 of DAIQBH010000009.1, read as the reverse complement.
GTTGCTTCGAAGGTCCACGTCCCGGTCGGATCTCCCGCTTCGAGCATGAGGTCCATGATGGCGTTGCCGAGCACGAATCCGCCTTCACCGGTTCGATGGGTGACGCGGGCGTACGCCGCCTCTTCGAACAGGACCGCACCGTCCGGATGACGGACGACGACGTCGATCACCAGGTCCGGCATCCCCGCGGCGTTCGCTCGATGGCCGGTGACGATGAAGGCCACGTGGACGGTCTGCCCGATGTACGCCTCGCGGAGCCGTCGAAACGCGATCGGATGCGTCGACGGCGTGGACATCCATTCCGTCGCGAAGCTCGGATCCTCCGAGATCGCGACGTGCAGGGCGAGGTTTCCCGGCGGCTTCGACGGGATCGGCGCGGCAAGCGCGACGAGGACGCACAGCGTCAGCAGGGCGGGGACGAACCGTACACGGGTTCCCATGGCGTCCGAGCGAGCATGAACCCGTGATCAGCCACCGCCTATGCCGATTCGTTCTTGACGGCCCGAGGGGACCCTAGTAGCCATCGGACGATCGTCTCGGGTCCCCGGTTTTTCATGCAGGCGTGCGATGGTCCTCCCGAGGCACGCCGCTTTGCACGATTCGACGTCTCCGGCCCGGTCGATGACTCCCGCTATGGACCCCTCCGCAGCGATTCGCGCCCACCTCTCGAGGAGCCCGGCAAACGGGCTCGACGCCACGGGATTTGGAGGCGTCGGCGTCGTGATCCGGTCGGGTTTCGCGGGAGCGATTCGCAAGCTCCGTGGCATGTTTTTTGGAGCCTGACGGAGAGGTTCGAACGATGAAAAACAGCGACTTGGCAACCGATACCCGCACGACGGACGGACAGATGGACGAGAAGATCCGGCAGTACCTGGCGGAAACCCTGCTCATCGAATTCGGCGACGCGCCGGGTGCGACGAGCGAGGACGAGAACCTCTTCGAGTCGGGCCTCATCGACTCGTTCGGCTTCGTGCAGCTCGTGTCGTTCCTCGAGAAGACCTTCGACATCCAGATCAGCGACGACGAGGTGATGTCCGACTCGCTGAGCACGTACGCCAAGATCCGCTCCTTCGTCGAGGCCAAGGTCGGCTGATGGTCGCCGTCGCCACCGATCTCCGGCTCTGCACGCGTTGCGTGCTGCCGACGACGTTCCCCGGCATCACTTTCGATGCGGCCGGCCTCTGTAGCATGTGTCAGGACGCGCCCCCCGCGCCCGAGTTCGAGAAGATTCGCGGCGAGCTGCGCTCGCGCCTCGAAGCCGTCTTCGACGCGAACCGGGGCAAGGCGGAGTACGACGTGATCGTCGCGTTCAGCGGCGGCAAGGACTCGTCCTACACGCTGATGACGCTGACGCAGAAGTACGGGCTCAAGTGCCTCGCCGTCACGATCGACAACGGCTTCATCGCCGAGCAGGCGCACAAGAACCTCCGTGCGGTGACGTCGTCGCTCGGCATCGACTTCATGCTGTTCACGCCGGCGCCCGTCTTCATGAACAAGCTCTACAAGACGAGCGCGACGCAGCAGGTCCACACCAAGGCCGCGCTCACGCGCGCGAGCAGCATGTGCAACTCCTGCATCAACCTCATCAACAACCACATGGTGAAGCTCGCGATCGAGAAGTCGGTCCCGATCATCGCCGGCGGGTACATCGGCGGCCAGGTGCCGAAGGACTCGGTCATCATGCAGATGGATCTCGACGTCCAGGCGCGCTTCCGCTCCGAGGCCATCAAGCGCTACCTCAAGAACTTCGGCCCCGAAGCCGAGGGCTACTTCGGGATGAACGAGGAGATGGTGAAGCGGAGCCCGCTGCGCAAGATCAACATCGTGAACCCGATGCTCGCGTTCGGCGTGTCGGAGGATCAGATCATCGAGGAGATCGGGACCCTCGGGTGGCGGAAGACCGCCGACACCGGCAGCAACTCGACCAACTGCCTCCTGAACGACCTCGGGATCGCCGTCCATTACAAGCAGCACCAGTACAACCCGTACGTGAACGAGATCGCCGAGCAGGTGCGGACCGGGCTCATGTCCCGCGAGGAAGCGATCCACAAGGTCCAGGACATCCCTGACTTCTCGCGCGTGGAGCGCCAGGCCCGCGCGATCGGACTCGATTGGAATGACGTCTGAGCCGCTCGCCCTGGTCTTTCCGGGGCAGGGTGCGCACGATGTGAAGATGCTGGACGGGGTGCGCGAGCTCCCCGGCTTCGCCGCGCGCTACGCCCTGGTCGCGGACGCCCTCCGGAGCTCGCCGCTCGACGAGATCGCGGCCGGCAACGCCGAGTATCTCAACCAGAACCGCGTGACGGCGCTGCTTACGCTGCTCGTGAGCTCGCTGTCGCTCGACGCGTTCCGGGAGAAGCACGGCCGCGATGCCGACTTCGTCTCCGGCTACAGTGTAGGACAGTGGATGGCGCTCCATGCCGCGGGCGTGCTGTCGTTCGAGGATCTCGTACGTGTCGTCGCGACGCGCTCCCAATTGATGGACGACTGCTTCGTCGACGTCGCGGGCGCGATGCTCGCGGTGATCGGGCTCAAGGCCGAGGTGCTCGAGAACCTCTGCGACGGGCTCCGAGCGAAGAGCCATCGGGTGTGGGTCAGCAACTACAACTGCGTCGGCCAGTACACGCTCGCGGGCACCGGCGAGGCGATCGCCCACGCCGAGGCCGCGCTCGCCGAGCTGAAGCCGCGGAAGGTCGCGCGCGTGCCCGTGAGCGGGGCGTGGCACACGCCGCTCTTGGCGTCGGCGCACGCCGGGTTCGCGACGTACCTCGCCGGCGTGACGCTCGGGCCGATGCGCGTGCCGGTCGTGGACAACGTGACCGGCGGTTGGCTCCCGACCGAGCGGCCCGCGCTCGATCAGCAGCTAGCCCGCCACCTCGATCACCCGGTACTTTGGGAGCAGGGCATCAAGGCGTTGCTCGCGAAGGGCGCCAAGCATTTCGTCGAGATCGGCTACGGCAACGTCCTCACCAAGTTCGGTTTTTTCATCGACCGTTCCGTCGAGCACCAGGCCTTCTACGTCTAGAGAGTAATCGTCATGTGCGGGATCGTCGGGTTCTTCCATCAGGCTGACTCGTCGCGGTTCGACGTCGCGTCGTCGCCGCGCGTGCTCGAGTCCATGCTCGCGCTGATGTACCACCGCGGGCCCGACGAGGCCGGGTACTACTTCGACGAGCGCACCGGCTTCGGCACGGCGCGGCTCTCGATCATCGACTTGTCGACCGGCCAGCAGCCGATCCCCGACGAGACCAAGCGCTACTGGATCGCGTACAACGGCGAGCTCTACAATTACAAAGAGCTCCGCGCCGAGCTCGAAGCGCTCGGGCATCGCTTCGCATCGACCTCCGACACCGAGGTGCTGCTCCACGCCTACATGCAGTGGGGCGTCGATGCGCTGCCGCGCTTCAACGCGGCGTACGCCTGCGCGATCTACGACCGCGAGCGCGGCGAGATGCTGCTCGCCCGCGATCGCTACGGAAAGCGCCCGCTCTTCTACACCCAGGTCGGCGACACGCTCGTCTTCGCCTCGGAGATGAAGAGCTTCCTCGCGTTCCCGGGGATGCGATTCGAGCTCGACGAGGCGCAGCTGGCCTCGATCTTCACGACCTGGACCCCGCTCCCGGATCAGAGCGGCTTTACCGGCATCTCGCAGATCCCGAACGGCTGGTACTTGAAGCTCCGCGGCACGGAGCGGACGCTCGCGCCGTACACCCAGCTCGATTGGCCGGGCGCGGACGGACCGTTCACCGGGTCCGCCGCCGAGGCGATCGAGCGCACCCGCGAGATCCTGTCCGACGCCGTCCGGCTCCGCCTCCGCAGCGACGTGGAGGTCGCGACGTACCTCTCCGGCGGGCTCGACTCCGCGATCACCACGCAGCTCGCGCTCGCGAACGGCCTCAGCCAGGTCCACTCGTTCTCGATCACCTTCGACGACAAGGAGTTCGACGAGTCGAAGGACCAGCTCGAGCTGTCGCACTACCTCGGCACCAACCACACCGCGCTGCCGATCCGCCAGGGCGACATCGCGCGCGCGTTCCCCGAGGCGATCTGGCACGGCGAGGTGCCCGTCTTCCGGACGGCGTTCGTGCCGATGTTCCTCTTGTCGAAGCTCGTGAACGACAAGGGCATCAAGGTCGTGCTCACGGGCGAGGGCTCCGACGAGAGCTTCCTCGGCTACGACATCTTCAAGGAGGCGATCCTCCGGCAGGGCTTCGACGCCGAGCGCGACGCCGACAAGCTGCGGAAACTGTACCCGTATCTCCCGCACTTCAACGACGCGAACACCAAGGCGCTGGCGTCCGTCTTCGCGCAGTTCGCGCAGGAGAAGACGCCGGGCCTCTTCTCGCACGAGCTGCGGTTCCACAACTCGCTCTTCGGGCTTCGGCTCTTGCAGCGGCAGCGCGACGGGCTCGCCGATCTGAAGGCGTACATCGCCGCGAACGACGCCGTGTTCGGACGGCTCGGCCTCGTCGAGCGCGCGCAGTGGCTCGAGTGGAAGACGCTCCTCCCGGGCTACCTGCTCTCGACCCAGGGCGACCGGATGAGCATGGCCCACAGCGTCGAAGGCCGCTGTCCCTTCCTCGACTACCGCGTCGTCGAGTGGGCGGCGCGGCTGCCGAACGATCTCAAGCTCGGTCCGAACATGGACGAGAAGTGGATCCTGAAGCAGGCCTTCCCGGACACGCTGCCGCCGAGCATCCTGAAGAAGCCGAAGCAGCCGTACCGCGCGCCGGATCTCTCCGCGTTCCTCGGTGCCGGTGACGCCGACTATACCGAGGCGCTCTTCTCCGAGAACGAGCTCGCGAAGGTGCCGTTCCTGAACGGCGTGTTCTGCCAGCAGTTCTTGAAGAAGGTCCGCAACGCTCCTCCGGGCGGGATCAGCCAGCGCGAGAACCAGGCGTTCATCCTCCTCCTCTCGACGGCGCTCCTCCATCGCTACTTCGTGCGGGGAGAGTATCCGCGGCGCGAGGTGAAGCTGAACCTCTGCCGCGCGATCGACGGGCGCAGCCTCTCGGCATGAAGCTCGAAGCGCTGCGGCCCGAACGGTACCCGCAGTTCTATCGCTTCAACGAGGAGATCTTCCCGACCCGCGTGTCGGTACCGGATCGCTTCCGGTTCCAGATCCTCGGGAACCCACTTCTGGCCGACGTCAACGCACCCGACGTGGCGCTGGTCTCGGAGGACGACGGCACGATCGTCGGCCAGGTGATCTTGCAGCCGGTCGAGTACCACCTAGACGGCGTGCGCGCCCGGGCGTTCATGGGCGTGGACCTCTTCGTGAAGGAGAGCGCCCGCAACAGCCGCGCCGGTGGGGCGCTCTCGTTCAAGATCGCTCGTGCCTATAGCCCCTTCTTCTGCGTGACGATCAGCGCCGCGGCGGAAAAGGTGTTCGCTGCGGTCGGCATCAAGACGATCGGGACCATGCGGAAGTTCCTGTGGCCGAACGGCGTGCGTGGGCTCGTCGGGCTCGCGCGGGCGTCGGCAGGCGGGAAGGCGAGGTTGCGCTCCGTTGCCGCGCCCGCGACGATCGACGTCGAAGGTGCGCGGTTCACGAAGGCTGCCGTCGCCGACGTGGCCCGCATCACGCAGCGCGCATTGCCGGCCGGGCGCCTCGAGCTCGATCGCTCGCCCGAGGTGCTCGCCTGGCGCTTCTTCGCGGTGCCGAACACCTACGTGACGTACCTCCGGGACGGTGATCCGAGCTGCTACTTCGTGGTGCGCGCCGCGAATCGGCGCGGCCTCGCGACGCTGTCGCTCGTCGACTATCGGACCGCACCCGAGCGCCCGGAGACTTTCGCCGCGATCGTCCGCGCCGTGAAGTACCTCGCGCGCGCCGGAGGCTTCGACGGCGTCACGACGGCGAGCTCGGTCGACGCGTTCGACGCCGCCCTGAAGGGCGCGTGGTTCTTCGAGGTCGGTCAGCCGGTGCCGATCCTCGCGAACCTCGCCGAGGCGCCGAAGAGCCTCTTCGTCACGATGGCCGACGCCGACACCGATCTCCGCTTCGACGAATCGGGCCCGGTCTTCGGCTAGTGTCCCGAGCGTTGCTCCTCCCGACAAGTCGGGATGGGCGCGAATCGGAACGGTGTTGTCGGAGCGATCACGCCCATGCGAGCATCCGTCGCCGTCCAGCCCCCAGCCGTTCGACCGACCGGAAGGAGATCTCGCGATGACTGCTTCGACTCGGCGCCTCGTGGCGCTCGCTGGAATGGCCTGGCTGATGACGTCGGCCGTTCCCGCGCACGCCGCTCCCAATCTATCAACGATTTCGGCGCCGAGATCACGGTGACGCGGCTCGACTTCAAGCCGCGCGGCGTGCCGCAGCGCTACTCGTGGACCGAGTGGCAAGGCGGCAAGCTCAGCCGCTTCCACGTGTTCGACGAGGGCGGCGTCCTGACGAAGCGCGTCTTCCGCTATCCGCCCGACAACGCGCTCACGATGTGCAACGGCGGGCCGTTCGTGGTGCCGCTGCCGGGCAAGAAGGGCAAAGAGTACACGTGGGATCTCACGAAGGTGAAGTGCAAGAAGAAGGGGATTCCGAAGAAGGATCTCCGCCCCCTGCCGCGCATCGATCCGAACGGGTTCTTCGCTTTCGCCTCGCAGGCCTCGATTGCGGGCTCGTGTGCCAGTCGGACCGGCAACAACGTCGGGACGCTGTGGGCCTACCAACTCCCGGAGAGCAAGCTGCACAAGTTCACGCGCGTCAGCGTGTGCGTCGCGAGCGACAACTCGACGCCGTATTGGGTCGCCTTCGACGGTCCCTCGCGCCAGTGTGCCACGTCGCCCTGTGAGATCGTCGGCGTCGTGTTCCTCACCTATTCGCCCGGTGTGCCGGCCGCGGCGCAGTTCTGTCCGGACGCCGCCATCGCGGCGGCGTGCAAGGTGCCGTAGCTCCCCTTGGTAGCGAAGGCCGACGCGCGTATACGCGGGCGGTCATGGGACTTCGGATCGTTTCGCTCTTGCCGTCCGCGACCGAGATCGTCTGCGCGCTCGGCGCGGAGGACGAGCTCGTCGGGATCTCTCACGAGTGCGACTTCCCGGTTTCGGTCGCCGCGCGACCCGTCCTGACGCACGCGCGGCTCGACCCGCACGTCACGAGCCGCGGCATCGACGCGGCCCTGCGCGCCGTCGTACGCGACGCCCTCGGCATCTACGCTATCGACGAGGCGGGGCTCGCGGCAGCGGCGCCCGATGTGATCGTCACGCAGGATCTCTGCGAGGTCTGCGCGGTCTCGCTCGACGACGTGCGCGCGGCGGTGGCTCGGCTGACTCACCGTGAGCGCGTCGAGATCGTGAGCCTTCGGCCGACCCGGCTCGGCGACGTGCTCGGCGACGTCGAGCGGATCGGGAACGCGATCGGCCGCGCTTCGGAGGGCCGGACGCTCGCCGGCGAGTTGCGGGGGCGCCTCGACGCGATCGCGGAGCGCGCCCGGTCGGTCGGGTCCCGTCCGACGGTCGTCACCGTCGAGTGGATCGATCCGATCATGCTCGGCGGCACGTGGATGCCGGAGCTGATCGACCTCGCCGGCGGCAGACCGCTCGGTGCCGAGGCGGGGGCGGTCGCTCCGACGGTCTCGCCGGCGGAGCTCGCCGCGCTCCGTCCGGACGTCGTGCTCGTGAAGCCGTGCGGCTTCTCGCTCGCGCGGACGCTCACCGAGCGCGCCGTCGTCGAGCGGACGATCGTCGGCGCGGTCACGGCGCCGGCCCGTGTCTACGCCACCGACGGTAACGCCTTCTTCAACCGGCCGGGTCCGCGCCTCGTCGAGTCGCTCGAGATCCTCGCGGCCTGCGTGCATCCCGACGCGTTCGCCGATCTTGCGCTGAAGCACGCGGCCGTGATCAACCGGCTCGCATGAAACTCGGTCTGTATCTCCGCAACATGGGCCCGCAGTCGTCGCCCGCAACGCTCGTCGCGAGCGCGCGCGCGGCGGAAGCGGCGGGGCTCGACGACCTGTGGCTCGCGGATCACATTGCGATCCCGCCGGACCAGTCGGAGGGATCCGGCGGCCGGTATCTCGATCCGCTCGCGACGCTCGCGTTCCTTGCCGGCAAGACGGAGCGCATCCATCTCGGCACGGGCGTGCTCGTGCTACCGTACCGGCCGCCGCTCGCGACTGCGAAGTGGGTCGCGACGATCCAGGAGCTCTCGGGGGAGCGCGTGCTGTTCGGCGTCGGCGTCGGCTGGATGGAGCCGGAGTTCCGCGCGGTCGGTGTTGCCTATGCCGAGCGCGGTCGCGTGACCGACGCGACGCTCGCGTTCGTCGCGCGCTGCTTCGCCGCCGACGACGCCGAGTCGAACGGACAACCGTTCCTCTTCCTGCCGCGTCCGAAGCGGCCGCCGATCCTGGTGGGCGGCGGGGCGCAGGCGTTCCGGCGAGTCGTCGCGCACGGGGACGGCTGGATGCCGCTCCTCCCGAAGGACGCGGATCCCGCGCTCCTCCGCGCGCCGATCGCGACGCTCCGCGAGCGCATGCGTGCCGCCGGAAAGCCCGAACCGGAGATCGCCGTGCTCACGGAGCTGCCGCTCGACGACCCGCCGGCAGCCGCCGCGCGCCTCGCGGCATGCGCCGAGGCCGGAGCGACGCGCGTCGGGCACGCGTGGCGCTACCCCGACGCCGCAGCGTTCGGCCGCGCCGCCGATGCCCTCGCGAAGCTCCGGGCATAGTGCTCGCGTGACGCCGCTCCCCGCCGTCGACCCGATGCCGCCGCACGCGACCGGGCCGATCCCGTGGCTCGGCGCCGGGCTCGGGCTCCTGCGTGACCCGACCGCGCACCTCACGAAGCTCCGCCGGCGGCTCGGCGACACGTTCGTGCTCGACGGGCTCGGGTATCGGCTCTTCTTCGTGTTCTCGGCGGCCGGCGTGCGCGCGCTCTACGCGGCGCCGGAGGAGCAGGCGAGCTTCGGGCTCGCGACGTTCGAGTTGGTGCTCAAGCGCAAGATCCCCTTCGAGCTCGCCGCCGGCAGGAGGACGCTGCCGCACGACCTCTTCAAGAACCCCGACGTCGAGACCTACCTCGCGAACCTGGAACGGGCGGTCGCGCTCGAGATCGAGGCGCTCGGAACGTCCGGAACCTTCGAGGCGTTCAGCGAGGCGAAGCGACTCGGCTACCGCCTCGGGCTCGCCTCATGGGCCGGAGAGGAGGCGGCGTCGCCGCGCCATCTCCCGGCGCTCATCGACGCGTTCGAGCGCCTCGACGCGTCCGACTCCTTCGTGCGGCCGCTCGGCACGGCGTGGAGCATGGTGACGAAGAAGCGCGGCGAGTGGAAGGCGATGGCCGAGGTCGAGGCGATCATTTCGGCGGTTCTCCAGTCTCGGCGCGCGACGGGTAGGCGTCCGGGAGACTATCTGGACCAAATCGAAGAAGCGTTCTCCGACTTGCCGCTGACGGAGCGCGACGTCCAGGTGGCGCGCGATCTCATGATCATCCAGATGGGCGCGCAGTCGAACCTTTTCGCGGCGCTGGCGTGGACGCTCGTGAACCTGCTCCTGCACCCCGACGTGCTGGCACGCGTGCGCGCCGGCGACGACGCGCTCCTCGAGCGCGCCGCGTCCGAGTCGATCCGGCTCGCGCAGCGCTCGCTGACGCTCCGGCAGGTGCTGAGCCCGTTCGAGGTCGCGACCGAAACCGGGACCTACACGCTCGCCCCGGGCGTCCTTCTCGCGACCTTGCTCTCCGTGACCAACCCGACCGCGGCGCCGGGGCTCGATCGCTTCGACCCCGACCACTACGCCGGGCGGAAGGTCGCCGACACGGTCGCGCTGCCCGCGCGCGAGCTGGTGAGCACGTTCGGGCACGGACGGCACGCGTGTCCGGCGCAGCGCTTCTCGCTCTCCGCAATCCGGATCGCGGTCCGCCGTCTCCTCGACGCCTACGACCTGGTACCGCGCTTCACCGCGGCCCGGCCGCTCGCGCGCCAGATCGGCGGGGTCGCGCGCGCGGCGCGTCCGTGCCGGATCGCCTACACGGCACGCAGCTGAGCGCACGCATCCATCAGGGATTGCACTCGCAGGGGTAGGGCTCGAAACCCGGCACGCGGACGCGATCGATGCAGCCGACCTTGAACGCGCTCACGCAGTCGACGCACTCGACGAGGTCCGCGAGGTTCGTGACCGGCTGATCGCAAAAGACGCCGTCCGGCACTTTCACCAGCGGGCAGCTGGGCAGGAACCCGATCGTCGCCGGCGTGAGGTCGTCGTTGCCGCCGCTGCCGGCGATCGGCGGCCCGTGCAGGGTCGTGACCGCCTGGTCGCACTTCTGGTCGGTGCCGCCGCAGGCTTTGCACATCGCGACGACGGCCTTCGTCTCGGCCTTCGCGATGGTGACGATCGCCTTCTGCGGCGGACTGCCGACGGGCGCGCTCGCGTCGGGGCAGATGCCGGCATGCTTGCCGGCGAGGCGCGCGTCCCAGCACTTCGCGATTGCCTTCTCGCGGGCGAGCACGAAGCGCGCCGCGGCGCGGCCGATCGTGTCCTGACAGCGGTTCAGGAGCGTGCCGGGCGCGCTCGGCGTCAGGCTGTCGTAGTAGAGCGCGATCGCTTGATCGACGGCGGCCTCGCCGATGCACTCGATGCAGGCCGCGACGTCGCCGCAGTCGGTCAGCGGAGCGCTGCACGCGGGGTCGGCGTCGTTCTCGAAGTTCGGACACGCGGCGGGCCAGCCGAGACCGGCAGGAGGCTCTTCCTCGGCGAGGTCGCCGCCGCAGAGACGATCGGCGCCGCCGCACGTCTTGCCGATCGCGATGGCGAGCTTCGCCGCCGCGCTCGCGATCTTGGCGCTCGTCGTGGCGTCGGGGCACGTGCCGCTGCCGGTCTTGAGGACGGTCGCGGCGCAGCGTTGCAGGTACTTCGTCTTCGCGGCGTAGAACTTGGTCGCGTTCTTGGCGATCGCGCGCTTGCACTTGAGCGCCGCGCTCGTGACGGGCGTCGCGGTCGGACCCGGAATGGGGTCGACGGTGCAGGTCGGGTGGGCGGTCGGCGTCGCCGTGGCGCTCGCCGTCGCGGTGACGGTCGGGGTCGGCGTGATCGTCGCGGTGCGGGTCGCCGTCACGGTGGGGGTCGGCGACGGCGTGACCGTCGGGGTCGGCGTCGCCGTCGAGGTCGGCGTCGTGTGGGGCAGGAGCGCGTAGCCCATGTCCGTGAAGGCGGCCTCGGTCAGCAGCTGGAACGAGGTCCCCGTGTCGAACGGCTCCATGAGTTCGTTCGGCGCGAGCGCGGTGTCCCAGTGCGATACGGACGAGCCCGGCGCCGCCGTCCCGGGCGCGTACATGCGGACGTGCGTCCCGACCTTGCCGCTCGCGAGGAGCGCGCTCATCGCGGCGACGTTCGGTCCGATCCAGTGCAGGTTGCCCGTATTGGTGCTCGCGGCGATGCGCTGCGCGTTGCTCATCGCCGGGTACATGAGGCCGGTCGAATGATTCTCGAGGAACGTCATGAAGATGTCGTCGAACCCGAGGAGCTTGGCGCCGGTCGAGAGGTTCACGAACGTGAGGAAACCGAGCCCGTGCGCGAGCTCGTGCAGCAGCACCGGCACGAAGTCGATCGTGCCGGGCGGCGGGTTGCCGTCGAAGCCGTAGTACCAGCCCGTCGTGCCGGGGAGGCAGCCGGCGTCGATGCTGGTGTTGAAGGTCGCCGAGAGGTCCGCGGCGCCACCGTTCAAATCGACGCCCGCGAGCGCGTTCGCCTGCGCTTGCGAGTACCACGTGGCGGGCAGGGGGGCCCCGGCGAAGTCGCGATGCGTGCTGTTCGGGCCGGCGGACCCGAGGAGCGCGCCATCCATGCCGCACGGCATGAGGGGGTTGAAGTTGCCGTTCGCCTGGATGACGACGCCGCTCGAGATGATCGCCTCCCAGCGGTCCGCCGCCTCGTTGAAGGCGTTCAGGCGGAGCGCGCCGAGCGTCATGCCGGGGTTGCCGCCCTCCGGCGCGCGCGGCGTCGGGTCGTTGAAGCCTTCGCCGGCGCCGTCGAGGTTGTTGACGACGATCGTGGCCGCGTCCGCTTGCCCCACGGCGGCGGTGAACGCGACGAGCGCCGCGACGAGGAGCATCCGGGGGGCACGGCTCATCGGGCGTCGTCTCGATGCGTGTGACCCGGCGCGACGCAGTTCACGTGCGGCGTGCCGTCGGGGCCGACCGTCGCGGTCGCGGCGCTCCGGAAGCGTCCCTGGAGGTCGACCATGACGCCGCCGCCGGGCGCCGGCCGCTCGACGAGGCCGCTGTGCGACGTGCTGAACGCCGGATCGGCCGGCAGCTCGACGCCTTCTCCGCTGCTCGGGACCGGGATGCGCTTCCCCGTCTGGGGATCGACGTGGATGCGGCTCCCCGCGGCGCTCGCCGGGCCGGGCTCGGCCGCGGGCTCGGCCAGCACACTCGACGGGACTGCGCACGCGAGCGCACCGGCGGCGATCAACGACGAGAGACGACGCGACGGCATGAGGCACCCCCAGGGGAAAGAGTAACGACCGAACAGTTGCGATCCTCGCGAATCGAGGTGATCACGGTCAAGCGCGAATCTCGTCGCATCGCGTGCGGCACGCCATGCGAGCTCGCGTGTGCCGGGTCAGGCCTTCCGGATCCGCCCGACGGAACGCCGCTTCGCCGTGGTGCTGCGGACCACCTCGGTCCCGACGCCCTCGGTCGTGAAGATCTCGAGAAGCACGGCGTGCTTCACCCGGCCGTCGATGATGTGCGTCTTCGCGACCCCGCCCGTCAGCGCGTCGATGCAGCACTCGACCTTGGGAATCATGCCGGCGCTGATCACGCCGCTCCCGATCAGCTGGGTCGCTTCCTCGCTCGCCATGGTCGAGATCAGGTTGCCGTCCTTGTCCTTGATGCCGGCGACGTCGGTGAGGAGGATCAGCTTCTCGGCGTGGAGCGCCGCTGCGACCTTGCCCGCGACCAGGTCGGCGTTGATGTTGTAGGTCGCGCCGTCGAGGCCGACGCCGACCGGCGCGATCACCGGGATGAAGTCGCCGCCGTCGAGCGTCTCGATCACCTTGGCGTTGACGCCGACGACCTCGCCGACGAGGCCGATGTCCTGGCCGTCGACGAGCATCTTCTGCGCGACGATCAGCTCGCCGTCCTTGCCCGACAGGCCCACGGCCCGCCCGCCGTGACGGTTCATGAGGCCGACGATCTCCTTGTTGGTGGAGCCGACCAGCACCATCTCGACGACGCGCATCGTCTGCTCGTCGGTGACGCGCATGCCGCGCACGAAGCTCGACTGGACGCCCATGGTCTCGAGCATGCTGTTGATCTGCGGCCCGCCGCCGTGGACGATCACCGGGTTCATCCCGACGTACTTGAGCAGCACGACGTCCTGCGCGAACGACTCCTTCAGCTCGTCGTTCGCCATCGCGTGTCCGCCGTACTTGATGACGATCGTCTTTCCGAAGAAGCGCCGCAGGTAGGGCAGGGCCTCCAGCAGTACTTCGGCCTTCTCGATGCGATCCTTCATGGCGAGGGCTCCCTATCACACGCGCGTCGAACGCGTCACCGCCGCAAATCATATGTCGAGCCGGAATACGAAAGCGCTCGAGTCCCGTGGACTCGCCGTCCCCGTTCGCGGTACCCGCGAGACAGGGAGAGCGTGACGGGGGAACGACGACGACCCGCGGGCTGGGGGACGGTCATGCTGGGGAGCGTGATCGTGCTCGCGGGTCTCGTCGGATCGGCGGCGGGCCCAGGTCTACCAACCATGAAGCTGCCGGCCGATGACGAACGACAGCCGCGGCATGCCTATCGGGAAGATCGCGACGGCGGCGCCCATGGCAATCCAGAGCGCCCACTCTTTCCACGCCTGATTCGTCCCTCGCATCCACATGCGATGACCTCTCGTGGATCGCACGACCCGCCGAGCCCGCCGCTCTCGGCGATATCAGGCGCTTCCGCTCGCGCCCTCAGAGGATGTAGCGCGATAGATCCTCGTCGCCGAGGATCGCGTCGAGCTTGTTCCGCACGGTCGCCCCGTCGATCGTGACCTCGCGCGCGCCGAGCTCGGGCGCGTCGAACGAGAGCTCCTCGAGCAGCTTCTCGAGGACGGTGTGCAGGCGGCGGGCGCCGATGTTCTCGGTGCGCTCGTTCACGGCGGCGGCGATGCGGGCGATCTCGTCGACGGCGTCGGGCGCGAAGTGCAGCCGCACGTTTTCGGTCGCCATGAGGGCGACGTACTGCTTCACGAGCGCGTTCCGCGGCTCGGTGAGGATGCGGACGAAGTCGGCGCGCGTGAGGGCTTCGAGCTCGACCCGGATCGGGAAACGGCCCTGGAACTCCGGGATCAGGTCCGAGGGCTTCGCCATGTGGAAGGCGCCGGACGCGATGAAGAGGATGTGATCGGTCCGGACCATGCCGTGCTTGGTGTTGACGGTGGACCCCTCGACGATCGGGAGGAGGTCGCGCTGCACGCCCTGGCGCGACACGTCGGGCCCGTGTACGCCCTCGCGCCCGGCGATCTTGTCGATCTCGTCGAGGAAGACGATGCCCGACTGCTCGACGCGGCGGACGGCCTCGCGGGTCACGAACTCCATGTCGACGAGGCGGTTCGCCTCCTCGGCCGTGAGCTGCTCGAGCGCCTCGGGCACCGGCAGCCGCGTGCGCTTCGTCTTCTTCGGCAGGATGTTCGAGAAGAGCTCCTTCACGTTGAGCTCCATGTCCTCCATGCCGCCCGGGGTCAGGATCTCCACCATGGGCGAGACGCTCTTCGTCACCTCGAGCTCGACCATGCGGTCGTCGAGCTTGCCCTCGCGGAGCCAGCGGCGGAACGTCTCGCGGCTCGTGGCGCTCGTCGCGGGCGCGGCGGTGGCGTCGCCGCTCGCCGCCGGCGTCGGGCCGGCGGGGAGCAGGAGGTCGAGGAGCCGCTCCTCGGCGACCTCGCGCGCGCGGCGCACGACCTTGTCTTTCTCTTCCGCCTTCACCATGCCGATGGCGAGGTCGACGAGGTCGCGGATGATCGACTCGACGTCGCGGCCGACGTAGCCGACCTCGGTGAACTTCGAGGCCTCGACCTTGAGGAACGGCGCGTTCGCGAGCTTCGCGAGCCGGCGCGAGATCTCGGTTTTTCCGACGCCGGTCGGGCCGATCATGATGATGTTCTTCGGCGCGATCTCGTCGCGGAGATCGTCGGCCACTTGTTGGCGGCGCCAGCGGTTCCGGAGCGCGATCGCGACCGCGCGCTTCGCGGCACGCTGGCCGACGATGTAGCGGTCGAGCTCCGACACGATCTCGCGCGGCGTCATCGTGTGGGGCGGGGGCGGATCGGCGGGCCTCGGGTTGTGGACGATCACGCCGGCAGCTCCTCGAACGTCAGGTGGTCGTTCGTGTAGACGCAGATCGCGCCCGCGATGCGCATGGCCTCCTCGGCGATGGTGCGCGCGTCCATCGTGGTGTGCTTGGCGAGGGCCTGCGCGGCGGCGAGCGCATAGTTCCCGCCCGAGCCGATCGCGATGATGCCGTCGTCCGGCTCGACGACGTCGCCGCTGCCGGAGATCAGGAGCGTCGACTCGGCGTCGGCCACGACGAGCAGGGCCTCGAGGCGCCGCAGCATGCGATCCGTCCGCCAGTCCTTCGCGAGCTCGACGGCGGCGCGGCGGAGGTTCCCGTTCACGGCTTCGAGCTTCTGCTCGAACTTCTCGAAGAGCGTGAACGCGTCGGCGGTGGCGCCCGCGAAGCCCGCGAGCACCCGACCTTGATACAAGCGGCGTACTTTCCGCGCGTTGTGCTTCATCACGGTCTGGCCGAGCGACACCTGACCATCACCCGCCACCACGAGCTTGCCGCCCGCGCGGACGGCGAGGATGGTCGTCGCGTGGAACGCCTCGGACACGGCGGGACAGTAGCCGTCGATGGACACCGTGTAAACGCGTCTTTCGCCGGCGCGCGAGTTGAATCTCGCGGCCGGGCACGCCACCATCCGCCCTCCATGACGCGAATCGTGCTCTGGCTCGGTGCCGTGCTCTTCGTCCCGTTCGGGCTCTGGATCCTCCTCGACCCGACGGGGCTCGCTGCGCTCACGGAGCGCCCGCTCCCGACTCCCACCGCGATGACCGAGAGTCGTGCCGTCGACGGCGGGCTCGTCGTGGCCCTCGGCGTCCTCTTCGGGCTCGCCGCGCTCGATCCGACCAAGACCCGGAGCGGGCTCGTCGCCATGTTGCTCGTCGGCGCCGGGACGTTTTTGGGTCGCTGCGTCGGCATGGCGCTCGACGGCGGCACCACCGCAACCTATCGCGTCGCGAGCCTCGAGCTCGCGCTCGCGGTTCTCGCGGCGATCGCGCTCGCGCGCGACGCTCGCGCGCTCGGAGGACCACACGCATGATGCCCGCTCCCGCAATCGACGTCCGCCGCGCCATTCATCGCGGCGAGTCCGATTTGCCGTTCGTCGCGTTCGCCGAAGGCGTCGACCTACAGCTTCTCCAGGTCGATCTCGACCAGGGCCTCTGGGTCGTCCGGACGCATTTCCAGCCCGGCATCACGATCCCGACGCACAAACACACCGGTCCCGTCTTCGCCGTGACGCTCGGCGGCAGCTGGAAGTATCTCGAGTACCCCGACGTCAACACCGCGGGATCGTATCTCTTCGAGCCGGCTGGCTCCGTCCACACGCTCACGGTTCCGTCGACCGAAACGGAAGTGACCGACGTGTGGTTCGCGATCTACGGCGCCAACCTGAACCTCGACGCGGACGGCCACGTCCAAATGGTGATCGATGCGCCGCTGATCCTCGATTTCTATCGGACCCAGTGTCGGGAGCAGGGGCACGGCGAGCCGGCCGTCATCATCGGCGCGCGATGATGGCGTCGCGCGGACGCGTACAGTAAGCGGGGAAACCATGGTCGTCGTCCACCATCTCGAGAACTCGCGATCGCAGCGCGTCCTCTGGCTGCTCGAGGAGCTCGGCGTGCCCTACGAGGTGAAACGCTACGAGCGCAACAAAGAAACGATGCTGGCGCCACCCGAGCTCCGGGCGGTGCACCCGCTCGGAAAGTCGCCGGTGATCACCGACGGCGGCACGACGGTCGCCGAGTCGGGCGCGATCGTCGAGTATCTCGTCGACCGCTACGGGAACGGCCGCCTGATCCCGCCGGCCGGCACGCCGGAGCGGCTGCGGTACACCTATTGGCTGCACTACGCCGAGGGCTCGGCGATGCCCCCATTGTTGATGAAGCTCGTATTCGACCGGGTGGAGACGGCGCCGATGCCGTTCTTCGTGAAGCCGATCGCGCGCGGGATCGCCGGCAAAGTGAAGAGCACCTTCATCGAGCCGCAGCTGAAGCTGCACTTCGACTACCTCGAAGCCGAGCTCGGCAAGGCGACGTGGTTCGCGGGCGAGGAGATGACCGCCGCCGACGTCCAGATGAGCTTCCCGATCGAGGCGGCCGCGGCACGCGGCAACGGCACGAGCGGACGGCCGCGGCTCGCGTCCTTCCTCGAGCGGATCCACGCGCGGCCGGCGTACCAGCGGGCGCTCGCGAAGGGCGGCCCGTACGAGCTGATGCGCTGAGGTAGGGCGGTCGAGAGAACGATGAGCGCTGAGGTCACCGACACGGCCGCTGCCATCGCCCGCGTCCGCTCGTGGGAGCGCGACCTCCCCGAGCCCGAACGCCTCTTCGACGATCCCTACGCGCACCTCTTCGGCGGCGGCGAGGCGGCGGACGAGGTCGTGGCCCGCTTGCTCTCGGCCCCGATCTTCCGCTGTCACGTCCGTCTCCGAACGCGCTTCATCGACGACGCGGTTCGCGCCGCGCTCGCCGCCGGCATCACGCAGATCGTGAACCTCGGCGCCGGCTTCGATTGCCGAGCGCTGCGCCTGCCGGAGATCGCCGAGCAAGCGGCGCAGGTGTTCGAGGTCGACTTCGCATCCCAGCTGGCGCGCAAGACGGCGATCCTCGCGGCGGCCGGCATCGCGCTGCCGCCCTTCGCGCACCTCGTGGCGGCCGACTTCAACGGCGCGTTCGAGAGCGGGCTCACGAAGGATCTCGTGGCGGCCGGCTTCGATCCCGCTCGTCCCGTCGTGATCGTCCTGGAAGGCGTGTTGAGCTACCTCGACGATGCTCCCTGCGATCGCATGCTCCGCTGGATCATCGGTGTGACCGCCGCCGGCTCGCGGCTGGCGTTCAACTACCCCATCTCGCGCTTCACGCCCGAGGACCTCGAGCCGCGCCTGCGCAGCGCAGGCTTCGTCTGGATCGACGACGCCTCCCTCGCCGACGTCTACGGCCGCTACTTCGACGACGACCCGCCCCAGGGCGCCGATCTGTATCGCCTCGCGGTCGCGTGGCGTTGACCGGTTTCCGCCCCTAGGGGAGGTCGTGATTCGACCTGCTGGGTCACTCCGGCGCTGACGTCGCGTGTGCGCGGAGTGTGGGGACGGCGGAAGGAGTCGATCTCGGCAAGGAGCGTACACCGAAAGTACGCCGCAGGACGCCGGTCGCCCGGCGCGCCCCATGCGCCCATCGACGCAACGCGGATCCGCGAGCCCGCGCGGACGCGGCGCGCCGCCCACGCGCGACGCCGCCTCAGGCTCGCGCGTCTCCGCCATTGGAGCCCTTCACCAGGCACGCTTGGTAGTGCGCGCTGAACCGCCGGAACGACGATCGTTCCAGCGCCCGTTCGAGGTTCGCGAACCAGGCGAGGATTCGCGCCGGCACGAAGTCCGGGAGAAACGTGAAGTAACGCACGTCGCTCGACCAGCGCGCGCCGGGCACCGGCGGCAGCGCGGTCGGCAGCACCCAGCGTTCGTTCCCCTCGTCGATCTTCTTGAGCAGCGGAAACAGGTAGCCCATGTACCAGCGGAACACGGGGTTGTTCGTGTTGATCTCGTGCAACAGGAAGACGCCGCCGGGTCGGAGCACGCGCACGATCTCGCGGAGCGCCCGCTGCTGGGCGTCGGTCGAGAGGATGTGGTGGATGGCGTTGATGCCGTAGACGAAGTCGTAGGAGTCGTCGGCGAACGGCAGGGCCTGCGCATCCGCCTTGACGAGCAACGTCCGCCCGCGCGCGGGCTCCGCGAGGTTCGCGCGGACGCGCTCCAGCTGTCCCGTCGAGAAGTCGGTGCCGTCCGTCGGGTACCCGCGGGCCTGCATTTCGGCCAGGTACCAACCCTGGCCGCACCCGAGGTCGAGCCCGCGCGCCGGCGGCGGGATGCGATGGGCGGCGAGCGTGCCGGTCATGATGTCGATCTTCTTCAGGAGGAGGCGCTCCCGTACGTGCGCCGGGATTTCGCCCTCGTACTCCCCGGCGATCTCGTCGAAGTGGGCGTCGGCTTCGCCGCGGACGAGCCGGCCGAGGCGGGCGCGAAACACCACCATCGCGGCGAGCCCGAGGATGATGGCGAAGCCGACGGTTCCGGCGCGATAGACGAGGATGGCGAGGACGCTGCTCTGCGCGGGTACGCCGGCGCGGAGCAGCTCGCCGATCATCGTCGAGCCCGTGACGAACACGCCGAGCGGGAGGCCGCTCACGCCGCCGAAGAGCGTGCCTTGAGCGAAGGTGCGGACGGCGGCGCCGAAGCCGATGCTGCTCGGGAGGAGCTGGAGCGTGAGCCAGAGCGCGAGGATCGCGAGGCCCCAGGCGAACGTGGTGATGGCGATCGCGAGCGCGGTGACCCACGACACCGTGCTCGCGGATTCCCCGCGGAGGCTCGCACGGAAGAGGATCCAGGCGATCGTCCCGAGCACGAGGGCGGCGCCGGCGCCCCAGGCCGGATGGAGCACGCACAGCAGCGCGCTCGAGAGCACCGCGAAGTCGAGGAAGCGCTCTCCGACCCAGATCCGAACGAGGTAGCTCGCCGGGGCCCGGAATCGTTTCCGGATCAGGAGCACCCGCACGAGCTCTCCGACGAAGAACGGCGTGATGATCGCCGGCAGTGTGGCGAGGTACACCGCCAGGCTGTCGCGGGTGACCAGCGTCGGCGTGAAGCGACGGATGAGGAAGTGCCAGCGAAACCATCGCGTCAGGACGTTCACCGAGGTCAATGGCAGGCAGACGAGCAGGCTCGCGAAGGTGGCGAGCGAGAAGAGGGCCCCGCCGAGGTCGGGAAAATCGGCCGCGCCGAGCCACAGCGCGGTGCTCGACCCGCCGACGAGGACGACGACGGCGAGGAGGACCACGAACGCGTTCCGGCGTGCGGGGTGGTCGGTGTCGCCTGGGCTACGTGGATCGGGGGAGCTCATGGGTCGATTCCGGAACGGTGCGCTAGTCGCGTGCGGTCTTGGTGAGCTTGAAGATCCAGTTCGGGGGGATCGGGATCTTGAGCTCCTTGCCGACCGGCATCGCCTCGAACGCCGCGACGAACTTCGGGAACCCGCGATCGGGAAGAGCGGGGAGGCGCCAGTACGCGACGTCGACGGCGAGGATGACGGCCACGAGCACGACGCCGATGGCGCGCAGAACGCGGTGCCCCGCGGTGCACGCGAAGCTCACGACCGCCGCCGTCACGACCAGCTCGGGGACGAACCAGTAGCGCGGTGGGGATCCCGACTTCTTCAGGGCCGTCCACTGCGGCTCGATGGTGCTCGCGGCGGGATTCGCGAGCGACGCTGCCAGCAAAAGCACGCCCAACACGAGGAAGCAGCGCATCTCGAGGCTGCCGCGCCAGAACACGTAGGCCAGGAACACGAACCCGACCGCCGTCGCGGTGTAGCTCAGCATCGGGAGGAGGGAGGGCGGGTGCAGGAAATGGACGCTGTTGTTGATGCCGCGGAACACGGGGACGAACACCTGGAAGGTGAGGAGCTGGCAGAACCCGGCGACGCTGGCCCCGAGCCCGCCGATCGAGGTGCGCCGGATGCTCGATCCGAGCGTGTACGGCAAGGTGAGTGCGCCGACGCAGAGGATGCCCGCGTGCACCATCGACCAGCGGTCGCGTCGTACCCAGGCGACGCCGACGGCGATCGGAAAGAGGACGGCCGCGAAGGGTCCCGTGAGCGCGCCCAGCCCGAGCGCGATGACGTCGAACGCGGCGGCCCACGCCGACCTCGGTGGGGCCGCGACCACGATCAGGAAGGAGAGGATCGCGAGATGCCACTGCGCGTTGGAGAGGTTGCCCATGACCGTCGCGACGTTGGGCACGCCGAGGTACAGCACCGCGAGCAGGATCCGGACGGGCAGCGGCCCGAGCTCTCGCATGCGCCCGCTCGACAAGAAGATCGCCGGCAACGCCTGGGTCAGCAACGCGGCGACGTTGAACACGAGCGGTCCGTACGCGAGCGGAAAGTAGGACGACACGCTCGCGACGAGCCGCGGCCACGTGAGCAGGTACCCCCCGTAGGGAATGACGAGGGTCTCGAAGAACCCGAGCTCGCGGGCCTGCTTGTAGAAGACGCCCCCGTCCTCCGCCCAGAACTGCGGATTGGTGAGCGTGCTCGGTCGCCGCGACACGGCCGCCGCGAAGTAGACGAGAGCCAGGCAGACGGTCGTCCACGGGCGGCTCGCGGGCGCGGCGCCGTCAGGCGCGTCGTTGCCGAGCGAGCCTTCCACGCTCGGCAAAGTGGCTCATTCTTCCCGAGGCCGCCAGTCCCTTTCGCGCGCGGTCACGCGCGCGGGAACGCCTTGTCGTAGACCTCGGCGAGCCGCGCGAAGTCGACGTGGGTGTAGCGCTGCGTCGTCGAGAGGCTCGCGTGGCCGAGGAGCTCCTGGATGACGCGGAGATCGGCGCCGGCGTTCAGCAGGTGGGTCGCGAACGAGTGACGGAACGCATGCGGGCTCGCGGCGACGCGCGTCCCGGCGCGGCCGACCCAGTGGGTTACGATGCGGGCCACGCTCCGGACCGTGAGCCGTCCGCCCCGGGCGTTCAGGAAGACGGCGTCGCCGGCGCGGCTTCGACCTCCGGTCGCGCGACGATCGGCCGGCCAGACGCGGCGGTAGTGCTCGAGCGCGGCGAGCGCGGTCGCCCCGACCGGAACGATCCGTTCCTTGCGTCCCTTGCCGAGGACGCGCACGACCTCCCCGCGCCGGTCGACGTCGGCCCAGTCGAGGCCGACGAGCTCGCTCACGCGAATCCCGGTCGAGTACAGGAGCTCGAGGAGGGCGCGATCGCGCGCCGGAATCGGCCCGGGGGCCTGCATGCCGTCGAGCACGCGGAACATCTCGTCGACGGTGAGGTGCGCCGGCAGATAGCGCTCGCGCTTGGGTGCGGTGAGCGTCGCCGCGGGGTCGTCGATGCGCGACCCGCGCCGTGAGGCGTGCCGAAAGAAGTGTTTGAGAGCCGCGAGTTTCCGGGCAGCGGACGTCTTCTTCGTCGCGCCGGCGAGGCTCGCGAGGAACGCGCGCACGCCGTGCACGTCGACGTCGGCGAGACTCCCGCCGCGCGCGGCGAGGAACGCGGCGAACTGCCGCAGGTCGGAGCCGTACCCCTTGATCGTGTGCGGCGAGGCATTGGCCTCGTGCGCGAGGTAGGCCTCGAACCGCTCGATCAGCTTGCCGGACGCCTCGTCCACCGCTTCCGCCGCCACGTTCCACCTCCGCGAGCTCGGGACACCGCGGCGCGACCGGAGCTGTTCGCTCGCGCGGCTCGCATGGTATCAATCGCGTTGGCGATGCCGCAACGCACCGAAGCTACGATCGAGCGGGTCACGATGACGAGCCGGCGCGGCTTGCGGCTCGCCGGGCTCCTCCATCTGCCGGCGGGGCGGACGACGCCTGCCGGCTGTCCGGCCGTGATCCTCTGTCACGGCATGGAGTCGACGAAGGAGGGCACGAAGCACCAGGCACTCGCGGCGCGCCTCACGGCCCTCGGCTACGTCTGCTTGCGGTTCGACTTCTCGTACGTCGGCGAATCGGAGGGCCGCTTCGAGGACCTCACGATCAGCGGCGAGGTCGAGGATCTCGGGGGCGCCGTCGATTTCTTGGCGGGGCGCGGCGTCGACACCTTCGGCGTGATCGGGTCGAGTCTCGGGGGCACCGTCGCGGTGCTCTTCGCGGGCGTCGATCCCCGCGTGCGGGCGCTGGTGACGATCGCTGCGGTGTCGCTGCCGCTCGGCATCCTCCAGCGCATGGACCCGGCGGCGGTGGAGACCTGGCGCCGGACCGGCGTCCGCGAGGAGGGAACGACCGGACGCCTCCGCCGCGATTTCCTCGACGACCTCGAGCGCGCCGACGTGATCGCCGCCGCGCGCGCGCTGACCGCGGCGACGCTCGTGACGCACGGGGACGCCGACCAGATCGTGCCGGTCGGCGACGCGTACGCGCTCTACGCGGCGCTCCCCGAGCCGAAGGCGCTGGCGATCACGCCGGGGTGCGATCATCGGTACTCCGATCCGGCGCACCTCGACGCCCTCATCGATCGCACCGTCGATTGGATGGTGACGCGTCTGCCGCTCGGACCGTCCGCATGATCTGCGCGGGTTGCGGCGGCGACCTCGGTCGACCGGAGCGGACGGCCGTCGGCCGGCGCGACACGTGCCCGCGTTGCGGCGTCGACCTGCGCTGTTGCCGCCAGTGCCGGTTCCACGAGCCGACGCTCGCCGATGGGTGTCGCGAGCCGCAGGCGGAGCGGGTGGTCGACAAGACCCGCGGCAACTTCTGCGAGTTCTTCGCGGTGGCGGAGTCGGTGCCGGCCGCCGGGCCGACCGGCGACGCGTCGGCGCGCGCCGCGCTCGATCGGCTTTTCAGCCGCCGCTGACCGGCCATGAAAGTCCTGGCGGCGGTGCTCGGGGTCGTGGCGGTGGCGGTGGCCGGCCTCGCCCTGTTCGCCATGGTGAACCTGCGGACCTTGATCGGGGCGCATCGGGACGAGCTCGTCGCGCGCGTCGGCCGCATGGTCGGTCGCCCGGTGACGGTCGCTGCGGTCGTCCCGTCGTGGTGGCCGCTCGGCATCCGTCTCCGCGAGGTCACGGTCGCCGAAGACCCGGAATTCGGTGCCACGCCGTTCTTCGCCGCGGAGAGCGTCGTCATGGGAATCCGACCATGGCCGCTCGTCGCGGGTCGGATCGAGGCCTCGGGCGTCCATCTCGATCGGCCGCGGCTGACACTGGTGCGCGACCCGAGCGGGCACTGGAACGTGGAGAGTCTCGGGGTCGGCGCGAAGGACGCCGGAAAGGACGACGCGCGGGGCGGTACGGGGAAGGAGCGCCGCCGCGGGTTCCGAATACCGCTCGAATGGGTCGTCGGGGTCGCGCTCAGCCAGATCGATCGCGGAACCGTGACGATCGAGGATCGCCGCCTCGGACGGCCGCCGATCGAGCTCCGCCATCTCCATCTTCACGCGACCGACGTGTACCTCGGCGCGACGGCGCATCTCCGTCTCGAGGGCGCGCTCTTCGCGGCCGACGCACCCGACCTCCGCCTCGATCTGCGGGTGCCCGAGCTCGGCCAGCACGACGCGCAGCACGCGCCGTTCACGGCGCACGTGGACGTGCGGGATGCCGATCTCGCCGTGCTCGCGCGCTGGCTCGGCGGCGAGCCGGCGACGTCCGGCCGGGTCCGCTCCCTGAAAATCGACGCCGAAGGCCCGCTGCTCCAGGGGCGGGCGACCGTGGCGGTCGACGCGGATGATCCCGCGCTCGTCGTCGCGGACGTTCCGCTCGGCCGCACGCAGCCCATCGCGGCGACCGCCACGATCGCCGGCGCAGTCGATGCGCTCCGGATCACGGACGTGCGCGCGACGCTCGGCACCTTGGCGCTGCGGGCCGAGGGCCAGGCCGTCGTCGATCCGTGGCGCGTCGCGCTCACGGTCACCTCGGAGCCGCAGGGAAGGGCGATGCTCGCCCTCGACGATATGGTGCTCGCCATCGGCGAGGTCGATGGGACGCTCGCGTTCGATCGCGAGGGGCTCGCGTTGCAGCCGCTGCGCCTGCGCGTCGACGATGCGCCCTTCGAGGTCCGCGGCTGGGTCACCGATGCGGAGCCGCCCATGCTCGACGTGCACGTCGAAGCCGAGCCGTTCGACGGCACCTTGACGGCGGACGTCGCCGTCGACGAAAACGGCGCCGCGCGGGCACGCGTCGAAACCGCGGCGATCGATCTCGGCAAAGCGTTGCCGCGCTTCGCACCCGAGCTCGAGGGGCGCGTCGAAGGCCGCGCCTCCGGTGGTGCGGTCGTCACCGCGCGTGTGGTCGAAGGCCGGATCGCCTCCGGCTCGCTCGCCGGGACCGGCACGCTCAGCGTCGCCAACGGCCGGCTCCGCGACGTCAACTTGCCCGACCTCGTGGTCGCGGCGATCGAAGAGGTGCCGTTCATGCCGCAGCTCGTGTCGGCCGGGACCCGCGCGCGCTACGCCGAGCTCTTCGGCAGCCGCGATACGGTCGTCGACTCGGCCGACGTACCGTTCACGATCGGGCGCGGACGGCTCGCGAGCGAGCGCGCCCTCTTCGTGAATCCCGCGTATCAGATCTCGGGAAAGGGCTGGATCGACGCGACCGACGAGCTGCGCTTCACCGGCACGGTGCTCCTCGGGGCGTCGGTGTCGCGGACGCTGCGCGACGACGTCCGCGCCGCCAAGTATCTCGCCGCCGACGACGGCCGCATCTCACTGCCGTTCGTCGCGCGCGGACGTCTCGGGCACGTCCGTGTCGAGCCCGACGGCAAGCGCCTCCGCGAACGGGGCCTGACGGCGCTTCTCGGCGAGAGGCCGGAGGGCAGGGACGAGGGGCGCGGCGAACGGCGGCGCGGCGAGCCGCGGCGCCAGGAAAGTCTGGAGGAGCGGGTGATCGAACGCCTCGAACGGATGTTGAAGCCATGACCCCCGGAAACCCCGAGACGGTCGAGATCTACCTCGAGCTCAAGACCGAGGACATCGTGATCATCAAGCTGATCGTCGAGGCCCACGAGGGCATCGGCGTGCTGCGGACGATCGATCGCCGGCGGGCGCTGATCGTGGTGATGGTCGCGGCCGACATGGAGCGCGACGCGCGGGAGATGCTCGCGTCGCTCCGCGATCAGGTGCCGTGGGTCGAGGTGCCGAAGCCGCCCGAGGTCACGGACGCAGGGCGATTTTGATGACGCCGTCGCGCCGGCTGCGGAAGAGGTCGTAGGCTTCCGCCGCGTCAGCGAGCTTCATCGAGTGGGTGAACAGCGGCGTGAGGTCGACCTTGCCGTACTGGACGAGCTCCATCATGCGGCGGAGGCGGTCCGCGCCGCACGGGCAGAGCGTGGTCACGAAGCGACGGTGCAGGAACGAGCCGTCGGTCGGCAGCGCGACCGTCGGGAACTTGCTGTAGACCCCGACGCTCGACACCGTGCCGCCGAGCCGTGTGACGCGCGCCGCGCTCTCGAGCGTCGCTTGGCTGCCGAGCGCCTCGACCGCCACGTCGACGCCCTTGTTTCCGGTGAGCGCGAGGATCTTCTGGACGGCGTCCGCCGGATCGACGACCACGTCGGCGCCGAGTCGCTTCGCCATGGCGACACGCGCGGGGATCGACTCGACGGCGACGACGAGCCCCGCGCCGCGCGCCCGCGCGCCGGCCGTGACGCAGAGGCCGACGGGGCCCTGCGCGAAGACGGCGACGCTGTCGCCGTAGCGGAGGTCGGCGTTCTCGATGGCGGCGAAGCCCGTCGACATGATGTCGGTCGCGAAGAGCACGGCTTCGTCGCTGAGCGCGTCGGGGACCTTCGCCATGTTGAGCTCGGCATTCTGGACGAGGAAGTACTCCCCCTGCGCGCCGAAGAGGAGGTTCATCGGCGAGCCGAAGCGCTCGCAGATCTCCGGGCTGCCGTCCTGGCAGCGTGAACATACGCCGCAGCCGTAGAGGCACGCGGGCACGACGCGGTCGCCCTGCCTGAAGCTCGTCACGCCCTCGCCGGCGTCGACGACCTCGGCGACGGCCTCGTGGCCCATCGGCGTGCCAGCGGGAAGGTCCGGGATGTCGTCGACCATGTGGATGTCGCTGCCGCAGACCGTCGAGAGGCGGGTGCGGAGAAGCGCCTGACCGGGGCCGGGGCTCGGGATGTCGAAGTCGACGACGGCGACCTTGCCGACGTCGGCTTTGATGCAGCTGCGGCTCGTGGCCATGGCGGACTCCTCAGGTGGTGGTCGGTAGGGTCTCGTCTGCGTCGGCTTCTTTTTTGCGCCGGCGGAAGACGAATGCGACCCCGATGCTCAGCACGTACAGCACGAACAGCGGGGCCGCCATGAGCATCTGCGAGGCGATGTCGGGGCCGGGCGTCAGCACGGCGGCGACGACGAACATGACCACGATCGCGTAGCGGAACCATCCGATCAGCATGCGGTGGTCCACCATGCCGACGCGGGCCAGGAAGAACGTGACGACCTGGAGCTCGAATGTGATGCCGAAGGCGAGCAGCATGCGCGAGGCGAACGACAGGTATTCGCTGATGCGGATCTGCGGCGCGACGCCGATGTTGGCGTACTCCTCCAGAAAGAAGGCGTAGCCGACCGGGAAGACGAGGACGTAGCAGAACGCGGCGCCGCTCACGAAAAAGAAGGTCGCGGCGATGACGAAGGGGATGGCGAGACGGCGTTCCGACGGGATGAGTCCGGGCTCGATGAAGCCCCAGGCCTGGAAGAAGATCACGGGGCTCGCGACGAAGATCGCGGCGATGAACGACACCTTGAGACGCGTGAAGAACGCCTCGGTGACGCCGGTGCCGATCAGCTGCACGCTCTTGTCGCCGAGCCCGAGCAGCGGCTCGGTCAGGAGCTCGAAGACGCGCTCGGAGAAGAAGTAACAACCGACGAACGCGATCATCACCGCGATCAGGGCCCGGACGACTCGCCAGCGCAACTCCTCGAGGTGCGCGGTGAGCGGCATCGTGACCTCGGTCATTCCGTCGGCGGTTCGGTGTCGGGTGCGGGTCCGGCGGCGGCTGCGGGTGCCGAGCCGACCGCGACGGTGCCCTCCGCCGGCTTCACCGCGGCGGTCTTCTTCTCGGTCGCGGCGCGCCGGGTGGCGGCGTCGGCGGCGCGCGCTTCCTCTTCGATGGCGCGCTGGGCCTTCCGGAGCTCCTCGTTGACGTCCGAGGTGGCACGCCGGAACTCGGCGAGGCCTTTGCCGAGCGCGCGGGCGATCTCGGGGAGGCGCTTCGGTCCGAGGACGACGAGCGCTACCACCATGATCACCATGAGCTCGGGCATGCCGATGCCGAACATGCCCGCTCCGTATTGCGGACCAATCGTGGAGTCAATTGGCGAGATGCCGTGCGACGCGCGCGGATCGGGCTTGGGTTCCGGGAGGACGTCGACGGGGCTATAGTCTCGGCCATGAAGACCGGTGTCGTCCTCGATCGCCGCTACGAGGCCCACGACGCCGGCGCCGGCCATCCGGAGCGACCGGAGCGCATCCGCGCCATTCGCGAGCTCATGACCCAGTATCGGCGGGACGGCCTCGTCGACGTCGAGCCGCGGCTGGCGACCATCGATGAGCTCGCGCTGAACCACGACGCCGAGCACGTGGCGCTGGTCGCGAGCTCCGCCCGGCATCCGCGCGCGCGTTTCGACGCCGACACGCAGGTCTGCTCCGAGTCGTTCGCGACGGCCGCGCTCGCCGCCGGTGGATATCTCCGGCTTCTCGAGGCGATCCTCGCGGGGGACGTCGACAACGGCTTCGCGTTCGTCCGCCCGCCGGGCCATCACGCGGAGAGCGGACGCGCCATGGGGTTCTGCCTCTTCAACAACGTGGCGATCGGCGCACGCTGGCTCCGGACGCAGGGCATCGGCCGGATTTTGATCGTCGATTGGGACGTCCACCACGGGAACGGCACGCAGGAGAGCTTCTACGACGATCCCGACACGCTCTACGTGTCGACCCACCAGTATCCGTTCTACCCCGGCACCGGGGCGGCGCAGGAAATCGGCCGCGGCGCCGCGGCGGGCCGCACGCTCAACGTTCCGCTTCCGGCCGGGTGCGGCGACAACGAGTACGTCGCCGCGTTCACCGACGTGATCGGGCCCGTGGCGCGGCAGTTCCGGCCCGAAGTCGTGCTGATCTCGGCGGGCTTCGACGCCGATCGCCGCGACCCGCTCGCCGGCATGCAGGCGACGGAAGAGGGGTTCCGCGCGATGACCCGCGTGCTGCTGCGCGTCGCCGACGAGCACGCGGGCGGACGACTCGCGGCGATCCTCGAAGGCGGCTACGACCTCGACGCGCTTCGCGCCGCCGTGCCCGCGGTGCTCGACGAGCTCGGCGGCACGCACCTCGCCGAGCCGATCGCCACCCCGCAACCGCGTGGCCCGGTGTTGGCTCCGGTGCGCGCCGCCCAGGCACCGTACTGGGAGATTCCGTCGTGAGGCCCCGTCACCTGCTCGCGGCGCTCGCAACGAGCGTCGTTTTCGGCGTGACGGCGAGCTCCGCGGCGCGCCCCCCGGCCGTCGAGGAGGCGGTGCTGAAGGCGTCGGTGCTCGTCGGTGGCGGATGCTCGGGCGTGCTCGTCGACGGGCCCGACCTCGTCCTGACCGCCGAGCATTGTGTCGACGGCGGTGCGACGCACACGCTCCGCTTCTCGGACGGCTCCGAGCGCACCGGCTGGGTCGCCGGCGTCGATCACGCGGCGGATCAGGCGCTGCTCCTCCTCGAGGAGCCGGTCGGCTTGAAGCCGCTGATGCTCGTGCGCCAGCCGCCGATCGCCGGCACCGTGCTGTACTTCGCCGGGAACCCGAAGAACCCGCGGTTCCAGGAGGCGAAGCTCGAGCGCACCGGCCGTTGCCCGTCGTTGCCGGCGCTCGGCGACGCGCTCTTCACGACCATCGACGGCATCCCCGGAGACTCGGGCGCGCCGATCGTCGACGCCGGAGCGCGCGTCGTCGGCCTCGTCCACGGCGGCGCGCAGTGCCACATCGCCACGCCGTCGGACACGCTCCGCCGCCTGATCGCCGACGTCCTGAAGTAACCGGCACGTTGACAGGAGTCGGCCCGCCGACGGAGAAGGCGGCAACAGGAGGGATTCCCCTATGGTGCGCCGCCGTCGGTTGCTGGTCGTCCCGCTGCTTCTCGTGCTCGCATCGCCAGCTGCCGCCTTCGACATCACCGGTACGTGGGCCGGTACGCGCAAGTGCAAGTTCTTCGCCGAGGGCGTGAAGACGAAGGTCGATCGCGAGGGCACCGTCCAGATCTCGCAGTCCGGCAACGCCGTCGGCTTCGACACCGCGATCGGGAGTACGCACCTCTACTCCGGGGTCGCGAACTTCGGGTCCGAGAAGCCGGAGAAGGGCGAGCTCTCGGTCCGCCACTGCCGGGATCACGACCTTGCCGACCCGACGCCCTTCGATGCGCTCGGTCGATTCACCGTGAAGACCAAGGACGGCAAAGTGAAGGCGACCATCACCGGCGTCACGTTCGTCGCCGACGATTCGACCGCGGCGCCGAACGTCGGCACCTGCAAGTGGAAGCTCAAGCGGACCGCCACGGCGAATCCGAACGTGTCGACGGACTGCAACGCGCCGTAGCCGGGCGTGGCTCATCAGACGTGGTCGAGCCGGGCCTGCGGCGCGCTGGAGCGCGCAACGCGGGACACGCGAACTCGGTACAGGCCGGGTAGCGCCGCCGACCACGGCGCCAGGCCGACACGCTGCGTGGCACTCGGGCCGGCCATTCGCAACCCAATGCAGGGCTCGCCCTCGGCCTGGCGAGTCTTGGGTCACACGTCTAGTAGGGGAGCGGCTCCTCGACGATGCGCCGGCCGCGTGGCGGCGGAGCGTTCGCTCGGTAGTCGTCGGGGTCGGCGACTGGCTGGCGCAGTGGGCGTTCGGGCGCCCGATCGGGTATGCCGCGGTATGCGTTGTCGTTGCCGGCGGGTGCCGTGTCGCGCTCGTAGCGGTCGTCGGCACGCTGCGGACGATCCGGCACGCGGTCGTAGCGATCGGCGTCGCGATCCCACTGCTCGATCTCGCGACCGGAGCGCTCGCCACGGCTGCGGCCCGCATCGAGGTAGTCCTCGGCCCGGGGCGGCGGCCGATCGTCGATCGGTGCGCGGCCGTCCATCGTCCGGATCTCCTGATCGCCCGGCGCGACGTCGTAGTCGTCGGGCGTGCCCTCGCGGAGCAGATCGTCGAGCGCCTCCTCGCCGTCGATCTCGGGATCCGGCGGCGGGGGTGGCGGCCGCCAACCCTGCATGCGCGCCACCGCGACGTCGAGGTCGTCGTCCATGTTCACGCTGGCGTAGCGGGCGGCGCCGGGCTCGGTGCCCTTCTTGAACGTCTCGAGGTTGCCGTTGACGCTGGTCAGCAGCACGCCGTCGGGGATCGGGAAGTCGAGGACGGGTGCTGCGCCGAGGGCCTGCTCCATGAAGCTCAGGAAGATGGGGGCCGCGACGCGGCCGCCGGTCTGCTTCTTCCCGAGGCTGCGCTCGCTGTCGTACCCGACCCAGACGCCGGTCACGAGCTCGGGTGTGTACCCGACGAACCACGCGTCGTGCATGTCGTTGGTGGTGCCGGTCTTGCCCGCGACGGGGCGCCCGAGCGCCGCCACCTTCTTCCCGGTGCCGCGCTCGATGACGCTCTCGAGCATGCTGGTCACGAGGTACGCGGTCTCGGGCGTGATCACCGGCTCGCTCGCGGCGGTGAACTCCTCGAGCACCTTGCCGTGCGGGTCGGTGATCTTGGTGATGAACTGCGGGTCGATGCGACGGCCGCCCGCGGCGAACGGCGTGTAGGCGCGGACGAGGTCGAAGAGCGTCACTTCCGCGGTACCGAGCGAGATCGAGAGGTTCTTCGCGAAGGGCCGGCTGAAGCCGAAGCGGGGCAGGTAGTTGATGAGGTAGTTGAGGCCCATGCTCTGCGCGAGCTTCACGGTGACGACGTTCCGCGAGTGGGCGAGGGCGTTCCGCAGCGTCGTCGGGCCGATGAACTTCTCGTCGTAGTTCTGCGGCATCCACGCGCGACCGCCGCCGATCAGCGTGATCGGCTCGTCGACGATGATCGACGCCGGCGTGTAGCCGCGGTCGAGCGCCGCCGAGTAGACGAACGGCTTGAACGACGAGCCGGGCTGCCGGAGCGCCTGCATGACGCGATTGAACTGGCTGCGCTCGTAGTCGTACCCGCCGACGAGCGCCTTCACGTGGCCGCTCGGCAGCTCGACCGAGAGCAGCGCCCCCTCGAGCTGCGGATCGCTGTCGAGCGAGAACTGGAGGGTCCCGCCCGTTTTGCTCGGGTGACGGCGGACCGCGATCACGTCGTTCTTCGCGAGGCCGGCCGGCAGCGGGTGGTCTTGGGTGGGAATCAGCTGTCCCGTGAAGCGATTGACCTGGACGCGGGCGCTGTTCTTCTCCATCGCGAGGACGAGCGCTTGATACGATCGGCCGGCTTGCGGCTCGTCGGTGTCGCGCGTCGACTTCGCCGACGCGATGAAGCGCTCGGCCTCCGCGTTGTTGAGGCGACGGAGCGGCCGTGCGCGCGTCCGACCCATGTCGATCTGATCGAGGTTGGAGCGCAGCGCCTCCTCGGCGGCTTTTTGGGTCGGGAGGTCGACGGTCGTGTAGACGTTGAGTCCGGCCTGATACGGCGCCGTGCCCCCGTAGCGCTCTTCGAGGAGCCGGCGGACGTGCTCGACGAAGTACGGGGCGGCGACGTAGGTCGGCGCGCCGATGTCGTGGCGGGTGAGGACGATCTCCTGCTTGAGCGCCTGCTCGCTCTGCTCCCACGTGACGTAGCGCTCGCGCGCCATGCGCTCGAGCACGTAGCGCTGGCGATACTTGGCGCGGTCCCAGTGTCGGACCGGTGAATAGCGACTCGGCGCTTGCGGGAGCCCGGCGAGGAGGGCGGACTCGGCGAGGTCGAGGTCGGCGACGTCCTTCCCGAAATATTCTTGCGCGGCCGCTCCGACGCCGTAGGCGCCGTTCCCGAGATAGATCAGGTTCAAATAGAGATAGAGGATCTCGTCTTTGGTGAGCTGGCGCTCGAGCCGGAGCGAGAGGAGAATCTCCTTCATCTTCCGCTCGTAGCTCTTCTCGGGCGTCAGCAGCAGCGACTTCACGACCTGCTGCGTGATGGTGCTGCCACCCTGAACGACGGTGCCGGCCGTGAAATTGGCGATCGCGGCTCGTGCGATACCGAGCACGTCCACACCCTTGTGCCGGTAGAAGCTCGAGTCCTCGGCGGCGATGAACGCGTGGCGGACGACGTCGGGGATTTTCGCGATCGGGACGAGGTAACGCTTCTCGGTGTAGAACTCGCCGAGGAGGGTACCGTCCGCCGCGTAGACGCGGGTCGCCACCGGGAGCTGGTACCGCAGCAGCTTGTCGACCGGGGGGAGGTTGGCGCTGATCTCGCGGTAGACGACCCAGCCGGCAACGCTGCCCGTTCCCACTACGAAGAGCCCGACCCCCGCCGCGATCCGCCGCAGCCAGTGCCGCTTTGGCTTCTTCGCCTGCGCCTTTTTCGGCATGCGTTGCTCGCCTTTGCTCATATCGCCCGCTCCCCGACATGGTCAATCGGCGACCGGCCACTCGCAGCCTTGCGAAGGCCGAAAGACGATTGCGATAGCTCGATGCCGATCCCGATCGCCACCGAGGAGGCCAACACGTGGACGCCATTTTGTGTGTGGACGACGATCGCGCCGGGCTGGCCACCGTCGCGCGGACGCTTCGCGATGTCGCACCGGTCGTGACCGCGCATTCGGGGGCCGAGGCCTGCGCCGCGATCGGCCCCGAGATCGCGGTCGTGGTGAGCGACTACCGGATGCCGGCGATGCTCGGGACCGATCTCCTGGCGGCGGTGGCGGCGCGGGACGCCACGATCGGGCGGATTCTCCTCACCGCCTACGCCGACGTGGAAAGCCTGATGGACGCGATCAACGTGGGGCACGTGCACCGCTACGTGGCCAAGCCCTGGGATCCGCGCGAGCTCCGCGCCGCCGTCCGGCAGGCTCGTGAGTCGGCGCTCGCGACTCGCGCCCGCGCTCGCCTCGACGCGGAAACCGCGCGTGCCTATGCGCGGCTGCGGGAGCTCGACGCGCTCCGGACGCGGTTCGTGGCACTGGCGGCGCACGAGCTCCGGACGCCGCTGCACGTGCTCGGAGCCGTGCTCGAGGCGCTCGCGGACCTCGGCCTCGACGACGAGGCGCGGGCGCTGCTGGCGACGGCGGAGCGCAACGTGCGGTGGCTGGGTCGGAGCGTCGGCGCAATGACCGATCTGGTGCGGCTCTCGCAGCCGCGCGCCCGCCCGCATGCGGTGCTCTGCCTTGCCGACGTCATGCGTCGCGCCGCCGCCGACGTCGCGCCGCTCTGCGCGCGGCGTGGGCTCACGCTCGTCGTCGAGGCCGTGGATGCCGTTCCCGGTTTCGGCGATGTCGACGACCTGCACCGGGCAGTCGTGAATCTTGCGTTGAACGCGATCCGTTTCACGCCCGATGGGGGGCGGATCACGCTGATGCTGCGTGGCGCGCTCGAGTCCGGCGGCAGCGCGCTGGTCGTGCGTGACACCGGCGTCGGCATCGCGGCCTCGCTCCTGCCGCAGCTCGGCGAGCCCTTCGTCACGGGCACGCCGATCGACGCGCACCACAGCGATCCCATCGCGTTCGGCGGTGGCGGGCTCGGGCTCGGCCTCGCGGTCGTGCGCGCGATCGCCGCGGCGCACGGGGGCACGCTTCATCTCGCGAGCGTCGAGGGTGTCGGAACGACGGCGACGCTCGTCCTGCCCCCGTCCGCGCCGAGGCCCGCCTCGAGCACGTTCGATTGACACTCCGGGCGGTCGCCGAGACAATGCGCCGTGACCGAAACGCGGGTGCGCTTTCTCGATCTCCAGGCGCAATACGGCGAGCTTCGGAGCGAGATCCAGCGCGCGGTCGAGGCGGTGTTCTCCTCGCAGGCGTTCGTCCTCGGCCCCGCGGTCGCCGATTTCGAGTCTGCGCTCGGCCGTTACCTCGGCGGCGTTCACGTGGTGGGCGTCGCGTCCGGTACCGACGCGCTCTACCTGGCGCTGCGGGCGTCGAGCATCGGACCGGGCGACGCGGTCCTGACGACGCCGTACAGCTTCGCCGCGAGCGCGACGCAGATCGCGCGAACGGGGGCGCGGCCGTACTTCGTCGACATCGAGCCCGACTCGTTCAACCTCGATCCCCGCCTCGCGGCGCGTTTCCTAGCCGAGGAGTGCCGCCGCGACGGCGCCGTGCTGCGTGCGCCGGGCGGCGAGGCCGTACGCGCGATCCTGCCGGTACATCTTTTCGGCCGCCCTTGCGCAATCGACGAGCTCTCGGCGCTCGCGCGCACCCACGGGCTCGTCGTGATCGAGGACGCGGCGCAAGCGATCGGCGCGCGCGTCGGCGGCACGGGGGCCTACGCGGGTACCGTCGGGCGCTTCGGGTGCTTCTCCTTCTATCCGACGAAGAACCTCGGGGGCGCCGGCGACGGCGGCTGCGTCGTGACGCGAGACGCCGGCGACGCCGACCAGGTCCGTTCGCTCGCGCGCCACGGCGCCGAGGGCGGGCCCTACCGCCACGTCGCGCTCGGGCTCGCGTCGCGGCTCGATGCGCTCCAGGCGGCCGTGCTCGGGGTGAAGCTCGGGCGCATCGATGCCTGGAACGCCGCGCGCCGGAGTCACGCCGAGCGTTACGATCACCTGCTCACGCGCGCGTTCGGCTCGGCGGGAGCCGTCGGCGCGCCGGCGATCGCCCCGGGGCACGTCTTTCATCAATACGTCGTCCGCGTGCGCGACCGGGATCGGGTCCGAGCCGCGCTCGCGGCGGACGGGATCGAGACGCAGGTCTACTATCCGATCCCGCTGCATCTCCAGCCGTGCTTCGCCGCGTACGGTCATCGCCCCGGCGATCGTCCGGAGGCCGAGCGGGCGAGCGTCGAGTCGCTCGCGCTCCCGATCTATCCCGAGCTCGACGACGCGGCGGCACGTCTCGTGATCGAGCGCCTGGCGCTGGCCGTCGGCGAGCCCGGGGCGTGAGACGGCGCGAGCTGCCGTCCGCGCTCACGATCGCGGGCTCCGACAGCGGCGCGGGCGCCGGAATCCAGGCAGACCTCAAGACGTTCGCCGCGCGCGGCGTGCACGGCACGAGCGCGATCACGGCGATCACGGCGCAGGACACCTGCGCGGTGTACTCGGTGACCGTCCTCTCGCCCGCCGTCGTGCGGGCGCAGATCGACGCCGTCCTCGACGATCTCGGTGCCGACGCGGTGAAGACGGGCATGCTGGGAAGCGCAGCGGTCGTCGCGGCGGTCGCCGACGGGGTCGCCGTCCACCGGGTGAGGCGGCTCGTCGTCGATCCTGTCATGCACGCGACCGAGGGCGGTACGCTGCTGGCGCGCGGCGGGGCCGCGATGCTCCGGCGCCGCCTCCTGCCGCTCGCCGAGCTCGTGACCCCGAACCTCGCGGAGGCATCCGTGCTCGTGGGATTCCCCGTCCGCGATCTGCGCGCGATGGAGGAGGCGGCGCGGGCGCTGGTCGCGGCCGGGGCCGGGGCGGCGGTCGTCA
This sequence comes from Thermodesulfobacteriota bacterium, assembly GCA_036781285.1. GTDB lineage: Bacteria > Desulfobacterota > Binatia > UTPRO1 > UTPRO1 > UTPRO1. The sequence goes on along the minus strand of DAIQBH010000009.1, from coordinate 9,575 downwards.
CCGGAGGGCACCTCGCGGGCGATCCCGTCGACGTGGCGCTGGTCGACGGCGTCGTGCACCGATTCCGCGGCCGGCGGGTCCCGGGTCCGAGCCCGCACGGAACGGGGTGCACGTTCGCGGCCGCGATCACCGCCGAGCGTGCCAAGGACGTGCCGCTCGTCGAAGCGATCCGGGCCGCGAAGCGCTACGTCACGGGTGCCATCCGCCGGGCCTACGTCGTTGGACGAGGCCGTCCCATTCTGGGGCATCTTCCGACGGGGGGCGCGTGATCGACCCGGCGAGTCGCGATTGCGAGCGGTCCAACCCCGCGTTCCGACGCCTTTACGCGTTGTTCGCCCCTGCCGGCGTGGGCTATAGTCTCCGCCCGAGCAGCGAGCCGCAATCCCTTCCTGGCGGCTCGGGGCGCGGTGTCATCATCAGCACGGTCTCCCTCCCACGGCGGCCTTCTCGAGCACCAGCGCGGGCATCGATTCAGACGTGGAGCGCATGAGCGAACGCAAGCCGGCGGCAGCAGAGATTTCGTCTCGCCGCACCCGTGCGCGCAAAGGGCAGGGCCTCTCGGTTCTCGAGGACATCGGGACCATCATCAGCCACTCGCAGACGCTCCAGGAAACCTTCGACAACCTGGTTCGCATCGTGGCCGAGCGCATGAGCACCGAGGTGTGCTCGCTCTACCTCTTCGATCCCAAGGACGAGCTCCTGACGTTGTGGGCGACGACCGGTCTCGAGCGCGCCGCCGTCGGCAAGGTCACGATGAAGGTGACCGAAGGCCTCACCGGTCTCGTGATCGAGAAGGGCGAGCCCGTCATGGTCGTCGATGCCCTCGCGCATGCCCGCTACAAATACTTTCCGGAGACGGGCGAGGAGCGGTACCATTCGTTCCTCGGCGTGCCGATCGCCGAGAAGAAGACGGCGCTCGGCGTGCTCGTCGTGCAGACGCTCCGCCGCCGCCGCTTCACGCCGAACGAGCTTCGCCTGCTGCGCGCGATCGCCGCTCAGGCGGGCAGCATCATCGTGCAAGCGCGGCTCCTCGAGTCGCTCGAGAGCAAGGAGAAGGAGCGCCAGGAGTACCGCTCGCGTATGGTCGACGCGATCCGCCGGCTGCACGCGTACGAGACCACCGAGGATCGTGCGGCACGGGGCGCCAAGCGACGTCCCGGACAGCACCGCTTGACGGGTCTCGGCGCGTCGCCGGGATTCGGGCGCGGCCGCGCGCACCTGCTCCATCCCGAGGTGACGCTCGAGCAGGTCGAGGACCGGGTCGCCGACGACCCCGCGGGGGAGCGCGTCCGTCTCTCGCACGCGGTCGAGCGCTCCGTCGACGAGATGATCCGCCTCAAGGAGAAGATGCACACCGTCGCGCCCGAGATCGACGGCGCCATCTTCGACGCGCAGCGGATGATGCTCGAGGACGCGGCGTTCCTCGGAAAGATCACCTCCCGCCTCGACGAAGGGCTTGCCGCCGAGAGCGCGCTCCGCCAGGTCGTCGACGAGTACGTCGCGGCGTTCCTTGCCGTCACCGACGGCTACCTCCGCGAGCGCGCCGCCGACGTGCGCGACATCGGCCAGCGGCTCCTCCGCAACCTGCTCGGACACGAGGAACGCGAGCGCGGCTTCGCCGCCGACGTCGTCTTGGTCGCGCACGATCTCACGCTCACCGATCTCTCGCTCATGGAGCACGACCGCCTGAAGGGCATCGTGCTCGCGACCGGCGGCGTCACGTCGCACGCGTCGATCCTCGCCAAGTCGTTCGAGATCCCGACCGTCGTCGGCGTCGGGCACATCGCCGACGTCCTGCACGAAGGCGACGACATGATCGTCGACGGAAACTCCGGCGTCGTCTACGTGAACCCGGGCGTCGACGTCAGCCGCGAGTACCAGCGCCTCGCAAAGGAGTATCGCGCCTTCAACCTCCAGCTCGAGGCGATCCGCGATCTCCCCGCCGAAACCTCCGACGGCCATCGCGTGCACCTTTTCGCGAACATCGGACTCATCGGCGACATGAAGTTCGCGCGCGACCACGGCGCGGAGGGCGTCGGCCTCTACCGCACCGAAGTGCCTTTTCTCTCGTACAAGGACTTTCCGGGCGAGGAAGAGCAGCTCGCGCTCTACCGCAAGGTCATCGATCGCATGCCGGGTCGTCCGATCACGATCCGCACGCTCGACCTCGGGGCCGACAAGTACGCGAGCTATCTGACGGCGCAGCAGGAGGAGAATCCCTTCCTCGGGTGGCGCTCGATCCGCATCTCCCTCGAGATGCCGGTGATTTTCAAGGCCCAGCTCCGCGCCATCCTCCGCGCCGGCGCGAGCGGCCGGGTGCGGCTCATGTTCCCGATGATCTCGAGCGTCGAGGAGGTCCGGCGCATCAAGGAGCTGCTCGAGGAGGCGCGGGCCGAGCTCGACGAGGCCGGGTTGCCCTACGACCGCTCCATGCCGATCGGCATCATGATCGAGGTGCCGGCGGCGGTCTGGTTGGCGCCTCGGCTCATCGAGGAGGTCGACTTCTTCAGCATCGGCACGAACGACCTCATCCAGTATCTGCTGGCCGTCGACCGCAACAACTCGAAGGTGGCGCCCCTCTACGAGCCGCTGCACCCCGCCGTGCTCGGCGCGATCGCCGACGTGGCGCAGGCCGCGAAGGATGCCGGGAAGTCCGTCGGCATGTGCGGCGAGATGGCGTCCGACCCGCTGGCGACGTTGCCACTGCTCGGCATGGGGCTCGACGACCTGAGCATGGGGCCGTTCTTCGTGCCCGTCATCAAGCGTTTCATCCGCTCGGTGCCGTTCTCGCTCGCGGAGGAGGTCGCACGCGACGTGCGCGCACTCAGTACCGCGAAGGAGATCAAGGGCTACCTGTTCTCGCGCCTCCGTGAGCTCGGCGTCATCGAGCTGATGGACATCTACCACTGAGCGCATCGCCGTCGGTGAGCGGCAGGTCGTGGTCGGATCCTCGGCTCTCGCCGAACGTCGCCCACACCGAACTCCCCACGACCTGCCGCGCGTCGCTGTGCGCTACGCGTAGCGCCGGCGTGCGGCTAGGGTGCGCATTGACAAGGTTTGGGACCGTCGATAAGCGACTTTGCCCGCTGAAAAGGAGGCGTCCATGTGGCTGCGTGAGGAAGACGAAGATTTCGACGACGACGACGATTTCGACGACGATGATGACGACTTGGACGATGACGACGACGAGGACGACGACGCCGAGGAGTGGAACGCCGACGAGTAGTCGTCGGGGCGGGAGCTGATCCGAGGGACGCGAGCGCGCCATGGGGACGAGCCGAGCGTGGGACACGCCAGCATTCCCCTTCGAGCGGGTCGACATCCGCGAGCGCGACCTGTGGTTGCGTCCGCTCCTCGCGGCCGACTCCTTCGCGCTTTTCCGGCTGATCGACACGGAGCGCGTCCGGCTCGGACGGTGGCTGCCGTGGGTGGAGGAAACGCGCACCGAGCGTGACAGCGCTCGCTTCATCGCCGACGCGACGGAAGAGCGGCGACGGCGGCGTAGCCTCGTCCTCGCCATGTGCGTCGAGGGAGCGATCTTCGGAACGATCGGCCTGCACTACGTCGAGTGGTTCGATCGCTCGGCCGAGCTCGGCTACTGGATCGGGTCACGCGCCGAAGGGCGCGGCTACGTGACGCGGGCCGCGCGGCTCGTATTCGACTTCGCGTTCGGCGCGGTCGGCCTGCACCGCATCGTCGTGCGGTGCGCCGTCGGCAACGACCGCAGCGCGCGTGTCGCCGAGCGGCTCGGCATGCAGCGCGAAGGATTGCTGCGCGAGGCGCACTACGTCGGCGGCCGGTTCCTCGACCAGCACCTCTATTCGATCCTGCGACACGAGCACCTCGGGGAGCGCTGACCGCCATGGACCTCCAGCTGCGCGACAAGGTCGTGATCGTCACCGGCGGGGCGTCGGGCATCGGGCTCGTCACCGCGCGGACGTTCGCCGCGGAGGGCGCGCGGCTCGTGCTCGGCGACGTGAACGCCGCCGCGCTCGACACGGTCGCCGGCGAGCTCGGCGCGGTCGGGCAGGTCGTCGACGTCCGTGAGTACGCCCAGTGCGAACGTCTCGTCGCACGCGCCGTCGACGCGTGCGGTCGGGTCGACGTGCTCGTGAACAGCGCGGGGGTCGGCGGCATTCCGCGCCTCTTCGTCGAGTCGGCACCCGACGATGGCGACTGGGACGCGATGCTCGACATCAACCTCCGGGGCACGATGCACTGCTGCCGCGCGGTCGCCGAGCGCATGATCGCGCAGCGCTCCGGCCGGATCGTGAACCTCGCGTCGGAGGCGGGGAAGGGCAACGAGAAGCGCATCGTCGTCTACGGCGCCACCAAGGGCGGCGTGATCGCGCTCACGAAGGGCCTCGCGATCGAGCTCGGGCGCTTCGGGGTCACGGTGAACGCCGTCTGCCCCGGCGTCACGCGGACGCCCATGACCTCGTACATCACCGACGACATGGAGCGGGAGTGGGCGCGCTACTACCCGCTCGGCCGCCTCGGCCGGCCCGAGGACATCGCGCCCATGATCGCGTTCCTGGCGTCGGCGCAGGCGTCGTGGATCACGGGTCAGGCGATCAGCGTGAACGGCGGCTTCGGCCGGTCGTAAGTCGCGGAAACGCGGGCTGTCGATTCGGGCCCTCCTCGTTCGACGTACATGCACATCCCGAACGAAGGAGAGGTTCCCGATGTCCACGCCCCAAATGATCTTCGTCAATCTGCCCGTCCGTGACCTGGCGCGCTCGCAGCGCTTCTTCGAGGCGCTCGGATTCGGCTTCAACCCCCAGTTTACCGACGAGACCGCCGCCTGCATGGTCATCAGCGAGACCATCTTCGCGATGCTCCTCACCCACGAGAAGTTCGCGACGTTCACCCCCAAGAAGGCGGCCATCTGCGACGCCAAGCAGAGCACGGAAGTGCTGATCGCTCTCTCGCGCGAGAATCGCGCCGCCGTCGACGCCATCGTGAAGAAGGCCGTCGCGGCCGGCGGCACCACCTTCAGTGATCCGCAGGACCACGGCTTCATGTACGCCCACGCGTTCCAGGATCTCGACGGGCACGTCTGGGAGGTGATGTGGATGGATCCGAGCGCGGTGCAAGGCGGCTGAGCCGTCCGCGTCCGGGCCCGCCGACCGTTGCGGGCCCCGCCGACCGCGGCTATGCGGTGCATCGGCGGGGGTGTGACGATGCGACGGTGTGAGCTGCGGGCGAACGTAAGGTGGAGAGCGGCGACGAGCCGCACGTGGAACGGCGCGCGCGTCGTGGGTGCCGCGCTGGCGATCCTGGCGATCATGGCTCCGACCCGCGCAATGGCCGATCCGGCGGGGCGCATCGAGCGCATCCAGCTCAAGTCCGAGCGCGAGGCGACCAAGGTGATCGTGATGCTGTCGCGGCCGCTGGCGTTCGACGTGCGCGTCCTCGATGCCGAGGCGCAGAACGCCACGCGGCGCCTGGTGCTCGACTTCGCGAACACGACCCTCGCGCCGGAGGTCGTCCCACCGATCGACGTCGGTGACGGATTCGTTCGCCAGATCCGGACCGGACAGTTCACCGCGAGCACGGCGCGCATCGTGCTCGACCTCGCGCGCGACACGAGGCACTCCGTCGAAGCGTACGAGTCTCCGCCGCACGTGACGATCGCGATCGCGGGGGCCGCGCGAGCCGCGGCCCCCGTCCTGCTGCCGAGCAAGCCCGCCGCGCCCGCGCGCTGACCCTTTACCCGCTCGCTGTTCTCACCGCTGGCGCCCGCTGCGCCGCGTAGAGCTCGATCAAGCTGGCCGGCGGGGTTGGGCCATTCACAATCGCCGTCGAGACCGGGCGAAGCAGAACGCCGAACGCTAGATGCGGGTGAGATCGCAGGTCGTCTCGTCGTCCCGCCGAGGCAAGCCGCGCGTTCGAGCGTCCTAAGTTGGGGATGGACAGCACCCGACTCGAATAACCTGTACATGCGTACGAAGCCGTGCTACCGCTCCAGCGCGTCGCCCTTGACTTCGTGCATGCCGGCACGTGGGGCGCCGTCGATCGAAAAGCTTCCGAAGAGACCCCCAGGAGGAAATCATGAAGGTGCTTGCGGGACGTACGCCCCAGCTGTCGGCCGTGTTGGTATTCGTGGGCGTCGCGTTGGTCGGTGCGGCGCGTGCGCACGAGCAAGGCGGCGAGCCGCAGACCTCGGCGCAGCAAAAGTGCACTAAGGGCGTGATCGGCAACTGGGCGAAGCTCTCGCGGGCGACCGGCAAGGGCGTGGCTGCCTGCGTGAAGAATCACGTGGCGGGTCTGCCGCTCAGTACCGACCCGGCCGTCACGACGCTCGAGCAATGCATCGAGTTCGACGAAAAGGGGAAGCTGCAGAAGCAAAGCGACACCCTCGCTACGTTCTTCTTGGACAGCTGTGGTGGCCCTCTGGGAACCAAGGTCGACTCCGACGGCTTCCCGATGCGACCTGAATACGGCGTGACGACGGCCACCACCGTGAACGCCGCTGCCAAGCAACTCGAGTTCGACTTGGTGCACGACCTCTTCGGTCCCGACCTCGACGCGGGAATCCTCGTGCAGACGAGCGCTGGCGGCGATGCCGTCGATGCCGGCAAATGCCAGCAGGCCGTCCTGAAGCGCGCGGCAAAGTGCACGCAAGAATTGGAAAAGCAGTACCTCAAGTGCACCACCACGCACCTCAAGAGCGGCGGCATCTACGGGCTGATCTACGACATCGACGACCTGGCGCTTTGCTACGACGGCCTGGATGCAGCCAAGCTGGCCAAGACCTGCAACGCGGCCGGCCAAGGCTTCCAGAAGGACATCGCCGCCAAGTGCACCACCAAGGTAAACGACCGCACCCTGTCCGAGCTCTTTCCGGTATGCGCCACCGACAACCCCATCACGCTGGCGAGTTGTCTCGGCGCAAGCGTCAGGTGCCGGGTCTGTCTCTCGGCGAACGCCGCGAACGGCAGCGATCGCGATTGCGATTTCTTCGACGACGGCGACACCGGCAACAACAGCTGTCTCCAGTGTGACGCCGCCCAAGGCTTCAACTCGACGTTCGAGGGCATCCAGGCCCTGATCTTCGACTCTCCCACGTACGGCTGCACCAACAACCTCTGTCACGGCAGCATCGCGCCGCAGGGTGGGCTCGATCTGACCGCGGGCAACTCGTACGCGAACCTGGTCGGCGTTCCTAGCCAGGGAGCCAGCCCGGCAACGAAACGGGTCGAGCCCGGCGAGCCGGCGCTGAGCTTCCTTTACAACAAGCTCGCGGCGGCGACGATTCCCGGGCACCCGACGGGCGGCGGCTCGCCCATGCCTGCGGGCGGCGCGCCGGCGCTCACGCCCGAGCACCTCGAGGCGATCGAGCGCTGGATCCGAGGCGGCGCGCCGGAGAGCCTCACGGTCGACGGCACGGCGCTGCTGCTCGGCAGCTGTCTCCCCACCCCCGACCCCTTGACCATTCCCGTTCCCGACCCGCCGGGCGCCGGCCTCGGAGCGCAGCTCCAGCAAACGCCCTGGCCGCTGCCGTCGCAGGACGAGGACGAGATTTGCATGTCCACCTACTACGACCTAACGGCGACGGCGTTGATCCCGGCGTCGGCAGAAGTGCCATGCCCGCTCGTTCTCCTGCCGCCGTCCATGGGGGGCGCCAACGTCAACAACCCCTCGGGACGATGCTTCGCCTATCACCGCCAAACGCTCTATCAGGACCCCCAGTCGCACCACAGCATCATCCATCTATACACGGGGGAGTACGGTCCCACCGACGCGGGTTGGGGCGCTTGGACTTACAAGTTCCAAGACCAAAGCAACCCGCTCGAGGGGACGTCGTGCGATCCGACCGACGTCGATCCCGCCACCGGCTACAACCCCGGATGCAGTGGACACGTGAAGAGCGCCGTCGCCTGCATCAACTACGGTCCGCCAGACTATTCCCAATTCGGCGGTGCTACCGGCAACGGCACCGCACCAGCGTTCAGCGGCTCGCAGGAGCCGTTTTTCCAGAGCAACTATCCGTCCGGCGTGTACAGCATCCTGCCGATGCAGGGGATCGTGGCGTGGAACTCACACGCGTTCAACCTGACCAGCACCGACAGCACGATGAGCCAGTACTTGAACCTCGATGTCGCGGCTCCCGCGGACCAGCTGTACCCGGTGCAAGCCGTCTTCGACTCGGGGTCGATCTTCGTGCAGAACGTGCCGCCGTTCGAGACCCGCGAATACTGCCGAACGTTCACGTTGCCGGCGAACGCGCATCTGTTCGAGCTCGGCTCGCACACCCATCGCCACGGGGTCTTGTTCCGGATGTGGGCGCCGCCCAACGTGCCCTGCACGCCAGGAGAGCCGGCATGCGTGCCGCGCGGGGATACGCCGCTGTACTTGAGCACCGACTACACCGATCCGCTCCAGTTGGTGCTCGATCCGCCGGTCGCACACGGCTCCGGAGGGAGTGCCGCGGCGATCCAAGCGCGCACCTACCTCTATTGCAGCGTCTTCGACAACGGTGCCGGTCCGGGAAGTCCGGCGGTAAAGCGCCGGTCGACGTCGCCCGTGCCTCCCAACAATTTGCCGTTCGGCGGCCCGTGCAACGTGAGCGAAACGCGGTGCATCGGCCCGAACCAAGGCACGCTCTGCTTCGGCTTCGATTCGACCTGCGAAAGCTCCCCTGGGGCCGGCGACGGGTTCTGCGACGCGTGCACCCTCCGCGGTGGCGTGACCACCGAGGACGAAATGTTCATCGCCCTCGGGAGCTATTACATTCCCACCCCCTGATCCGGAGACGACGATACGCCCCGCCACCTGGAGCCGATTCACCTCCCGGCTTCTCGGTGGCGTGGCGGTCGCGTTCCTGTGACCGCGACGTGGCATGAGAGGATCGGCGTCGCGGCGAGGTGATGAGTGTCCTGACCGCGCGGAGACCCAGCTCGGGCAGAATCCGCGACGCTAGCAGACAAAAGCACGAGCGTTTCAGCGTGACGGCCCGAGTACTGAAGCCGAGAAGCCGCTGACCCATACGTCGCAGTCGAGGAAGGCGCTACAGCGGATTCCTCCGGCTCCCAGTGCGCGCGAGGGTGCGTCGGGAACGATGCCCGGTTAGGGAGCGGAGATCGAACTATGCGCGCTGCTCGCGGTCGAGCGCGCGGTATTGGATCGCTTCGGCGACGTGCACGGCGCCGACCTGCTCCTCGCCCGCGAGGTCGGCGATCGTGCGCGCGACCTTGAGTATGCGGGTGTAGGCGCGGGCGGAGAGTCCGAGCTTCGTCATCGCGCGTTCGACGAGCGTTGCCCCGGCCGCGTCGGGGCGAGCATGGGCATGGAGCTCGCGGGCGGTCATTTCGGCGTTGCAGCGCGCCGGTCCCAGGCGGGTGTGTTGGCGTTCGCGGGCCGAAGCGATCCGCGCGGCGACCCCGGCCGAGGTCTCACCGCCGCGCGTCCCGGTGAGGTCGCCCGAGCGCACCGGCGCCACCTCGACGTGCAGGTCGATGCGGTCGAGGAGAGGACCGGAGAGCTTGGTCACGTAGTGCGCGAGCTGCTGTGGCGTGCACCGGCACCCGCGGAGGGGATCGCCGCGGAAGCCGCACGGGCACGGGTTCTTG